>JAZNNT010000033.1:0-20460 GCA_045580405.1 Clostridia bacterium
ACACTCACAAAGCTGTTCCCCCAGGTCAAATTCCGTAACCTCAGGGTAAATCTGCTGGTTTTCCAGACGATTCAACTTTAAAATATTGGTCATCATATCTGCCATACGGCGGGACGCATCCGTCACCGCTTTCGCATATTCCATCCGTTTTCCATCAGGTAAGTTAGGTGACTGCAACAGGGTGCCATAGTTTTGCATCACACTTAAGGGAGTTTTCATTTCATGTGACACATTGGCAATAAAATCCGTACGCAGGGTTTCCACGCTGTCAAGCTCTTTTGCCATCTGATTGAAACAGTCGGCAATGCGATCAAAGCTATCGTCGGCGCCAAAACTTCTGTGAGGTTTTATCCGAACAGAAAAATCGCCCTTGATAATTTTCTCGGCAGCATCAGTAATTCTCTTAACCGGACGTTCTAAAATCATTTTTCGGCGAACTGCGTCTAACATCGTGAACAGCAAACTTAAAAACAACACATTCAAAAAGGTGATTTTAGCAGCGGTTCCGATATTTTCGTCCGTTAACGTAAGATTGAGGCTGTCCCGCATAACAGACACAAAGAGCATCGTGCTGCAGGTAATCACAAAGGCAACCAAAGCAAAAAACAAAAAATACTGATTGAGCCACTTCAACCATTTTTCTGCTGCACTCCCCTTTTTCACTTGATCACCGCCTTATAGCCAAGTCCGTGAACAGTTCTTAATTCAAAATCTGCACATTGGGATAATTTAGCACGAAGCTTGGTCATATATACATCCACCGCTCTGGGAGCAGTTTCGGTTTCAAAATCCCAAAATTCATCCATCAGCTGCGTACGGGTGAAAGTCTTTTTTGGATAGGACAGCAGTTTATATAAAATACCAAATTCCCGATTGGTAAGAAAGATTTCCTCTCCGTTAAGATAAGCAGTATGCTCGTCAGCATCCATCACAAAAGCTCCGATTTCCAGTTTTCGGGATTGGGCAATTTTGGCACGGCGAAGAAGGGCTCCGATGCGTAAAAACAGCTCGTCAAAATCAATGGGCTTCACCATATAATCATCCACACCAACACGAAAGCCTCTTTGTTTTGAGGCAATGTCATCACGGGCAGTCATCAATAAAATGGGAATATCTGCATTGAACTCCCGCACCGTTTTGGCAAATTCAAAGCCGTCAATTTCGGGCATCATAATATCGGACACGATTAAATCAAACACGTTTTCATACATGGCATCATAAGCTTCCTCTGCCCGAAGACACCCCACAGCCTCATATCCTGAATGATTTAAAAAGGTGCAGACCGTCTGATTTAAGTCGCAGTCATCTTCTACGACCAATATTTTAAACATCGTACCACCTCCGCTTGTATACTTTCTGATATTATTATCATACCATTAAAATGTTAAAGTTTTGTTAACATTTTTACTTTTATAAAAAGAAACGGCAATGCCAACCTGACATCACCGTTTGGGTCTATGATTTTGTTTGATTAATCCTTCATCAACTGCTCGCTTAACGCCAGAATCTGATTAGCATATTTCTTACGGCGTGCACCGAGAATCCCTTTATAAATGGGATAGTTTACAATCAGCATCAAAAGTCCGATAATTCCAATGATAATTCCTAATACCATAGGATTTGGAATGTCGAGCATTGCTGAGATGTCAGTCATCACAAGACTCATACCGCTGCCCATTACCAGTGCCGCAACACTTCCGAAAATGTAGGCAAACAAATTGGCCGGTCGTTGCACCTTTTGGTCTAACTGTTTCAAGCTATCGAGCTTAGTTGCTTCTTCTTTCTGGTATTTGGAACGAATGTTCTGAATGATAAAGTTCTGATCGTCTGAATTCATGATAAATTCCTCCTTGTTTTCGTCTTACAAGACAAATTATAAAGGATGCTTGTTAAAAAAACTTTTAAAAAATGTTAAGATTTTGTTAAATTGATTTTTTTATAAAGACATAAAAAAAGACACTCCAGAGTGTCTTTTTTTAATTTTATTATAGTACATCTGCCAGATCGTAAATCAGCTTTTCGGTTTTTTCCCAACCTAAGCAGGGGTCGGTGATGGATTTTCCGTAAATGCCTTCTTCAGGTTTCTGAGCACCGTCTTCAATATAGCTTTCAATCATTAATCCTTTGACCAGTTTTTTTACATCCGCACTATGACGGCAGCTATGCAGTACTTCTTTGGCAATTCTCGGCTGCTCTGCCCATTTTTTTCCGGAATTTGCATGGTTGGTATCAATAATCACACCGGGATTTTGCAGTCCGGATTTTGCATAAATTTCTGCTAAGTGAATCAAATCTTCATAGTGATAGTTGGGCATAGACTGGCCGTGTTTATTCACATAACCTCTTAAAATGGCGTGTGCCAGCGGATTTCCCTGACTTTCCACTTCCCAGCCGCGGTAAATGAAGGTGTGAGCGTGCTGTGCCGCAGTGATAGAATTCATCATCACGGAGATATCACCTGCAGTGGGATTCTTCATGCCAACAGGAATATCCAGACCGCTGGATGTCAACCTGTGTTTCTGGTTTTCCACCGATCTTGCACCAATTGCCACATAGGATAACAAATCGGATAAATATCTGTGATTTTCAGGATACAGCATTTCATCTGCACAGGTAAAGCCGGTTTCTTCAATAGCTCTGAGATGCAAATTTCTGATTGCTACAACCCCTTTTAACATATCGGATTCCTTGTTGGGGTCCGGCTGATGAAGCATTCCTTTGTAGCCGTCTCCGGTAGTTCTGGGTTTATTGGTGTAAATTCTGGGAATGATCAGAATTTTGTCGGCTACTTTATCCTGAACGGTTCTTAAACGGGAAATATAATCAATCACGCTGTCATCGTGGTCAGCAGAGCAAGGACCAATAATTAAAATCAATCTGTCATCCTTACCTTCAAAGACGGACTTAATTTCCATATCTCTTTTGACCTTCAACTGCTCCATTTTATATGACAACGGATATTGTTCTTTAATTTCCATGGGAATGGGTAATTTACGTTTGAAATTCATGTTCATTTGGTGAAACCTCCACTAAAATTATTTTTTATCAAACAGTGCTCTTCGCTGGGTGGAATGTCGCATCATTTCTCGCATGCCGGCAATGTCATCCGTTTCAAGCATCATTTTAAGCTCGTTAAATTTGTTCATAAACATATTCATCTGTTCTAAAAGTGCATCCTTATTCTCCAAAAACAGTTCGCTCCACATCTCATCGTTAATGCGGGCAATCCGGGTTAAATCCCGAAAGGAGTCCCCGGTAAATTTTTCCATATGCTCCCGGTCGTTACAAGTCATCAGCGTAATGGCAATGCAATGGGTCAACTGAGAAAGAAACCCAATCATTTCATCGTGTTCCTCGGGAGAAAGCGTAGTCACATTGGAAAAACCAAGCAGTCTTCCAAGCTCCAGGCAGGTGTTAATCGCTTCCGGCGTGTTTTTTTTGGTAGGAGTAACAATATAGTTAGCACCCACAAACATTTTGTCGGTACTGTTTTCCACTCCGGATACCTCACGGCCTGCCATGGGGTGAGCCGCAATAAATTCCAAATCATCCCGCAGCATATCCTGGATGGTATACACCACACCTCGCTTCACACCGGTAACATCGGTGATAATAGCTCCGCTTTTTAATAGATGCTGATTCTCCCGAATCCATTCCACAAACACATGCGGATACAGGGCAAAAATCACCAGATCCGCTTTCCCGATAATAGCTTTATCAATCTTTGTGGAACCTTCATCAATAATATGTTCTCCTAATGCATAATCAATGGACTCTTGCTCTTTGGTAATGGCGCCAATGTGAAAACCAAAGCGTTTTAACACTCTGGCATAGCTTCCGCCCAAAAGCCCAAGTCCCACAATCAATATATTTTTACTAACATCTACAATCATTTAAAACTCACCTTTGCCCCCAATTTCAAAATGTCGGAAAAAAAATTGGGATAACTTTTTTTCACTGCTTCAATATTAGTTATCTCACCGCCGGTTTTCGATAAAATCACCGACATCGCCATTACGATTCTGTGGTCGTTGTGGCTGTCTACGGGGATTCCCCGGTAAGACAATTCCTGCTTTGGCACGGTAATCCGGTTGTCCCCGAAAATAAGTCCGCCGCCCAGCTTTAAAAGTTCCTCATGCATTGCTGCACCACGGTCACTTTCTTTTACCTTCAATCGGTCTGTTCCGGTAAATACCGCACCGTTTTTTAAGGCAGCCAAAGCAAATAATACGGGTCCTAAATCAGGACAGTCGGAAATATCCAGCGTGGGTGTCCCCTCTGTGATTTTACCAAAATAATCGGCATATATCCGATCTCCCTGCAAGCTGTTTGGATTCAGGTTCTCCACGGTAATCTGGGAACCAATATGACAAAAAGCTTCCAAAAATGCTGCGTTGGAGTAGTCCCCTTCCACCTTTCCCGAATAGGAATGCAGGTTGTTTTTTTTCACTGCGATATGGTATTCATCGGTAAAATGCACCTCTGCGCCAAAAGACTGCAGGGCAGACAACGTGAGATTGATATAGGATCTGCTTTCAAAAGGCGGTAAAATCTCTATGGAAGAATCCTCCCCAAGATACACCAGCGCAAACAACAACCCCGTAATAAACTGGCTGCTCACATCACCCCGAAGCTGATAGTTTCCACTCTTTAAGTTTCCTGAAAGTGTGATAGATTTTTCATCCTTCCGAAAGAAAAAGCCATACTGTTGGCACAGTTGCTCATAAACTCCTAAAGGTCGTTCCAAAAGGCGGGTGCTTCCCGTTAAGGTCACTTCCTTCCCAAGACACAATGAAAGTGGAATCATAAACCGTAAGGTACTGCCGCTTTCCCTGCAGCTTAACACAGGATGTTCAGCTTTCATAAAATTTTTGGGATTCACAGAAACGACGTCTCCCTCAGTGGTGATTTCTGCTCCCAATGCACGCAGGCAATCTATGGTGGCAAGAATATCCTCATTATAGTCCACGCCGGAGATGATGCATTTTTCTTTTGACAGTGCTGCGCCGATTAAATAGCGATGCGCCATACTTTTAGAAGGAGGTGCACCGATGGTACCCTGCAGGGTGCAGGGGGTAAATGTTGCTATCATGATAATTCCTCAATCAAGTAGTCAATGGCTTCGATGTAACCGTCGGTGCCATGACCGGTAATCGTTTTTTTTGCCGCAAGACGGATATAGCTTACCTGACGGAAATCTTCCCGTTGCTCCACCTTGGAAATATGTACCTCCACGGTAGGAATCCCAACCGATTTCACTGCGTCCAAAATGGCAATGCTGGTGTGGGTATAGGCACCGGGATTGATCACAATGCCGTCGGTATTGCCGTATGCCCGTTGAATTTCGTCTACCAGGTCTCCCTCGTGATTGGATTGATAAAGGGAAACCTCCACCTGCTTTTTATGGCAATGAGTTTTGATTTTTTCGCAAAGGGCTTCGTAGGTTTCTTTGCCGTAATGATCAGGCTCTCTGATGCCAAGCATATTTAAATTGGGGCCGTTTAGTACTAAAATTTTCATTGCATAAGCTCCCTTCGTTTGGTAAGAATGAAATCTGCTTCCCCTTGGGGAGTATCAAAATCCGGCACCACCACATCCGCTGTGGAACGGTAAATGCCGATACGTTTTTCGTAGAGTTCTTTTAATTTTTCCACTGTATCGGAAAGGGGCCTGTCCTCTGTGGCAGAAAGTCTTTTAAACTCTGCATCTAAGAAGAAAATTGTGCCGTTTTGCTTTAAACAGGTCACATTTTCATCACGCAAAATTGCTCCGCCACCTGTGGAGATAATCTGTCCGCTCTCTTGGGATACATCCCGAATCACCTCGGATTCCAAATCCCGAAAATAAGTTTCTCCTTGTTTCTCAATCAGTTCTTTAATGGTGCAACCTGCCCGTTTTTCCACTTCGGTATCCGTATCCACAAAGAAAAATCCGTCCGGTTTCATGCATTTTCCCACAGTGCTTTTGCCGCTGCCGGGCATTCCCGTTAACACAATATTTTCTTTAGCGGCTAACACAGAGCAAAACACCTGATCTGCAGTTTCTGCAGAAATTGTTGTGCCCAAGAATTTTTCCACGGCAACCACCGCCTGCATCACCAACATATAAAGTCCGCCCTCCGCCTTTATTCCCCGTTTTTTTGCGTCGGAAACCAAATTGGTGCGAAGAGGATTATAAACAGCATCTACCACCCCTTCCAATTGGGGAAAATTGGCAATGTCAATCGGTTTTTCGTTGCAGTTAGGATACATTCCTGAGGGTGTGGTGTTGATGATAATCTGCGCATCCTGATGACAGGTAATTGCCTCATCATAGGTAATATGAGTATCTTTTTTCTGCCTGCTGACCGAAAGAATTTGGGATGCACCTAAGTCCGTTGCCAGCGCTTTTGCAGTCTTGCAGGTTCCACCCGTTCCTAAAATCAGCACTTTTTTTCCGGAAAAGTCCAATCCGATTTTTAGGATCAAAGCTTTCATACCGTAGTAATCGGTGTTATAGCCGTATAGCTTTCCGTTTTTGTTCACCACAGTGTTCACGGCACCGATTCGTCTGGCAATATCGCTGATCCAATCCAGATAAGGAATCACCGTTTCTTTATAGGGAATGGTCACGTTCACCGCAGAAAAACGTTTCTCCCGAAAGAAAACGTCTACCTCCTCTTCTGTAAGTTCTATCAATTCATAAGAGTAGTCGGCAAGCTTTTCGTGAATTTCTTTGGAAAAACTGTGGGGAAGCTTCTTTCCCACCAAACCGTACTGCTTCATTGTCATCACCCTCTTAACCAGTCTGTTCCGTATCGCAGGGCAAGTGCATCACACAGCACAATTGCCGTTGCTGCATCCTGCACAATTCTTGCACGATGCACAATGGCAGGGTCATGTCTGCCTTTGGGTTCCAGTACTGTTTCTTCCATCTTCGCAAAGTCCACAGTATGCTGCGGTTTGAAAATGGTGGGAGTAGGCTTGATAGCGGTGCAAAACATAATCGGCATTCCGTTGGTGATACCGCCGTTGATACCGCCATTATTGTTGGTAGCGGTTGCAATCGTCCCGTCACGCAGGATAAACGAATCATTGGCGTCGCTGCCTCTCATATCTGAAATAGAAAAGCCTGCGCCAAATTCTATTCCTTTTACTGCGGGAATAGAAAACATCATATGAGAAAGCATCCCCTCTATGGAATCAAACCAGGGTTCACCAACCCCGGCAGGCATTCCGATTACCGCAGTTTCCAAAATTCCTCCAACGCTGTCTTTCTCTTCTGCAGCCGCTAAAATTGCAGCGGTCATTTCCGCTTCCTTGGATTCCTCCAAAACGGCAAATGTTTTATCATTAAGACTTGTGATATCTTTTTCTAAATGTTCAAATTCTCTGTCACATATGCCGGCGCATTTTTTTACGTGTGTTCCAATCAAAATGCCTTTTTCTGTCAAAGCATCTTTACAAATGGCTCCTGCAGCAACCAATGCTGCCGTAATTCTGCCGCTGAAATGTCCTCCGCCTCTGGCATCCTGAAAGCCATGATATTTTTGTTCTGCTGTGTAATCCGCATGAGACGGTCTTGCAATGGTGTTTAAGGCTGCATAGTCACCGCTTTTCACATTTTCGTTGGGAATTAAAATGGTGATGGGTGTCCCTGTAGTTTTCCCGTTCATCACCCCGCTTACAATACGAAAAGCATCCTGTTCCTGCCTTGGTGTGGAAATTTTTCCGCTGGGTCTTCGTTTGAAAAGCATCTGCCGGATGGATTCTTCGCATACTGTAATCCCGGGTGCCAATCCGTCCAGCACGGCACCGATATACGCTCCGTGGCTTTCTCCAAACAGAGTAACCAAAACGCTGGTTCCAAATGTGTTTTTCATCATAACTACCTCCGAAAACAGTCTTTTGCCAACTGGATGACTTCACTGCATTTCATAGTTTTCATAGTAAAGGTGCCTACTCTTGGCACAAGGGTAACGGTAACAGTGTCACCGTCTGCCTTTTTATCGTGAAATGCTGCCTCGGCAATCTTTTCCCAGTCAAAGGGAATCAAATTGTAAAGGTCACATTTTTTCAGTACTTCAATCACCCGCGGTCTCAGAGAAGCATCACACATAGGAATTAATCCCAATGCAACACATTCTCCATGATACAAATCAGACAAATTTCCACCTGATTCAATCCCATGACCGATGGTATGCCCGAAGTTTAAAATTCTGCGGAGCCCTGCTTCCTTTTCATCCTGCTCAACAACTGATTTTTTAATGGTTAAGGAACGGAAGATGATTTCATCCAGATTGGATAAAATGTCCTTTTCCTCCATCAGCCGGAATAAATCTTCATCGGAGGTCAGCGCCATTTTAATGGCTTCTGCCAAGCCGTTTGAAATCTGCCGCTTGGGAAGTGTGTTTAAAAGTTCGGGATCAATCAGCACCTTTTTCGGTTGATAAAATGCTCCCACAATATTTTTCACGTTGCCGAAATTGATAGCAGTTTTTCCTCCAATAGACGAATCAATTTGAGATAGAAGGGTCGTGGGGATATTATAAAAATCAATCCCTCTCATATAAGCGGATGCAGCAAAGCCTGAAAGGTCCCCGACTACGCCACCGCCTACTGCAACCACACAATCCTTTCTGGAAAAACCGTGATCCAGCATTGTTTGTAGCAACTCTCCAAAGGTTTTCAAGCTTTTGGAACCTTCTCCCATTGCTACGGTGCAAATCACCGCTTCACGGCACTGCCGGGCAACCGTTTCTGCATACTCCTTCGGAACGCCCGTATCAGTAACCACCAGTACCCGACGGTCTAAGTTTAAGGATTCCCCTGCGTGGGAAAGACTTCCCCGCTCAATCACAATATCGTAGCTGTTTTCTTGTAGATTCATATGAATATTCATCGGTATACTCCTCTAAATTTCGCTGTGAGGTGCAAAGCTTCCTGCCACCTTCAGTTGATCGCAAACATTGCCGAGTTCTGCCAGCATTTTCCTGCCGTTTTCGTTCTCGGTGGTGCCATCCACTTCCACATAGAAATAATATTGCCAGGAATGTTTTTTTAAAGGTCTGCTCCGAAGAGCGGTCATATTATAGCCATACTGCCCAATAATGCTGATTGCAGTTGCCAAGGAGCCTGCTTCATTTTTGACGGTAAACATCAGAACGGAGTTTTCCAAAGAAGCAGCGTTTGCCCGCACCTTGGATAACACGGCAAAACGGGTAGTGTTTTCCCCGCTTTTATTGATGTTGGCTTCCAATACCTTTAACCCATAAATCTCTGCCGTTTCCACACTGGCAATGGCACCTACGGTTTTATCGTTACGCTCTACCACCGCTTTTGCTGCAACGGCGGTATTGTTTGCTTCCTCGGTATCAAATCCGCGGAAAACAATATAATCGTGGCACTGTCCCAACGCCTGGGGATGACTGGTTACTTTCTTGATGTCTTCCACTTTTGCATCAGGAAGCCCCAATAAGTTCTGATGAATGGGAAGCTCATAAATACCGTTGATAAACAGCCCGCCTTGAAAAATCAAATCTAAAGTCTGTCCTACTTCTCCCGCATAGCTGTTTTCAATGGGAAGCACTGCCACATCACATTCTCCGCTTGCCACGGCATTGTATGCAGAACGAAAATCCCGATAGGATATCCGACTGCTTTCGGGGAAGATTCTGCCTGCGGCAATATGAGCAAAAGCTCCTTCCACACCGCTATAGGCAACCCTGAGTCCGTTTTGCAACCGATACTGATAGGCTCTGGATACGCCCATCAAAGCCTTTAGATAGCTGATATAGTAGGATTTGAGCATTTCATCCTCAATCAGGGTTACATTTTTCTGGATAACGGCATCCTCACGGCTCTGATCCAGAATAGGAAGTCCAAATTCTTTTTTGTATTCAAAAACCGATTGCACTGCTTGCATACGCTTCACAAAAAGCTCTGCCATCTTTGCATCCACTTCATTGATAATCTTTCTTGCTTCTTCCAATTGATTCGCCATGGGATTGCCTTCCTTTCCAATAAAAAATCCTCACCTGCATTCGTTACAAGTGAGGATTTTGGCATCATTTTAAAAATCCGAAGAATGATTCAAAATTGCTCTACATTCTCACAAGTAACTTTTTCATCGCAAAATAAGCATAGCCAAAATAAAAGACTACGCTAAAGCTGAAAAAATATTCACTTGCATGCATAAGAGCTAAGTTCATATTCATTACCTTCAAACTGAATTTTTACTCATTTTATCACTTTCCAAATAGTTTGTCAAGACAATTGAAAAAATTTTTTTGATTTTTTGTTATAATTTTGCATCTTTCTCTGAATAAAAATAAGAATATTTTCGTCTCCGGCTTATATTAACAGCATAAACACAGTCAGAATTACTAAAAAACTAAAATTAAAGGCGGAAAACATGCCGATATAGTACTTGGTTTTTCCGGGATTTCGCTTCGTATATTCCCGAAAGGTGATTAAGCTTGCCAAAGAGGAAATCAAAGTTCCTACCCCGCCAATGTTTACTCCTACCAAAAGCTCCTGCCAATTTCCCGTAAACTGGGATAACAAAATGGCAGACGGCACATTGCTGATCACCTGACAGGACAAAGTGCCAACCAATAGTGTGTTTTGGCTTAACAGATGAGAAAAGAAATCTCTAACCACACCGATTCGTGCCATATTCCCTGAAAAAATGAAGAAAAACACAAAGGTTAGCAACAAGGGATAGTCCACCCTTCGCAATGCCTTCGGGTCGGCAAACAATAATGCTACCGTAACCACAACCAACCCAATCCAGTAAGGAATTACACGGAACACAATCACAATGGAAAGTGCAAACAGCAAAAGATACAACACCACCCGCCAGGGAACCAAGTTGATTTTTTCATTTTCAAAGTATAGGGGTTCTTTCTTGACGAAAATGACACAACAAACGGTAATTAACACCACAGACAACAAAAAAGGCGGTGCCATCACTCCTATAAATTCCAAATCGGGAATATGAAATTTTGTGTATAAGTACAGATTCTGCGGATTTCCGAAGGGAGTCAGCATTCCCCCTAAATTTGCTGCAATATTCTGCATAATGAAGGTAAATGCCATGTATTTCTTTTTGTCGGTGGTGGATAACACATAATATCCTAACGGCAAAAAGGTCAGAAGCGCCATATCGTTGGCAATGAGCATGGAGCCTAAAAAGGTGATATACACCAACGCCAAAACTGTGGTTCTGGTATTTCGGAACAACTGCACAATCTTCTGAGCAATCAGATAAAAGAAACGCATATTCCGAAGGGCACGAACCACCGCCAACACGCAAAACAAGCACACTAAGGTTTTGTAATCAAAGTAGTTTACATATTCCCCATCCACGGGAACAAAGATAACGGTAACAAGTGCTGCAACCATGGCAATCACCATGACCGTGTTTTTCCTAACAAAATTTCGTATCGCCACGGTTTTAGTTCTCCTTGGAAATCATTCCAAGCAGCTTGGGAATGGCAGGTTCAAAAGCTGCACCGTACCAATGATTGGGAACCTCCGCAGTAATGCGAATGCACTCTAATGTGTAGTCCGCAGCAATTTTTGCCGCCTCAAAGGCAGAAAAACCTTTCTGATAGGCTCCCACAAAAGCAGATGCATAAATATCGCCCGTTCCGTGACAGCTGTTGGGCAAAAACGGATGCTCATAATACTGATAATTTCCGTTTTCCGATACCACTACTCCGGTTTTCCCTGCTTGATAGGATACGCCGGTCAGCACAATGTTTTTACAGCCGAGTGCAGTCAGTTTGGAAAGCAAGGTATCCACATAAGCCCTGTCATACTCGGTGCGGTATTCGGTATCGGTTAAAAAGCAGGCTTCGGTGATATTGGGAATCACAAAATCCGCTTTTGCACAAAGCCGTTTCATAGCAGTTACATAAACATCGTCAAAAGCAGGATAAAGCTTGCCGTTATCCGCCATGGCAGGGTCCACATAGGTGGTGCCGCCTGCCTTTAGGGTATGTTCAAAAATTTCCAGCACATAGTCCACCTGCTCGGTGCTGCCTAAGTAACCGGTATAAATGCCGTCAAAGAAGATGCCTTCTTTTTGCCAATGTTTGGAGATGGCAGGCATATCTGAAGCTAAATCACGCACGGTGAAGCCGGAAAAACCCGCCGTATGAGTGGAAAGCACTGCGGAAGGAAGCACTGCAGTTTCCAATCCGCAAGCAGACAAAATAGGAAGTGCCACGGTGAGGGAGCACTGCCCTACGCAAGAAATATCCTGAATGGTTAAAATTCTTTGGTAGTTCATAAAAAAACCTCTTTACTTTTTAGAATAAATCCATTATAATAAAAATCTGAACATATGTAAATAATCAAAAAAGGAGTTTTTTTTAAGACCAGATGAAAGACAAAAAATACCTATCCCTCTATCGGGAATTAAAAGATAAAATCTTATCGGGACAATATCCTCCCAACCAAAAGCTTCCCTCCAAGCGTGTCCTTGCCGACCGCTACGGTGTGAGCGTTGTTACGGTAGAAAAAGCATACTCGCTTCTCACGGAAGAAGGCTATGTAACCTCCCGTGAAAAAAGCGGATATTTTGTGTCACCTTTGGAGCTGTTGCCCCACGAAAGCAACAAAAAAACGGCTTCCTTTCTTCCTCTTCCCGAAGAAGACAGAAAGGCAGACCGTTTTGAATATGATTTATGGTTTAAAACCATCCGAAAAGTCTTATCCGAACAGGGGGAACGATTATTTATTAAGTCCCCCGGAAAAGGAACGGCAGCACTTCGGAATGCGCTTTCGGCATATCTGCTTCGTTACCGTGGCATGGTGGCAGATCCCCGTCGGATTATTATCGGATCGGGTTCGGAGCAACTATACGAAACGGTGGTGAAACTGTTGGGACGGGATGTTACCTACGGCATTGAAGACCCCTCCTACGAAAAAATTGAAGCAGTGTATCGGGCAGAAGGTGTCTCGGTCCAAAAACTGCCCATGGGAGCAGACGGCATTACCCGTCAGGCACTTCGGAACGAGGAGGTTGGCGTGCTTCATGTTACACCGTTTCAAAGTTATCCCTCCGGCGTGACGGCATCGGCTGCCAAACGCTATGAATACATTCAATGGACCAAAAACCAAAAATTCATTGTGGAAGATGACTTCAACAGCGAGTTTTTCCTGCCGGGAAATCCCATTGAGTCTTTATACGCCATGGACCAGAATCAGCGGGTAATTTATATCAATACCTTCTCCAAAAGCATTTCTCCCGCCATCAGAATAGGATATCTGATTCTGCCCCAAGAGCTTCTCCCCCGCTATGACAAATTGTTGGGAAATTTCTCCTGCACCGTTCCCGTATTGGACCAATATATTTTAGCGGAATTTCTAAAAAGCGGAAATTTTGAACGCCACTTAAACCGAATGCGCCGCCAAATGAAAAAATAGCAAAAGCTTTCCTACCAAAAAAAAACCGTATCCCTTTGGGAATACGGTCTTTTTTTAATCAAATTTAAAAAGCTACTTAATAATCGGCTGAAATTGTTTTCCTTCCAAAGCCAAAAGCAGGGTGTCCTTTAATTTTGTGAAATCGCAAACCAAAGAGGTTGGCTTTTTCACCGGATCATCCTGGGATAACGGCACAAAATACACATTCTTTACGGGAAGCATCATCCCTAAGCTTTTGGCAGACTGGCCAAGTCCGTCGTTGGTAGCAAGAGCTATCACCACGGGGATGCCGTTTCGTAAGCAGGCTTTTACCGCCATGGTGGCAGAGGTGTCTGTGATGCCGTTTGCCAGTTTGGACATGGTGTTTCCCGTACAGGGAGCAACCACCATCACGTCAATGTATTTTTTCGGGCCGATAGGCTCCACCTCGCTGATGGTGGAAAGCACCTTTTTGCCCGTCATTTCTTCAATTTTCTGCACAAAATCGGAAGCCTTTCCGAAGCGGGTATCGGTTTTATAAGCATTATCACTCATCATAGGAAACACTTCAAAACCGTCCTCTAACAGTCGGGAAAGCTCCGCAAGTGATTTTTGGAAGGTGCAATAGGAACCGGTCAGACAGTAGCCTACCTTAATGGGATTCATAGACAGGTCATTCCTTATTGCGATTTTTTGGAAAGCAGACGGATTACGGTATCCGCCACAATCTTTCCTGAGGAAACCGGGGCAATCTTTCCGGGTAAGGACAAAGCATGAATCACTTTTAATCCCCGGGCTTTGGCAGAGGTGAAGTCAATTCCTCCGGGCAGAGATGCCAAATCCACAAACAGACTTTCTTTTGAAACTTCCCCAATGAGAGAGTCATCAAAAATTAAAGTGGGAACAGTATTAAAAATAAGCTCCATTTTAGGAAGAATCGCAGGAAGGCTTTCGTAGGAAACCGGGATATGCCCCTCCGCCTCCATTTTGGCAAAATGAGTATCCCGTCTTGCCGCCACATAGGTGATTGCTCCCAAGTTTTTTAGCATCTTTGCCAAAAAACTTCCGATTCTGCCGTAGCCGGTGATGAGCACAGATGCATGGAGAAATGAAATGGGTGTTTCACAAATTGCAATTCCCACCGCAGCTTCTGCAGTCAAATAAGCATTTTTTAATAGAAAGTCTTCCTCTTTGGCGTAGTCAATCACACAATCCCGATAACAGGCGGGAAGCTTTCCAGACATTCCGCAAAAAACTGCTGTTTCCTTTGGAATTTTAGAAAACAGGTCCTCCAAAGGCAGACAATTCTCCCAAAGCGGAGTATTCAGCATTGCCCCATCCTTGGAAACCGGCAGCGGTAACAACACACAGTCTGCTTCCTCTGTTGCCTGACTGAAATCGGAGCTTCCAGAAAATTCCGAAAAGCCGTCAAGGTGATCAGAAGAAAAACCGTACACCTTTACGTCATACCCTTGCTCCGCCAGTCTTTTCGCCGCAGAAATCTGCCGCAAATCTCCACCGATAACTGAAATCCTTTGACTCATCATAACCCAACCCTTCTCCCGTATAAGCCCAATCTTCTGAGGCGATTGCCCCACTATCAACTTATGCAAAGAAGTCCTGTTTGACACCATAGAAAAAATTGTTAATTTTTTCGCAAATTTTCGCAAAAAAGCTTGACAATATGGATTCTTTATGGTAAAATATGTTCCTGTAGTGTAAAAGGAGCGGTCCGCTTACACGGGAAAGCAGCTCCCATTGGGAAAAGTTGAAAGGGTTTTCCGAGTCGTGTAAAGAACGCTTATCAAGAAAGGAGATTCGACATGGACGTTTTAAAGGCCATTACTATGGATCAGTTAAGAACTGATATGCCTAACATTCAGATCGGTGATACCGTGAAAGTGTATGTTAAGGTAAGAGAAGGTGCAAAAGAAAGAATTCAGATGTACGAAGGCACCGTTATCAAGAAAAAAGGCGGCGGAATCCAGGAAACCTTCACCGTTAGAAGATTATCTTCCGGCATCGGTGTTGAAAGAACCTTCCCGGTTAACTCCCCCATTATCGACAAAGTTGTAGTTGTAAGACATGGTAAAGTAAGAAGAGCAAAACTGTTCTACTTAAGAAAACGTGTTGGTAAAGCTGCAAAAGTTAGAGAAAGACTGGGCGACTAATTCCCGATTTCTTACCAATTTGTCACAAAAAGAGCTGAATCAAATTGATTCAGCTCTTTTTTCGTTTTTCTGACATAAAAATGATTGTATTGACACAAAAAGGCACAGGTATAATCCTGTGCCTTTCATTGTTTTCATCACCTCAAACAAGGCGAAGAGAAATGGATGTAGAATTCACAAACCGAACCCGCAGGGGTTACCCGAAGCCGTACCGAGTGTACGGCGAGTGGTGAGGTTTTCGGATTGTACGCCATTTATCGAGCCGTCCTACTTTACACTAATCGAGAAGCCGAATAAGTATTTGTCTGCATTCACTCTGTTTTCCGGATAGAGGGAAGAAATCCATACCATTTCTCCTCCGATACCTGCATGTTTGGCATCGATATGCAGATAGCTTTCCGGTCTTCTTACCAGGCGATGTTCGTAGCCTGCGGTTAAGTAATCTTCCACGGTATTATGATGAATGTCAAAATGGAAGGGTAAGTCACCTTCAAAGCGCATGGTGTGCCCATCTTTATCGGAGATTTCCAGCCATTCGCAGGATTCGTGTCCGCCATTTTCTACGGGAGGATTGAAGGGGAAATGTTCCTGCTCCACTTCGCTTTCATATACTGCTTTCACAGGAGAAAGCATTCTGTCGCAATAGCTTTCGTTTCTGCCATATGCAAAATATTTTAAGGTTTCAAAGCCGGCGGGAATCACTAATTCGTCCCCGATTCTGGGAAGGTCTCCGATATCCTTATCCATATCGTATACCACGTCAACATGAATCTGATCTTTTAACACGGTATAAGTCAGTTTGGAATAAATATGGTAACCGGTAGCGCCGGTGGTACAGATTTCGCTTTCTACCACCACTCTGCCGTCACTACCCTGATAGTAGTTAACGCCTAAGCAGGTGGAATCGGGATTTCTCATTTCGTCCCACAGCACATTTCTGCCCCAGGGCATTCCCGGACAGTTGGTGCCGCAGGCAGGACGGTAATACTGCTTTTTCCAACCTTCCATTAAGTAAGTGGTGCCGTCTTTTACCATGGTTTTTACCGCACCGGTATCTTTTCCGAAAACAACGGTAAAGCTTCCGTCAGTAACGGTGATGTTATTTCCTTCTTCGGTTACGGTATAATTGGAAGAAACTTTGGGAACAAAGGTTCTTTCGGTTTTTCCATGTTCCAATTCAAACTGAGCATAACCGATTTCATAACCTTCATCATAAGCTTTGGTGGCATCTTTTGCATATACGGTAAAGAGAATATGATATTTTGCATTGGGTTTGGATTCATAATCCACCTTGTAGGTCCAGTCAATGGTTTCACCGGGTTTTAATAAGGGTAAATCCACGTCTACAGTTTTTAAGGGATAACCGTTTTCATAGACGGTGGCAGTGACATCATAATGACTGGTGTCTAACGCCATATTGGTATTGGATACTAAGTATCTGTTCTCAAATTTAGTGATTTCACGGTGGTCATAATGAGGCTTTCTGAAAATGATAGGCATATAACCCATTTTCAGTTCATAGGCACCGGGCTTCCAGGTGTAATCCCCCAGCAGAACACCGTTATTGGTAAAGAAGGGAGCACACTCTTTTTCCCGGATGGATTCGTTGAAGGCACCGGCATAGCCGAAAAATTCCACGCCGTTTTCGTCCTTGGTAGCGATGCCTTTGTCGATTAAATCCCAGGCAAAACCACCCTGGAATCGGGGGTATTTTAAGACGCAGTCCACATAACGCTGCACGCCGGAGCCGGCATTTAACATTTCATACAGCATTTCGATTAAGATAATGGGTCTGTCGTCATCCACATCAGAAATCATATCCCGAATCATCCACTGCTGTGCATACATAAAGGGACGGGTATCGCTCATCCGTTTGCTGACATCTAAGATTTCGCCGCCTTCATACTGGCATAATCTGGTGGGATCGTATTGCTTAATCCAGCCATACATTGCTGCATGAGCAGGGCCTACACCACTTTCGTTACCCAAAGACCAGCAATATACACAAGCGTGATTTTTATAGAAGGTTGCCATACGGGCAGCACGGTTCACAAATTCGGGTGCCCATTCGGGACTACGGGTTAACTGACCGTAAACACCGTGGCTTTCCACATTACATTCCAGCATTACCATCAAACCGTATTCGTCACAGAGTTCATAGAATTCACGGCATGCGGGATAATGGCAGGTTCTTACGGCATTGATATTCATCCGCTTCATGTTTTCCACTTCACGGATGATGATTTCACGGCTTAAGGTTCTGCCGGTATAGACATGATGTTCGTGACGGTTCATTCCTTTCACAATCATTCTCTGAGAGTTTAAATGAACCACACCTTTTATAATTTCAATTCGTCTGAAGCCAATGCGATAGGATTCCATATCCAGCACGTTGCCACAAGAATCGGTTAAGGTGCAAACAACGGTGTAAAGCTTGGGAGTTTCGGGAGTCCAGGGTTCCACTTCTCCCACATTGGCTTTGATGATTGCCCCGTTGCAATCGGGAAGGCGGTCATCGTGTCTGGATTCCGTGCCGATTTCGGGCTGTACGGAATACACTAAGGTTTCACCGTCGTAAATTTCAAATGTTAAGGTATCGTTGGCAAAGCCATTTACACGGTTTAATAAAATGTTACCGCTGATGCTACCCTTTCCCAACTCGTAATCGGTTAATACCTTCACATCCACGATACGTTTTTTAGGTTTGGAAATTAAGTAAACAGGACGGTAAATCCCTGCTAAGTACCAGTAGTCCTGGTCTTCCACATAGGAAGAAGAAGCGATCTTCATCACCTGAACGGTCAAGGTGTTTTCACCGGGTTTTACATATTCTGTAATATCGAAGGTGGAGGGAAGCTTACTGTCTTCTGCATAGCCCACTTCTTGGTCGTTTACCCACAGAATATAGGAGGTTTCCACCCCGTCAAACTGAATGAAGATGTCTTTTTCGCACCAGTCTTCTGACACGGTGAAGGTGGTTTCATAAATACCGGTGGGGTTTTTCTTAGGAATATTAGGTGCATTTACCACGGTAAATTCCCCGTCATCCGTGGGATATACCACACATCCTTCGGTTTCGTAATACCGCCAGGGATAAGTAAAGTTGGTATAAACGGGTTCACCGAATCCAAAGTATTCCCAGTTGCCGGGAACGGGGATTTCGGCAGTGAAATTTTTATCTAAATGTGCATCATAGGAGGGTACTTCACCATAGTAACGGAATTTCCAGTTTCCGTTTAAGCATTTCACGTTGGAAGATTTTAAAATGTCGCAGGTAAAGGCTTCTTCTTTGGTTGCATAGGCACCCCACTGAGAATGGGGAGCTTCCCGGTTTACCTGGGTAACATCCATATCTGCCCAAGGCATTTTGGTATGAATTTTCTGGTACATAACCTGTTCTCCTTTTTTGCTTTTTCCGTTTTTTATGCTGTTTCAATGGCATTATCCTTATGCAGATTGAATTTTTCCACTGCCATTTCGCGCATCTTATATTTTAAGATTTTACCTGCCGCATTCATGGGGAAAGAATCCACAAAATCTACATAACGGGGAGTTTTATGCTTTGCCATATGAGTGTATACATATTCCTTCATTTCTTCCTCGGTCATAGTTTCGCCCTCTTTTAAGATGACGCATGCCATAATTTCTTCCCCGTACTGACGGTCGGGAACACCGATTACCTGAACGTCGGAAACCTTGGGATGAGTATAAATGAAATCTTCAATTTCCTTGGGATATATATTTTCGCCGCCACGGATAATCATATCTTTGATTCTGCCGGTAATTTTATAGTATCCGTTTTCGTCACGACGGGCAAGGTCACCGGTATGGAGCCAGCCGTTTTCATCGATGGCTGCAGCAGTTGCCTGAGGCATTTTGTAGTAACCTTTCATAATATTGTAGCCTTTTGCCACAAATTCGCCGTCCACATTGTCTGGCAAATCTTCACCGGTTTCGGGATCCACAATTTTACAATCGATACCGTACATTGCCGCACCAACGGTATTCACACGAACCTCTAAAGAGTCTGTAATCTTCGACATGGTGCATCCGGGAGAAGCTTCGGTCTGACCGTATACAATGCAGATTTCTTTCATATTCATTTTGTCTACCACATCTTCCATCACCTTGATGGGACAGGGGCTGCCTGCCATAATGCCGGTTCTCATATGAGAAAAGTCGGTTTTAGGAAAGTCATCGTGACCCAGCATTGCAATAAACATGGTGGGAACACCGTGAAAGCAGGTGATTTTTTCTTTGTTGATACAATCTAATCCACGTCGGGGAGAAAATGCAGGAATGGGAGACATGGTCACCCCGTGAGTCATAGAAGCGGTCATTGCCAGTACCATACCGAAGCAATGGAACATAGGCACCTGAATCATCATACGGTCTGCGGTGGATAAATCCATACAGTCACCGATGTTTTTGCCGTTATTCACCACGTTATAGTGAGTCAGCATAACCCCTTTGGGGAAACCGGTGGTACCGGAGGTGTACTGCATATTGCAAACGTCGTGCTTGTTGATGGCTGCCTGACGGCGGTATACTTCTTCAATGGAAACCTTATCCTTTAGAGCAACACTTTCTTCCCAGGTGTAGCAGCCGGGCTGTTTGTCACCTACAATAACAACGTTACGAAGGAACGGTAATTTTTTAATATGTAAGGGTTTTCCGGTTTCGTGAGTGGCAAGTTCAGGGCAAAGCTCTTTGATAATTGCCACATAGTCGGAATCCTTGTAGCCCTCGGTCATAACGAGAGTATGGGTATCGGACTGACGGAGCAGATACTCCGCCTCATGAATCTTATAGGCGGTATTGACCGTAACCAGCACCGCACCGATGCGGACGGTTGCCCAGAACGTAATGTACAAGTCGGATCGTAGCCATGTCGT
>JAZNNT010000034.1:0-2462 GCA_045580405.1 Clostridia bacterium
ATACTCAAACCCCTGATTGTTATAGCTCGCCATTCCGGAGGTATCTGTCCACACATTGCCATGTTTTGACTGCTCAATAGCATCCGCATAGGCTCTTCCCAGCCAGGAGCACATATGTGCCACAATGAATGCCACGTCCGGATATTTATCGGCGTGAGGCAAAATCCAGGTAGCGCTGTCTTCCGGATGAATCTGCACAACGGCTCCAAAATCAGACGCAAAGGAAAAAATTTTGTCACCGTATTCAGCTAAGGTATATTTATGCCACGCGGGATGCAGCTTGATTCCCACGCATTTTCCATTGTTGAGCATTCGTTTTGCCTGCAAAAAGGTGTTTTCATTTCTGGGATCAATCACTACCCACTGATAAAGATAGTCCAACTCCTGAGACAAATTCCATAAGTAATCGTTTTCAGATTCCACCAGATCAACGTCCGAAACCGATTCCATGGTAGAAATAAAAATTTTATCCACATTGGCAGCAGCAGCAACCTTCCAGATGGTTTCTCTGTCACTCACCTGCATTTCGTTTTCCTGTTTGGGAAAATGTTCAAAATGAAGATGAGAGTCAATGGCTTTTAATTTTCTTACATCATTAATATCCATAAAAACCTCCGTTTCACTCCCATAAGAACGCTTTTACAGCCTCATTGTAACATATTCCAAAAAAAATTGCAACCGCTTCCAAAAAATATTTACAATTTTATTCTTTTGTGTTATACTGAAAACGAACGATAAAAAAGGTGGTGATCTACGGTGTATCACGCAAATGTGAACGGAATTGAATTTTCGTTTGACGAAAATCTTTTGCTCTCCCAACTCATCCGGCGCTCTGGCGAAACCATTGCTATGCCCTGTAGCGGTAATGGTACCTGCGGCAAGTGCAAGGTGACTGCAAAAGGTTCCCTCTCCCCTCTTAGTGAAAAGGAGCGAAAACTCCTTACCGAAGAAGAAATCAAAAACGGTATCCGATTGGCTTGTCAGACGATGGCAACAGGAGATGTTTTGATTACAGCCCAAACACTGGAACCTGTGGTGGAAATTGATTTTTCATTAAAGGACTCCCCTCTCACCTGCGATGACACCGACGGACTGGTCATTGATATTGGTACCACCACAATCGCCGCCCTTTTGTATGAAAAGAAAAACATTATCAAAACAATCACCGAGGCAAACTGCCAGGTAACTTACGGTGCTGATGTAATTTCCCGGATTTCTTATGAGCAGACCAATCCCGGTCTGTTATCCGAGCTGTTAAGAAAACAGGTGAAAGATATCATCAAGCAATGCAATACCCCCAAAAACATTGTGATTGTTGCCAACACAGTGATGCTTCACTTTCTGACGGGGCGGGATGTAACTCCCTTGGGAGAAGCTCCATATACCCCTTCGGATTTGTTTGGAAAAGAATATGATCTCTTTGGAGCAACTTGTTATTTGGCTCCCTGCATTTCTGCTTTTGTGGGTGCAGATATCACTGCCGGAATTTTGGCATCCGGTATGACGAAATCCCATCAATCCGCTATGCTGGTAGATTTAGGCACCAATGGAGAAATTGCTTATTTTGACGGTAACACTCTATATGCCACCTCCACAGCAGCAGGTCCTGCCTTTGAAGGTGCAGGCATCTTTATGGGAATGCCGGCAAAACCGGGTGCTATTGACCGTGTATCCGTGAAAAGCGATGAGGTTTTATATCACGTCATCGGAGATACTATCCCCCACGGAATTTCGGGAAGCGGTATCGTGGATGCACTTGCTATGATGAAACAAATTGGTGTGTTGGAGGATAGCGGAAGCCTTGATGAGTCTCATCCCCTTTGTCAACGGGATTTTCACGGAAAGCCTTGTTTTTATATTCCCGGTACCGAAGTTATTATCCGGGCATCGGATATCCGAAAGCTGCAGTTGGCAAAAGCGGCAATTCACGCAGGGATGTTGACGTTGGCAGAGCAGGTAGACACACTTTATCTGTCGGGCGGTTTTGGCTCTAAAATTAACTTTGAAAATGCCGAAGCAATCGGATTATTACCAAAAGAATTTGCCAAAGCTAAAAAAGTTCTGGGCAACACTGCCCTCTTTGGCGGAACCCTGGCACTGTTTTCAAAGGATGCACGAAAGAAAATGAGTGAGTTATCGCAAAATGCCAAAACGATTCCCCTGCATCAAAATCACGATTTCACAAAACTGTATATTGATAACATGAACTTTTAACAAAAGGAGATACATGATGGTTCATCAAGATGATTGGCGTCTCCGTGGACAAGAGGAGTATTTACAAGGCGCCACTTTGTATTTTCGTAACTATACTCCTTTCTCAGAAACATGGGAACACGAGCATTGTGAGTTTTGTTGGGCAAAGTTTGGGTTGGAATCAGAAAACCTGCACGAGGGCTATTGCACCACACCAACCAATACTCATGAATCTCTATGGATTTGTCCGAAATGCTTCGCAGATTTCC
>JAZNNT010000035.1:0-2896 GCA_045580405.1 Clostridia bacterium
TACACAGATGGTTCTGAAATTGTTGAGACCTCTGATGCAGCCCATTCTTTGGATATTCCCATTTGTGTATTAATTGATGAAGGCACTGCCAGTGCTGCGGAACTTTTGGCAGGAGCTCTTCGTGATAATAACCGGGCAAAATTGATAGGTCAGAATTCTTACGGAAAAGGTGTTGTTGGTCAGAGCTTTTATATTGATTCCAAAAGCGCAGTGATTCTGACAATCGGTGAATATTTCCTGCCAAGTGGCGAAAATATCCACAAAGTAGGACTGGCACCGGATATTGAAGTAGCTCTGGAAAATCAAAATACAAGTATTTTTCTGATGGAACAGAATGAAGACACTCAATTGCAAAGAGCGATCAAGGAGCTTACAACCCATGAATGAACTTGTAAAATCTGCAAAAGCAAAGATTAACCTCACACTGGATGTGTTAGGGAAACGGGAAGACGGATACCACGATTTAAAAATGATTATGGCAGAAATTCCGCTAACTGACACCGTTATTCTGAAAAAACAGGATGGCATTTCAGTCAGCACCAATCTTTCTTTTCTGCCAAACAATGAAAAGAACATCGCATTTCGTGCTGCCAGTTTGTTTTTTACAAAAACAAAGATTCCCGGTGGCGTGGATATCCGGATTGAAAAACGGATTCCTGTCTGTGCAGGTTTGGCCGGCGGCAGTACGGATGCCGCTGCAGTGCTGCATGGATTGAATGAACTGTATGAAACCAATCTTTCCTTGAAAGAATTGCAGCAGATGGGGAATGCCATTGGAAAGGATATTCCGTTCTGTCTGCAGGGAGGCGTTGCCCTGGCGGAAGGGACAGGGGAGCAATTAAGCGAATTGCCCGAACTTCCTCATGGATGGCTGGTCTTAATAAAGCCTCGTTTTATCAATGTTTCTACGAAAGAAGTGTTCACAGCACTTCAGGCATCAAAGTTAGAATTGCATCCGGATACCTTGGGAGCTGTCCGTGCATTGGAACAGGGCGATCTTTACGGACTTTCCCGCAGATTGTACAATGTGTTGGAGGAGGTTACTATGAAGAAGTATCCTTTAATTGACGAACTGAAAACAGTCATGCTGGAAAATGGTGCATTAGGCAGTGTGATGAGTGGAAGCGGACCATCTGTCTTTGGATTTTTTGATTCCGAAACAGCGGCAGAACGGGCGAAAATACAATTATTAAATTACGACAAACAAGTTTTCTTAATGGAAGTATAAATGTTGAAAGAATGGTAAGAATCGTATCAAAACGATACGGTTCTTATTTTTTTAAAAGGAGAATAAATATGAAACAAATGAAGCAATTTATGAAGAAATTACAACCTTTCAGAGATTTTTTAGAACAGAACAAAGCAGTCATTACCGCTGTATTGATCGTATTTTTGGTGGGCACGCTTTTGGGAATGGTTTCCGAAGCAAAAGCGATTTCTCAAAAATTTGTGAGATTTCATATTGTAGCCAACAGCAATTCACAAGAGGATCAGGATGTCAAGATGAAGGTGCGGGAAACAATTTTTTCAGAACTTGATTTATCCCAAATCACCTCAAAAGAAGAAGCAATAAATTTTTTCAAAAATCATCAGAAAGCAATTGAAGAAATTGCAAACCGTGTCCTTTTGGAAAACGGTTTTTCCTATCAGGCAAGGGTAACCGTTTCTCAAAAGGAGTTTCCGGTTCGGAGATATTCAGATTTTGTGTTACCGGCAGGCAGTTATGATGCAGTGAGTATTACCTTGGGAGAGGGGATTGGGGAAAACTTTTTCTGCGTGATGTATCCATCCCTTTGCAGAATTGAAGGGGTCACGGAATCAAGCCATTCCAATGCAGAAATTTTGAATCATGTCTTAACCGAACAGGAGTGTTCTGCGATTACCGGCAATGAAAAGCAGATTGTTTGTAAATTTAAGATTGTAGAATGGTTTGAAAAACTGTTTTGCTTTTAAACAAATGGTCAGATTTACTGAATTTTTCAGTTTGTCTGACCTTTTTCTTGGTCTTTTTTATAAAAAATGCAAAAAAAGGTAAAATTTCGGAAAAAGTTACGGAAAAACTCTTTACAAATTTTAGATTTGTGGTATAATATAGCAGTATGACTTATTGGGTTTACAATAGAGTGTGACATTTTTTTAACAAACTGCAATGAGTATTTCAAAACTGTAAAAAATAACATTATACACTTAGGAGGTTTTTACTCATGGGTAAAAAATTTGTATACCTTTTTTCCGAAGGTGACGCATCAATGCGTGAACTGCTGGGTGGTAAAGGTGCGAACCTGGCTGAAATGACCAAAATCGGTCTGCCGGTTCCTCAGGGCTTCACTGTTTCTACCGAAGCTTGTACCCAGTACTATGAAGATGGCAGAACCATCAACGCAGATATTCAGGCTGAAATTATGGAAAACATTACCAAAATGGAAGCAATCTGCGGTAAAAAATTCGGTGATAAAGAAAATCCGTTACTGGTTTCTGTTCGTTCCGGTGCAAGAGCTTCTATGCCCGGTATGATGGATACCATCTTAAACTTAGGTTTAAACGAAGAAGTTGTTGAAACAATTTCTGCTAAAACCGGCAATGCAAGATGGGCTTGGGACTGCTACAGAAGATTTATTCAGATGTATTCTGACGTAGTTATGGAAGTTGGTAAGAAATACTTTGAAGAACTTATCGACGAAATGAAAGAAAAGAAAGGTGTTACTCAGGACGTTGAATTAACTGCTGAAGATTTAAAAGAATTAGCAGGTCAGTTCAAAGCTGAATACAAATCCAAAATCGGTAAAGACTTCCCGTCTGATCCTAAAGAACAGTTAATGGGTGCTGTGGAAGCAGTATTCCGTTCTTGGGACAACCCCCGTGCTAATGTATACAGACGTGACAACGATATTCCTTA
>JAZNNT010000036.1:0-3022 GCA_045580405.1 Clostridia bacterium
TTTGATATTACCAATTCTACCGCAATAGATCAGAAGTTTATCAAGGGCAGAAATATTTTTGATAATATTGACCGTATTGTCAATGAAATATTTAACGATTACATTCGTGAAATTGGCGTGGCAGAACCTTTGGCTGCAAAATACTGCAACGGCACTACCGTTACTTGTGAAGGTCTGTCTCAGTGGGGTAGTGAAAACTTAGCACAACAAGGCTATTCCACGCTTGATATTTTGTATTATTACTACGGTTATAATATTGAGCTGGTCAACGATGCACCAATCCGGGAATTTCGGGAATCCTATCCGGGAACGCCGATCAGAAGAGGGGATAGTGGTGCATATGTAAAGGTGATTCAACGGGAATTAAATCAGATTTCTCAAAATTATCCACTGATTCCTAAAATAAATCCGGTAGATGGAATTTTCGGTGAAAATACGGAAGAAGCTGTCCGCACCTTCCAACGAATTTTTAATCTGACACCTGACGGAATCGTCGGAAAGGCCACATGGTACCGTCTGATTTTCTTGTATACCGGAATTTTAAGATTAAACGAACTGGATTCCGAGGGTCAACGGTTGTTTGGATTAAACCTTCAGTATCCGGATGCTATTTCGGAAGGAAACACAGGCGAAAAAGTAACAATTTTGCAATATTTTTTATCAGTTATAGCAGGATTTGACCCGAACATCCCGTTTGTAGACATTGACGGAACCTTCGGATCGGAAACAAAAAATGCAGTGATTGCTTTTCAGAATGAATATGGTTTAGCTCCCGATGGAATTGTTGGGGCAAAAACCTGGGATAAAATGTATGCTGTGTTTAAAGGAATTGTGGATACTGTGTTTTTAGACGAAGAAGCTTTTGGCGTAAAAAGTGAACCTTACGGAGGAACTGTGCTGGAATTTGGTTCCACGGGACCTGCCGTTACAACACTGCAGCAATACTTAAACATTATTTCTTTATCTTATCCGGAAGTAAATGCTGTTACGCCGACAGGAAATTTCGGTCCTCAGACCCGTCAGGCAGTCATCAGTTATCAAAGAACGTTCGGACTTCCTACCACTGGAAGGGTTGACGAAGAAACCTGGAATTCCATTGCAGGCACATACCGAACCGAAGTTTCTGCTTTAACTTCGCGTCCTACACAATATCCGGGGAGAGAGCTTCGTTTAAATGACCGTGACCCCAATTAGAAAGGAATGGTAAAAGAATTTGAATACCTCTGTTAACGATTTTTCGCCGTTTTTAGGGCAACCTATCAGAAGCGCACAGACATTTTTACGAGAAATCGGACAAAAATACGAAGATATGCCGACCGTGATTCCCGACGGAATTTTTGGAGAGCAAACTGAAGCATCCGTCAAATGGTTTCAGAACTTCAGAGGACTTCCCGTTACCGGTGTGATCGACAAACAAACCTGGGATACTCTGTTAGAGGATTACTTGATTCTTTTAAGTGAGCGTACTGCACCGGTTTGTATCAATTTGTTGCCAAAGGATTTTGACGTAATTTTACCTGATGAAGAAAACAAACATCTGCATCCGATCCAGGCAATGATGAAAAATTTAGCCTTAGTGTTTGACTCAATTCCCAATCTGGAGGTCACAGGAGTTCACGACGAAACTTCCGTGAATGCTGTCAAATCTTTGCAAAAAATTCTGGGAAGGGAAGAAAACGGAAAAATTGACAAAATGTTTTGGAATGAATTAGTATCTATTTATGAAGCACATTTATTGGATGAGCGATTACCGATAATAGCGGAAGCCGTTTCCTAAAATTTCCTTGGAATCTGTTACAATGATAAAAGCATCAGAATCGGTTCTTTGAAGCATATTCTTAAATTCTTCTGCTTGTTTTGGTTTCATTGCACACATCAATACTTTTTTATTGTCTTTTGTGTAGGCTCCCACGGCAGATAAAATGGTCATCCCACGGTTAATCGATTGTAGTATTGTTTGCTCAATTTCCAAAGTATCTTTTACAACAGCTAAAACCAGCTGTGCACGATTTAGTTTTCCAATCACCAAATCAATCACCGTTGTAGAAACTATCAATGAAAAAATTCCATAAAAAGCAAGGGTTAGATTACCAATGGTAACAATAGATAATCCAATAATCACAAGATCTAATATCAACATCAGTATCCCGATCGAAAGATGGGGATACTTTTTTTGTGACATTCGTGATAAAATATCCACACCACCGGTTGTACCACCTTGAGAAAATGCCATCCCAATTCCGACGCCAAGCAGTGCTCCGCCAAACAAGGATGCAATAAAAAGATCCTCAGTTAGGGGAAGAAAGCTTTCGGTAATTGCCATAAACAAAGGAATCAAGATGATAGCAACCATGGAATCCATCACAAATTCTTTGCCAAGAGATTTTAGGGCAAAGATAATAATAATGATATTTAAAATTCCAACCGTAAATCCGGTCGATATCCCAAATAAATGAAATAATATCGTTGCAATTCCACCGATTCCCCCCGAAACAATTTTTAACGGCAAGGTAAACAGGTTAACAGATAATGCAAATAAAAATGAACCAAAGGCAATAATGGAGTATTTTTTAAAATTTTGCAAAAAAATCACCGTTATTATTTTGGAAAAATTTTAAAAAAATATGCATATTCCGCATCACATCGGAACATGCATATTTTTAGTTATTTCATTAATTTGCAGATTTCATTGGTAAATGCCACAGGATCTTCAATGGGCAAACCTTCGATGAGTAGTGCCTGCTGATAAAGAAGGTTGGTGTAACCGCTTAACTTCTCTAAATCTTCCTTATAAGCAGATTTTAATACTTCAAATACAGGATGATTGGGATTAATCTCCAGAACCTTATTGGCTTTCATTCCTTCACCATTTGGCATCTGACGAAGTACCTTTTCCATTTCAATAGAGAAACCGCCTTCTGAAGATAAACATACGGGATGAGTTTTTAAACGGTTGGAAATTTTCACTTCCTTAATTTCTTCTCCCAAAATTTCCTTCATTTTTTGGAATAAT
The DNA here is from genome assembly GCA_045580405.1 of Clostridia bacterium. GTDB lineage: Bacteria > Bacillota > Clostridia > UMGS1840 > UMGS1840 > SIG452. The sequence goes on from JAZNNT010000036.1 coordinate 3,014, forward strand.
TCTTTGTGT
>JAZNNT010000037.1:0-8283 GCA_045580405.1 Clostridia bacterium
GGCATCAAGCTGTTTGATGAAAACGGAATCAAATTCCCCGATGAAATTGAAGATAAGATTGAGTCTCTTGTAAAAAACAGCACAAAGATTCCCCTTGCAATCGGTGAACATATTGGAAGAATCTTCCCCTCTCCCAACGCAAAAGAAGACTATATCACATGGCTTGTCGGTACCGTTTCCAAAAATTTTGACGGTATTAAGGTTGCCTTAGACTGTGCCAACGGCGCAACCTCACAAATTGCAGAAGAAGTATTTGTCCGCTTAGGCGCCGAAGTTTTTGTTACAGCAAATCAGCCAAACGGAACCAATATCAACAAAAACTGTGGTTCCACTTATCTGAATAACATCTGTCAATTTACCAAAACAGTGGGTGCCAACATTGGCGTCGCCTTTGATGGTGACGGTGACCGTGCACTTTTTTGCGACGAAGCAGGTAACGAGGTGGACGGGGACCAGGCTCTCGCTATTTTCGCCCATCACCAAAAACAACAAAATTCTTTAGCCAAAAACACTCTTGTGGCAACGGTAATGAGTAATTTGGGACTGACACTGTTTGCTAAAGAACACGGCATTACGGTAATATCCACCAAGGTGGGGGATCGTTATGTGTGGGAGGAACTGAAAAAGAACGGCTATACTCTTGGCGGAGAACAATCGGGACACATTATTTTTTCAAATCACGCCGTCACGGGAGACGGCATTTTAACAGCACTGAAAATGACAGAAATTCTTTTGGATAAGAGAGCAGCTCTCTCTACCCTCTCTCAGTTGATGACCAAGCTTCCTCAGGTGCTGTATAATGTGAGAATCACAGAAGATGCCAAGAAAAAAATTCCAACGGATACAGCTCTTTTGAACTTACTGGAAGATACCAAGAAAAGCTTGGGAGAGCGTGGCAGGATTCTGCTTCGTCCGTCAGGAACCGAACCGTTGTATCGTGTGATGCTGGAGGGAGAAAGCCATACAAAAATATCCGAATTGGGAGAAAAAATTGTGTCTTATTTGAAAAAGGAATATCCCGTATTATAAAATTGGTCAAAAATGTGAAAAAAATCAAAATAACAAAAAAGTCGGGCACAGTTTTTCTGTGTCCGATTGATTTTTCAAAATAAATATGTTATAATAACCACAAGACTATATCAAAAAAAGGAGTATGCCTAATGGAACAAGTAATTTATATTGAGGGTATGAGCTGTGCGCATTGCCAAAAACGTGTTGAAAATGCTTTAAACGAGTTAGACGGTGTCACTGCAACCGTCAATTTAGAAGCAAAATCTGCAACCCTGAACCTCACCAAAGAAGTATCTATGGATGCCATCAAAGAAGCTGTGGAGGATGCAGGTTTTACCCTGGCAAACTAATATGGAACTGATTATAACAACCCTCTTCGGTATGGAAGCTTTAGTTTCCAAAGAAGTGAAAAAATTAGGTTACGAGGTTACCGAAGTCACCGACGGAAGAGTCACCTTTTTAGGGGATTTTTCAGCAATTGCACGGTGCAACCTTTGGATTCGTTGCGGAGAAAGAATCCTCATCAAAATGGGAGAGAAAAAAGTGTCTACCTTTGATGAGCTGTTTGACTTTACCAAAAATCTCCCCTGGAAGAACTGGATTGGCAAAAACGACGCTTTTCCCGTGAAAGGCTATTCCCTAAAATCTAAGCTGTTTAGTGTGCCCGGTTGTCAGTCCGTCATCAAAAAAGCCATTGTAAAATCCTTAGAAGGTGCTTATCATCAGAGCTATTTTCCCGAATCGGAAACTCTTTATCAGGTGGAGTTTTCTCTGATGAAAGACATGTTAACCCTGATGATTGACACCTCAGGTCAACCCTTACATAAACGTGGCTACCGCAAAAATTCCAATCAGGCACCATTAAAGGAAACCATTGCTGCCGCTATTGTCACACTAAGCCGTTTCCGTTATGATGGCGTATTTGCGGACCCCTTCTCAGGCTCAGGAACCATTCCCATTGAAGCAGGTCTGATTGCAAAAAACATTGCACCGGGCATCAACCGTGAGTTTGCTGCCATGAAATTCGCTCAGATTCCCCAAAAATGCTGGAAAGATGCCAAAGAAGAAGCAAAAAACCTGATAAGAACAGATGCCAGACTAAAAATATTGGCGTCGGACATCGACCCCGCTGCTGTGGCACTAACCACCCACAATGCCAAGCTATCAAATACTTTTGACTTAATGGAAATCACACAAAGAGATGTGGCAGACTTCAATCCCCCTTATATCCAGGGGACTATTGTTTGCAATCCCCCTTACGGAGAACGCTTATTAGACGAAGAAGCCTGCCGTCTGCTCTATAAACAAATGGGACAAATATTTCGTAAAAAGCTATTGGGCTGGTCAGCATTTATCTTAACGCCCGAGGAAAAATTCGAGGATTATTACGGCAAATTTTCCGACAAAAAGCGAAAGCTTTATAACGGTATGATTAAGTGCAATTTATTCCAGTATTTTCCGAATCAATGATACAAAAAACACAGGATGAAATCATCCTGTGTTTTTAGTTATACCTTGCTTCCTCCAATTCAAAAAACCAGACTCTTGCAACTGCAATTAACGGAACACCCACAATCATTCCGACAACGCCCCAGAGTTCCCCGAACACAAGAACTGAAAAAATCACCCAAAAAGGACTGATTCCCACAGAATGTCCGATAATTTTCGGCTGGATCACATTGGCATCAATTTGCCCCAAAAGAATTTGCAGCGCTAAAATCCAAAGAGCTTTCCCCAGTCCTAATGACAAAAAGCTTAACAAAAAAATAACGCCTGCTGCAACAATCGGTCCAAAAAACGGAATCAGATTGCAAAGACCGGAAAACACACCAAATAACAACGCATAAGGAACGCCGAACAACGAAAACAAAATCACCGATAACGCACTAACCAAAAGAGCATCCAGTCCCAATCCTGTGAAGTAAGAATAAAACAGATTTCCAAGTCGTTTCAGATGGGTAAAAACAGCGTATCTTTCTGATCGCTTCACCAAAACAGATACCAACCGTTTTCCCACGCATAACAGCGTTTTGCGTTCCAACAGCATATAAACCGATATCACAACGCCTGTAAGCACCGCAAAAAGAGAATCTGCCATATCCGAAAGGTAAGAAACATATCGGCCAACTGATTCTTTGGAAAACAACTGCTCCAACACAGGCGCTATTTTTTGCGGTATGTTTAAAGAAGAAAGCACTCCGTGTTCTTCAATAAAACGCAAAGCTTGTGCATAATAATCGGGAAGATTTCGTACAAGCGTTTCCAGATTATAAAACACAGCAGGCCAAATTACCTGCAACGCCAACCATATCCCCGCAGCTACAATTCCGTAAACTGCGCCAATCCCAAGGCCCAGAGCATGTTTTCTTAAAAACCGATTTGGATGATTGGAAAACCGTTTTTCTATAAAATGACAGGGTTTATAAAAAAAGGCTGCAATCAGTCCCCCAATGAAAAACGGACGAAGCAGTTTAAAAATCTGCGTAAAAAACAGTGCAATCGCATTACCGTCGTTTAAAATTTTATGAAATAAAATGAGAAAAGCTCCTACCAATAACAATTGGAACCATAGACTTTTGAATCGCTTTTTCAAAGCAGCACTTCCCCTTTTAGAAAATCCTCATTTGATTATATGGCATTTTCAAAGAAGTTATACAACTAAAAAAGTGAGTTTGTTTTCTCACAAAACTCACTTTTTACAATGATTTCATAAAAGGTTGAAATGCTTTGGGAATCGCATAGGTTGTTTGTAATTCCTCACGGGTTACCCACTGAAAATCTCCATCTTTTTGGGAAACATTTACCAGATAACCCACCATCTCCCATTCAATGTGGGTAAAAATATGTCGATGGACGCCGATTTTTTGAATGTTTTTGGAAGAGGGATACTGTTTACCCAACTCCTCCTCCGAAAGATGACCACCTACGTTCATCGGTTCCCACATACCGTGTAAAAGTCCTTTGTCCAAACGCTTACGAATGGCAAATTCCTCCCCGCATTGCAGAACAATAACCGTCTTTTTTTCAATTTTACGGTCAGTTTTTTTGGATTTGACGGGAAGTGCAGTTGCATCTCCCACAGCTCTTGCACGGCAGATGACAGAAACAGGACATTCCTCACATTTGGGTTCTCCGTTCGGCACACAAACCATAGCGCCAAGTTCCATCAGACTTTGCGTTACCTCAGAACAGGATTCACGCGGATACACACGGCGCAAAAGCTCCGTATATCGGGCCTTGGTTTTTGGATCCAGAATATCAGATTCATCGTGAAAAACACGGCTTAACACCCGAAGCACATTACCGTCCACGGCTGGAACAGGCTGCCCGAAGGCAATAGATAAAATTGCCCCTGCAGTATAGTCGCCAATACCCGGAAGCTTCCGCACAGAATCCCAGTCAGATGGAAAAACCCCGCCGTGTTGTTCCATAATCCGGCAGGCAGCTTTTTTTAAGTTTCTGGCACGGCTGTAATACCCCAGACCTTCCCAAAGTTTTAACACCTGTTCTTCCTCTGCTTCTGCCAATGCTGACACTGTGGGTAACGCCTCCAGAAAACGGCGGTAGTACTCTTTCACCGCTTCCACTCGGGTCTGCTGAAGCATAATTTCAGAAATCCAGATACAATACGGGTCACGGGTTTTACGCCACGGTAAATCCCGATGATTGTTTAGATACCACAAAAGAAGTCTTTGCAGGATAGCCTCTGCCAATAGCAGTTCTTCCTGCGGAAATGAATATGCTTGCATTTTCATACCGCCACCTCCTTTTTCATTGTTGAAAGAAAAAATACTGTCGGATTACTCCCACAGTATTTTTTCTTATACAGGTTGTATTACGGTCGTTTGTTATCTCACTCTTCTTGCGGTGTAATATCTGTCATTATAATAACCGCTCTGAAGAGTTTCGATGGTGACTGTTTTACCCGGCTTGGGTGCATGAATAAAGTTACCGTCGGAAACATAAATACCAACATGATGCACATTACCTGCACTGCCAAAGAATACCAAGTCGCCGGGTTGCAGTTCAGATCTGGGCACATAAGTACCTTCATGAACCTGGCTATAACTGGTTCTTGTTAATTCTACGCCAAAATGGCTATACACATACTTTACAAATCCTGAGCAATCAAAACCGCTCGGACTACTTCCGCCATAAACATAGGGGACACCGATAAACTGCTTTGCATAATCTACAACAGAAGGCTCGCTAACCGGTCTTTTTCCGCTACGGGAACCTAAGCGAACAGCTTCACGGGTAACGGTAAGATATTCTCTTGCAACATATCCTTCCCGTTCGCCAATAGCAATTTTCGCCCAATTGGCATCGGTTACTTCTAAGAGCCAAAGCTCATCTCCCAAAACTACCTGACCGATTATTTCACTTTCGGTAGTGGGGGCGCTTCTGATGTTTAATACGCTTGCAGTAACAAAACGGGATTCTGCAAATACAGAAATCGAACTAATCAGTAAAAGTACAAGGACCCCTACGAATGTTACGAAACATTTACGCAATCCAGCATTCCCTCCTTTCTTATACTGCGCAGACAACAAGCCTACCTGACAGAAAAACAGATTTCCAAAAATATCGGAAAATCTCACAAACAAATCGCTTCTGGATAAGAAACTGAATTGCTCAAAAAACGGGCTTGATATCCGCACGTAAACATACGACCATAGCTATTGTAACACATTTGTAACAATTTGTCAAGGAAAAACTCAAAAAAACCGGCTTACCTGTCTTAAAACAGGGACCGATGCTCCGGCAAAAACAAGGCAAAATCCCCATAAAAAGAGGAATCCACAAGGATTCCTCTTTTCTGAATTATTTCCAAAGATTGAAAGGATAAACACCGCCATCCACCATGTTACGAATGGATTCCATAACCGGTGCTTTATCTTCTTTATAGGTAACGCCATACCATTTTTCATTACAAGGCAGCACCTTAACATCTGCTTTTCCTTCCTGAATCAATGCATCCACAACAGAAGGCAGGAAATATTCTGCTTTTAAGATGTTGTCCTTGCTGTCTTCCAAAAACTTGGGAAGTCTTGCTTCCAATTCATCAAAGATGCTTAAGGTAAAGCCCCAGGTGTTCATAGAAACGAAGCTTCCTTCTTTGATGGGAGTCCAGATACCGTCTTCTTCAAATTTGGTTACATTGTCAAATTTCTGAATTTTGGTGCGTTCGGTAATTGCTTTTAACATACCGTCTTCAGATACTTCACAAATACCGCGTGCAACAGATCCGTTATCGGTTAATGTGTTTTCCAAAATAAAGCCCATCATAGCATACTGATAACGTTCGGTATCGGTAGCATTTTTCAAGAAATGATGCAAACCTTCATAGGTGGTTTTACCGTAAAAGTCATCAGAATTGATAACCGCAAAGGGAGTTTTTACAAAGGTTTTTGCAGCCAATACCGCATGACCGGTTCCCCAGGGTTTTTCTCTGCCGTAAATGTTACCGCCGGGAATATCATTAACATCCTGGAATGCATAATCAACATCAATCATTTTTTCAAGCTTATTACCGATGACTTCTCTGAAAATCTGCTCATTTTCTTTTTTAATGATGAATACCACTTTGGAAAAGCCTGCTTTGATGGCATCATACACGGAATAGTCAATAATAATTTCCCCGTTGGGACCGATAGGATCAATCTGTTTTAAACCGCCGTAACGACTGCCCATCCCTGCTGCCATTACCACTAAAGTTGTCTGATTCATAATAAGTACCTCCCAGTTTTTTCTTGTTCTTTCTTTCAGTATAGCTTATCACAGCATTTTTGTATTTATAAAAAAAGTCAAAGAATTTGTTATTTTGGTTAATTTTAGTTTGTTCTTTAATATTGGTACTGCTTCCGACACACCGCTAAAAAAATAGTACTTAGCAGCAATGCCAAAAGCTCTGCGCCGTTGACTGCACCGAAAATACCGTCCAGTCCAAAAAACATTGGCATAAACCAAACACAAAGCACAGGGAAAATCAGGCTTCTGAAAAAAGACAGTATCGCTGAAACCACACCGTTGTTTAATGCCGTGAAAAAGGCAGACGAAAAAATATTGAAGCCTGACAGCAAAAACGAGAAAGAATAAATCATAAAACCGCGGCAAGTCATTTGAAAAAGATTTTCATCAAACCCTACAAACAGTTTACATAGCGGGAAACTGAGAAGTTCCGCTGACACAAACATTGCTACTGCACAAATGCTCAATACCGCTATACTTTTTCGGAACAGATTCTTTAATTCCTGTTGGTTTTTTGCACCGTAATGATAGCTGATGACCGGCGCAACCCCCATGGAATATCCCAAAAATGCAGAAACGAATACAAAGTTGACATACATAATCACGCCATACGCTGAAAGTCCGTCCTCTCCTGCCAAGGATAAAAACTGAAAATTATACAGAATGTTTACCAAAGAAAGAGAGATGTTGGACAGCATTTCAGAAGCACCGTTGGAACAGGATTTCATCAATTCTTTTGGATACCAACCTGGTTTTCCCAATCGAAGAACACCTTTTTTATTCCAGATAAAATAACCAAGGGGAATCAGACAGCCAACAATCTGAGAAAATGCAGTTGCCAAAGCAGCTCCTAACAGTCCCCAGCCAAATACGGCAATCAGAAGATAGTCAAACACAATGTTGGTAAGTCCTGCTGCAACTGTTACCCAAAGGCCCATTTTTGGCTTTTCCGCCACTACTAAAAGAGACTGAAACTCATTCTGCAGAATAAATGTTACCACTGCAGAAAACAGAATACTGCCGTACAATACCGTGTCCTCCGCCAGCTGCCCTTCAGCTCCCAGCCAGGCAGTTATCGGACGAATGAACAAAAGCCCCAGAATGCCCAACACAATTCCCAGGAATGCAGAGGTATACACAATAGCAGAAAACACCCGGTTGGCATATGTTTTGTTTTGCTCCCCTAAAATTTTGGCAACCAACGCACTTCCGCCGGTACCGAACATAAAACCTAAAGCGCCTAAGATCATCACCACGGGCCAGATTAAATTAATCGCAGCAAAGGGAGTCTTTCCCGCGAAATTGGACACAAAAATGCCGTCCACCACACCGTAGAGTGATGTAAAAATCATCATCACAACGGAAGGAAAGGTGAATTTTAATAATCTTCGGTAGTTAAAATGATCAGATAACTGAATTTTATTTGCTTGCTTCATAAAAAGGCTCTCCTTATCACAAGCATACATTATAATACAGGATGCTATTTTTTTCAATCTTTTTTACAAAAAAAACAATATCAAA
>JAZNNT010000038.1:0-21244 GCA_045580405.1 Clostridia bacterium
TGTCCGAGAACTACGGGGATAAGCGAGAATGGATCCCGCTTGAATTCGTGCGCGTCGGTTCCGCAGACTCCGCAGCCCTCGACCTTTACGAGTATATCGTCATCACCAAGCTCGGGAATGGGAAACTCTTTGATATCATAATGCTCCAAAGAGGTAAGCATTGCAGCTTTTGCAGTTTTGGGGATAGGACCTGTAGATTTTCCGCAAGTACAGTTTCCGCCACAGCTGCAATCAGAGCCGCCGTTTAAGTTGGTTAAAACTTGTTTTACGATTGACTCAATCGCTTTTTCGTTCATTTCCATCTTACGAACCCTCATTTCTATATAGTAGATTTTTCACTAAATAATTCTGAAGCCATCCACCAGAACACATCTTCTCTGACGGGTGAAGCTTCTTGCGGAGGTGATTCCTTCGCCGGTAGGACCTGCGATGGTGAAGGTGGTGTGTCCTTCCCCTCCTGCACCGATTCCTGAATAGGAAGGTGCATTTTTTACAAAGATTGTGGTTTCCACTTCTCTTGCAAATTTGGTTAAATTATCAATGTTTTTGGAGTGCATGTGAGCACTGTGACGATTGCCGTGTTCGTATTTTACACCAAGACGGATTGCTTCGTCCACATCTTTTACAGACACGATGGGTAAAATCGGCATCATCAGTTCTTCTGCCACAAAAGGATGATCCTCAGTGGTTTCCATAATGATTAAGCGAGTATCCTTGGGAGCATCGGTAATACCGATTGCTTCTAAGAAGAGGTTTGCATCTTTTCCTACCCAGTCTTTATTGAGCATCAATTTCCGTTTTGCTCTGTCGGAGCAGCCTTCTCCTTGCTTGCATTCTTCTTCCGTTAAGGCAACTTTTACTAATTTATCAATATCAGACTGTTTGGTCAAAAGATATGCACCGTTCTGAGTCATATAATGAATCAGCTCGTCCTTAATGCTTGCAACTGCAAAACATTCTTTTTCAGCAATACAGGGCAGATTGTTATCAAAGCTTGCACCTGCAACAATATCCTTTGCCGCTTTTCTGATATCTGCAGTTTCATCAACGATTACGGGCGGATTACCTGCACCTGCACCAATTGCTTTTTTACCGGAGGATAACAGTGTTCTTACAACACCGGGGCCGCCGGTTGCCACCAACAGTTTTACGTCAGGGCATTTAATCATCGCATCAGCAGTTTTTAAGGTGGGTTTGGTTACAGAAACAACCACATTTTCCGGACCGCCTGCTTCTAATACTGCACGATTGATTAAATCTACAGCATAGTTAGAGGTATTAATCGCTCTCGGATGGGGGTTAAAGATTACACAGTTTCCTGCTGCCAACATTCCGATGGAGTTACAAAGAACGGTTTCGGAGGGGTTAGTGGTAGGAGTAATACTTCCGATTAATCCGAAAGGCGCCATTTCCACCAGAGTCAGACCGGTATCACCGCTGTATGCTCTGGGCTGCAGATCTTCAGTACCGGGAGTTTTTTCGGCAACCAGAGTATGTTTGATAATTTTATCGGTTACTCTGCCCATACCGGTTTCTTCCACGCCCATTTTTGCCATGGTTTCAGCTTCTGCCATAATTTTTTCTCTGATTTTGGTAATCATGTTTTCTCTTTGTTCCAGAGAATATCCACGGAACAGTTTATACGCTGTTTTTGCCGCTTCAATGGCATCTTCCATGGTGGAGAAAACACCTTTATATTTACCGGATGCTTTCGGAGCGGCACCTTTTTGAGCCATTCCTTTAATTACCTGTTCAACAATGCTTGCAATTTGTTGTTCGTTCATTTTGAACACATCCTTTCTTTTATTCACTCAAATGTGTAAACTTTGAAAAAGCTTCTTTTGCATATGCTGCCAGTGCGGTATCCTGCTCTAAACTGCCGCCGCTGACACCGAAGCCACCCACAATCACATCATTGATAATGAGAGGGATTCCACCGCCAAACACCACAAGACGACTGTCCTGATGCTGGATTCCGTAGAGAGAATCACCGGGTTTGGTAAGTCCTGCCAAAGTTTCTGTGGGCATTTTCAAGCTGACTGCCGTGTATGCTTTATTTTGTGCCACATTGATGCTTGCAATATAGGCATCATCGTCACGGAGCATGGTCATCAGGTTTCCGCCGCCGTCACAAACGGCACATACAACCTTAACTCCCATTTCTCTGGCACGGCTGATGACTGTCTGGCAAAGCTGCTCCGCCAGTTTCATATGAAACGTGCCATCGCTTGGTTTATCATATACAATTATTTTTTCATCTTTTGGTACATAGAGCTGATCCTGATATCTTGCCAGTATATAAAGCAAATCAGACAGTCTGTTAAAATAAGACAAGTCTTCTTTTTTCACCAAAAACAGCTTGGATGCTCTCACAGCCTCCCGCTCTGCCCGACGGGCAACGGTTCTTGCAACATCCAGGTGAGCACCGCCCTTAGTCTGTCCGCTAATGGTGAATTTCCCATCACGGGTGATCTTTGCAGAAAAAGCATCAATCAATTTCTCTAACCGAACAGTCGCCTGTTTGGTATCAAAGTGGTCACCGCCTGCAATGGACCCCATCAATAAGATGAATTCTTTTTGCAAGGCTGTTATGGTATCGCAAACCACTTCAATGGATTCTGTTTTGGCAAGTCCTAAATGGGATGAGAGCTCGTCGATGGTACCCAATAAATCAAACAAGACGTAATCTTTTGGATAGCGGATATTTTTTAAGTTTCCGGAGTATCCTTCGTCTCCTTTTTTGGTATATATCAAACGTTCTCACCTCTCAATCTCATCTGTTTGGAATACTGACTTAACACCAGCCCTGCAGCAACTGCGGCACGGGGACCGAATTTCCCCAATACATTACCGCGTCCTGCAACAATATTATATTTTGAAAGCGCCTCATTGATGAGGTCGGGCACTTCAAAGTCCAAAGCACTGCCGCCAACCATTACCACAAACTGAATATTTCTTAAGTTCCCCTGGGGTGCAATTTTGGTTAACGCCTTCAGCGCATTTTGCACAAATACTTTCCGTTTTGCTTCCTTTCGGATTACCGCAATCTGCTCCATTGTCAGATTCTTTTTCCGAATGGGAATCATTTTATCTTCGGTGAGGATTACAACACGTTTGTAAAGCTCAGGAGGTAACTGCTCTTTCGTAAACTTCACTGTTTGATCCTCAAAGCGAAGCATATTGAAAGTTTCCACCCTTGCTAAGGGATAGCGTTTAATCAGTTCCGCCGTGTCACGGTCGGATAGAGCAAGTTCCAAATCAATGATGGTGGTAACCATTTCCCCTGCCCCTGCAGTATGCACACTTTTGATGTTGCCTGATTTGTCCATCAAAGCAGCATCGGTAGAACCACCGCCTAAGTCTAAAATCGCTAACGGTGTATCTGCACCTGAAGTTGTCAATGCACCGATAATAGCATTGTCTGCCTCTTTTCCCATAATGGAAACATTTACACCGATTTCATCGGTTACCACATCAGCAATCTGCTTCATGGGAAGATGAGAGGTTTTTACCATAGAAGAAAGCATAACAACACTTTCCATGGCGTATTCATTGGCCAAACCGCCGGATACCTTCATCGGTGCCAAGGTATCAGTTGCAGAAAGGTCGGATATTTTAATGGAATCTGCCATTTGACCGGTCAAATCTGCCATACGGCGTTTAATCCGTTCAAAGGAGTTTCCCGTGTTGGTATTCTTTTCACCTGCGATATCAAAAATGTCGCCGCCTTTTAACACCGCTTCGGTTATTTTATCTGCCCCCTGGGAAACAGGAACACTGAAATCACCGCCGGTTCCGTATATATAAATATTACCAACCGGAATTTCCTGAGTTTTAACGCCGCCCTCATCATTGTTGATAACAACACCGGAGCGCAGTCCGATTAAGCTCTTGGAAATTGGGATGACGCTTTTGGTTTCCTCCGGCGTCAATTTGAAAATTCCTGCAATCCCATAAGGATTGGATAACACTTTAATAGTGCCTGATTCTGAAGCAACCTCCACTGCCGCCAACTTCCCGAACGGAATTTTTTCGATCTGCATAACCTCATCCACAATCGGTAAGGTAACATTCAAACGATTTGCAATCAACACACCGTCATCTTTTTTGCAGATCATCCCCGTGACGGAAATTCCGTCATCTATGGCACGGTTTACATAATTTGCTGCATCCTGAAAATCAACGGAGGCATCTACCACAGCAATATAATCATCACTACGGTTGCAAAGATGCAAACTTCTCACATCGTGGGTATACCCCACACCAATACCGTTGCCGCCGGGAGTGTCGGGGTTATGCCCGATCATTACGGAGCCAATAATGGTAGTCTGAGAAATCACATCGGTAGATAATTCGGAAATCACGGGAGTTGCTTCGTTAATCAGCACCTCACCAATATCCGAAAGGCTTATGCCGGCATCTTTTGCCCCTTGTTTTAAGGCTGCAATCACACCGGTTTTATTTTCACGGGTTCCCTTCACACCGGTGGTGGGAATCATCGCATAGGAGAGAAAATCACAATGGCCGTCCCGAATGTTCATCAGAACAGCTTCGGTGGTGGAGTTTCCGATATCAACACCGGCAACAACGTCACGATTAGCCATGATTTTTCTCCTTTCTTTTTATACTATAATAAGATATTACGTTTTTCGTACACTCTTGCAGTTTCTTCTACCAAATCAGCAGTAATATTCGCCTGATATTTGGTACGAAGATCGGAAGCAATGTCTAAAAGCTCCTGTTTGGTTGCACGGTTGGGACGAAGCTTATCGTAAATTCTTAATACTTCTTCGTCAGGAACACGGGTCAACTCTGCTGCTCTTCTCATATTGCCTGCAAACTGTTTTTTTCCTGCTTTTTCAGCGATTTCAGCCTGCATGAGAAGTGTATCTGCGTTGGTTTTGAAATCCTCATGGATTACCTTGCCCTGAATCACATTTTCAAATGTGATTTCAGAAAAAGATTTTCCGGTTTTGGATTTTAATAAATCAGGATGATTTTTTGCCAAGGGATAGGTGTAACTTCCTTTTTGGGAGGAAGTGCCGCCACCCTTCATATCACGAAGAACTTTTTTGGTTAATTCATCCGCAATTTCATCCGGAGTTTTCTCTGTTTTCTCTGCCTTTTTCGGTTGCGGAGCTTCAATTTTTTGTAAGATATCATTAATCTCTTTCGTTGAAATTCCACTATTACCGGTTTCGGCCTGAATTTTTTCAGCAACAGCTTTTACAATTTCAGAAATATTCACATCCATCACTGTCACCCCTTAAAATTCAATGTTCAAAGCTACCGGCGGTTTCTTATCTACCACATTTTCGGTTTCCTTAATGTGAAGCAAAGCCGCCTTCGCCTGGAATTTTGGACGCACCATACAGTCATTCATCACACTGATGGGTTCCGGAGACTGACCTTTGGCATAACGCGCTGCATTTTTACCGATTTTACGGTAAATTTCCAGTGTAATGAGCGGTGCCTGCGGAAACAACTCCAGATTCGTCAGCGGAAATAAATCCTTCTGATGAATGGTGGTGGTTCCTTTGGATTGAATTCCCACGCCGATGCCGGAGCCGGAGTATTTTGCCGCGGTCAAAGCGATGAAGGCAACGTCTGATGTGTGATACACACGGATGAATCGGGGAGTCATCCCCTCTTCTTCCACCCCTGCTGCAATTTCACGGACCAAATCATAATGGCTCACGCCGGACATGGTTTCAAACATATCTTTGGAAAAGGAAGCACCAAGCCCAATTACCACCTCGGAGGGACTCACGCCTTTGGGAGCGTCTCCGCTTTCGGTAATCTGAAGGCGTTTTCCGTTGGAGGCAGAAACAACTTTTGGTTGTTCCGGCATAGCCTCAACATTCTGAATTGCCGCCATGACCTGCCTGGTGACTTCTTTAATCAATTGTTCATTATATTCCATACTGATACCACATACATTTTTATTCAATTTTATAAATCTAAAAATGCACTAATCCTTTCTTTTAATTTCTAAATAGCGGTAGGATCTAAGGTATCCTTAATATTTTTAATTTCTTCCCAACGTTCTCCGGAAACACGGTAACCGGTGCCGGGACCGTTGTAATCATTGGGGTGGTTCACCGAGCTTAGCACTTCAAACTGGTCATTTAAAATGGAAGCGGTTTGCAAGTAGTCAGCAGATAAACGCTGTTTTAACATATTAAATACTGCTACCGCCACATCGTGAAAACCTGAATTATTCAGTGCCTGCACAATGTCTACCCCGGTGATATCGCCGTCTACTAACTTCTGTGCAGCGGCAAGATCTTCGTTGACGTTACGCTTTGCGGTAATATCCTTACTGCCGTGAGCATAAACAGCTTGCTCAACCTGTTCATCGGTAACTTTTGGGAATCCCAAGCAGGCGAACACAGCCTGAACAGCTTTCGCTGCTTTCATACGAACACGGATTACATCTTCTTCCGATACAGGACGAAGACCACCGTCTACTTTTAAGTCACGCTGAAGAACATTGTAATCGTCAAAATCTTCTGCATCAAAGTTTGCACCGGCAAACATATTATCGTAGTTGGGAATGGAGCTGTATCCGGAGAAGATAAAGTCTGTTCCGGGAAGCATCTGCATAAGCATTCTTGCTGTTCTTCTGATATCACTGTGGGAGAAAGTCTGGTCATTACCGGAGGCAACCTCCAAACCAAGCTGAGCGGCAACTAAATTTTCTGCCAGCACACAACGAATACCGGAAGGCACAGAACCGGTGATACCGATACAACTGATGGCACCGTTTTGGGTACCCTGAACGCCCGCCCCTTTGATAACCAAAAGGCAACGGATTTCCAAATAAAGCATGGATTTCTTTTCTGCATTTCCCATTAAGACTTCAGACCCTGTACCGGAGGTACAGCGCATCTTCATACCGCGGGAAGCATAAGCAGATGCCAAAAACGCTTTGGAATAGGGAGTGTCATCCCCGTCAATAAACACTTTCTCGGTACCGTATACGGAAATGGTTTCCGCATAGGTGGTAAACCCTTTCATACCAAGCTTTAATTCCACGGCTTCTTCTACCCCGCATTGGGACAGAACACCGGGACGACCAACCTGAGATCCGATGAAAAGACCAACTGCGCAAAGGGGTGCATACCGGGCAATCCCTACGGTGGTTTCGGTTTCGTCAAAACCTCGGAAGGTTGCTTCTGCGGCATCGCAGGCAATCTGCACCGGGTTATCGTCTAAGTTGGTGACGTGACATTGGTTGGAAGGTGTTTTTCTTTCTCTCATTTTCTGCATTGCCATCATCATTTCAACCACGTTCATATGGTTCATGATTTCCTTCAGCTTTGCAGCGGTCAAACCGGAGAACAATTTCTTTAATTCTTTATTATCGGTATTAATATCGCACAAATCTCTGGCATATTGCAAGCTGTCAATTGCCATGGCTTTTTCTGCCACAGATAAGTCAATCGCATGATCTGCAATAAAGCTGTCGATAAAGTCAAATTCTTCCCGACGTTTGCCGTCCATTTCTACGATAATACCGTTTTCGATTTTCAAAGAGGGCTTGGGATCATATTTGGAATCCATGGCAACAAAGCCAACTTCTTCCCATTCCTTCATGAACCCATCTTGATGGACAGATCTTTGCCCCAGCACTTTAAATCGGTTTGATCGCATAAGTGTTCACCATATTTGTCCTACGAAAATACAAACGGTATTCCGGTCAGACCTTCCCTTTCTATTATATATAACAGTATAGCGTCTGGATTATTTACCCATCGCTGAAAGAACTTTCTGAGTAATTTCTGCAACCAGAGCTGCATCGGGATTGCTGGTTTCTTTTGCCAGTCTCTGTGCTTCTTTACATTCAGGAGTTCCGTTCTTTTCGCATTTTTTGCATCCGGGATGTTTGCCGGGTACTTTAAATGCTGCTCTTACCTGCAGTAATTTATCAATCTGGTCACAGGTTAATTCCTGTTCGCCGCCCAGTAATCTTGCATTTAAGGAAATCTTTGCATAGAATTCTAAGGTTTCCATTTTGAAATATGCATTCATTAAGGAGTTACCAACAGTTAATGCACCGTGGTTTTCCAGTAAGAAAGCATCATAGCTCTGTAAGTGTTCGGAAACTGCATCCGGAATTTCGTCGGTAGAAGGAGTACCGTATTTTGCAATCGGAACAGTACCTAAGAAAATAATTGCTTCCGGCATAGTGTATTTATCCAGCGGAACACCTGCAATGGCAAAACCGGTAGCTGTGGGCGGATGTGCATGCACAACTGCTTTTACGTCAGGTCTTTCTTTATATACTCTTAAATGCATTTTTAATTCGCTGGAGGGTTTTAACTTTCCTTCCAGGACTTTACCATCTCCGTCTACCTTGATAATCATATCCGGAGTCATATAACCCTTGGATACGCCGGTGGGAGTTGCAAAAAATACATTGTCGGAAATTTTTACTGTAATATTACCGTCGTTAGCGGCAACGAAGCCGTTCATATAAATTCTTCTGCCGACTTCACACATTTCTTTTTTGATTTCGTACTCGTTCATCATAGCCATAATCAAAAACCCCTTTTTCTGTGTTTATTTTTGTTTTTGTCTGTATTATACTCTTTTTTTTTGATTTTGTCAATAGTTTTCCACATTTTTTTGAAACTTTTGAAAAGTTTTTGAATAATGATAAAAAACCGTGGAAACAGCATGTTTTGAGAAGATTTTGCAAAGACTTGTTTTCGGAAGTTTTTTTCTGTTTTTCCACAGATTGACCAAAAACAAACAAATAAATCTATCCAATTTGGTTTTCTGTCCGTTTTGCACAAATAAAAAACACACTTTTTGGTGCTAAATTAAAACCAAAGGATTCCGGCAACAGTAGTATTTCCGTTTTTTTTAAAAACATAACAGATTTTAACAAATGTGTATATTTTCACTGCGTCAGGCAAGAATGACAAAAAAAGGAAGTGATGAGATGTTTTCGCCTTATTACCACGAACGTCGGAGAAAAAGAAAACGAATATTTAACATCCTGCTGATTTCCGGTGCAATTCTTATGTTGGTTTTATTGATTGTTGTTTTTGCTTCTCAGAATACCCCCACTACGACAGTACTCAAACAAGAAAAGGTGCCCACCCTTCAAAAAACCGCAACGCTGAAGCTATCCACCTTGTACGCATGCGGACATCAAAAAAACAGGCTATTACCTCTTCCGGATGAGTTAGAACATAAGAATCAGACAGAGGTGCTTGTTTTGTATCCGAACTGGAAAATTCTGAATTTCGAAGAACAGTTGATTGAAGCTGAAGAAACAGTAGACACAGACTGTGACAACCATTTTTTGTTAAAGCTTACCAATAACAAAATTAATGTGGTTAAAAAAAACACCCCCAACGAAATTATTATGGAGGAAAAAATTAACATATCGATTCTGACTGACGAAGACAAAAAAATTCTTTCCTCCGGTATTTCAGTGAACTCAGAATACGAATTGTTGGAAATTTTGGAATCCTTTCGATAAGCCCTTTGGTAATAATTATCAGTTTTTTCGAGCATTTTTAGCAAAAAGTTACAATAGCACTCGAAAAATATAATATTTTTTTGTAAATTTTGCAGAAAAATACTTGACAATTCTATAAATTTATGCAATAATCAATGTATAATGTATAGTATGTAGAGGGATTATGCTGTCTTATGGAACTTGATTCAATTCTGATTGCAAAAGCAAAACAGTTAGACGAAAACGCATTGGAAGAATTGTTCCTGCAGTTTAAACCTTTTATTCGTACCATGGCATTTAAGTATTTTTTAAGCGGTGCCGACAGAGATGATCTGATGCAAGAAGGCATGATTGGATTATTCCATGCGGTAAAAAGCTACGATGCAGAAAAGGAAGTACCTTTTGAACTGTTTGCAAAACGGTGCATTGTGTTGCGCTTAAAAACAGTCATTAAAAACTCTCTCAGAAAAAAGCACGCTCCTCTTAACCAGTCAGTTTCTATAGAAGCTGATGAAACTGTTTGGAAAGAGTTGAAAACGTGTGGTCCCGAGGAAGCGTTTTTCGACAACGAAGATGTTAACATTCTAAACGAGAAGCTGAAAGAGATTTTAAGTAAATTTGAACTTTCGGTACTATATCTTGTTAGTTCCGGTATGACCTACAAAGAAATTGCAACTGTCCTTGGTAAATCGCCAAAATCAATTGACAATGCTTTGCAGAGAATCAAAAAAAAGGCAGCGCCCCTGTTCTTCTAATAAAACTGCCCCAGCAACGTCAAGAAGTTCAATAATTAGGCTAAAAAATATTTATATACACATTTACTAAGGAGAGTATCTCATGTATCAAGACGAAACTTTAATCTGCAAAGACTGTGGAGCTGAATTTGTATTCACCGCAGGTGAACAGGAATTCTATGCTGAAAAAGGTTTCCAGAACAAACCTTCCAGATGCAAAGATTGCAGAACTGCAAGAAAAGGAGCTAAAAGAGAACTGCACACCGCTGTTTGCGCAAAATGTGGCGGCGAAGCAAAAGTTCCCTTCATCCCCAGAGATGATAAACCCGTATATTGCAGCGCATGTTTTGAAGAAATCAAAGCTGCTGAATAATTATTTTGCATAACAGAAAACCCGAATGCTTTTGCATTCGGGTTTTTGTTTTCTATTTTAATATGATATTATTCACCTTCATTTTCGGATAACTTGATAATTGTGATTTCCTCTCCACGATAGACTAAATCATGAAACTCGTGTTCCTCACCACGGTAAACCAAATCATTCTGAATCACTTCTTCTCGTACGGAAACCGGCTCTTCTTGTACGGCAGATGGAGGCTGAAGTAGTTTTTCCTGAGCGGAAGTAGTCGATAAGGTGCTGAAGCAAAGCAACATCAAAATACAACATATTTTTTTCATCATCCATCCCTGCCTTTCTACCAAATTAGACAACATTGAAAGGAAATTTGTTCCATATTTATTATAAAAAAATTTTTTAAATTATAGACCTGGTACAAGCAATGCCTTCTTTTGGCGATTGCGACACATACGGTTTAGATGCAAACCTTTTAAAGGCTTCTCCTCAAGGAGAGGCTCCGCCGCAGGCGGTGGTGAGGTGTAGACCCTTAAGCGATCGTTATTCTTTCCACCTCATCCGAGTTGCTACGCAACCCACCTTCCCCTCAAGGGGAAGGCTTTTACTTTCGACATTATTCGACATATCCATTATGAAGACTGTATAATCTGGATGCAGTGTACCAAAGCCTCGTCAGATTGTCAAGACAAGCCTAAAAAGTAATTGGGGAAAAATCTGCATGAATGAGTTCCGCCAAAGATACGGGATTTAATTTTAGTTGCAGGCCGATTTTTCCGCCGCTGACAAAGAAGTATTCCAGTTCTTTTGCAGATTCATCAATCACGGTCTGAAACTGTTTTTTCATTCCCACCGGGGAACAACCGCCACGGATATACCCTGTGATTTTATTGATATCTTTGACCGCAATCATTTCTACAGATTTTTCGCCTACGGATTTTGCGGCTGCTTTTAAATCCAACTCACAAGCTACAGGAATCACAAACACAAAACAATTCTTGGATTTTCCTTGTGTCACTAAAGTCTTATATACATATTTAGGATCCTGACCGATTTTTCCGGCGACAGACACCCCGTCTATCACACCGTCGGAAGCATCATAAGTTCCCACATCGTACGGAATTTTTTGTTTTTCCAAAATACGCATTGCGTTTGTTTTTTCCATAATTTTGCCTTTCTAAAAACAGACACTCAAAAATACGAGTGTCTGTTTTACGCTATTTAATCTTTTAAGAATTCTTTCACAGAAGTTGCAAGTCCTGCAACCCCTTGAATTTCCGATGGAATAATAATTTTCGTTGCCTGACCATCTGCTGCTTTTTCAAAAGCTTCTAAGCTTCGGAGTTTTAAAACGGTGTCATCAATCCCCGCTTCCTTAATCATACGAAGTCCTTCTGCAGTTGCTTTTTGCACCTCTAAAATCGCCTGTGCTTCCCCTTCTGCTTCACGAATCTGAGCTTCTCGTTTTGCTTCAGCATTTAAAATTGCAGATTCTTTTTCTGCCTCCGCTTTTAAAATAGTTGCCTGTTTTTCCCCTTCTGCTACCAGAATCTGAGAACGTTTTTCCCCTTCTGCTTTTAAGATGGCTTCACGGCGTTCACGTTCCGCTTTCATCTGCTTTTCCATAGCATCCTGAATTTCTCGGGGCGGCAGAATGTTTCTTAATTCCACACGGTTAATTTTAATGCCCCAAGCATCGGTTGCTTCATCTAAAATAGAACGCATCTTGGTGTTAACAGTGTCTCTGGAGGTCAAAGTTTCATCTAATTCCAGATCACCCACAATATTACGCAGAGTGGTCGCTGTCAGATTTTCAATTGCAGAAATAGGACGGTCAATGCCATAGCAATAAAGCTTTGCGTCCGTAATCTGATAGTAAACCACCGTGTCAATCTGCATGGTAACATTATCCTTAGTGATTACCGGCTGAGGAGCAAAGTCTGCCACTTTTTCTTTGAGGCTGACTTTTTTTGCAATACGGTCAATCACCGGAAATTTAAAGTGTAAACCAACACCCCAAGCTGCATGAAATGCTCCTAAACGTTCCACAACAAAAACACTTGCCTGAGGCACAATTTTAATACAGGAAATTGCTAAAATCACAATAATCAATAAAATAATTCCAATTAATTCCGGCATAATGTCTCCTTTCTCTCGACAACGAGTTTAACACCTTCAATTTTTATAATTTTAATTGTTTCTCCGGTTTGAATGATTGTATTATCCATTGTTTTTGCAGACCAAACCTGCCCTGCAACCTTCACCTGCCCCATTCCTTCCAAGGGATTGATGGATTCCAACACAACACCCTCCATATCAACCAATCGGTCCGCATTAGTTTTTTCCTTGGCATATCTTAACTTTTGCATCAAAGGTTTCGTCAGCAAAATAAACGTCAGTGAAAGAACCAAAAGTAAAATAACTTGAGTTATAACTTGTGTGGGGAAAAAATAGGCATAAATTGCCGTCAGAAGAGATCCCAAAGCAATCCAAATGGTGGTTAAATTATAGCTTAACAATTCTACAACTAACAAAACAAAAAACAATGCTACATACCACATGTACATTGTGCATTCCTCCTCTTAGAATACTTTCTACTTGAAACTTCCATTATTTAGACTCAAACTGTTTTAAATAAGTTCCCATATCCACGGTGATGCCTTTTTTACGGGCATCCTCCGCAGCAAAACAAATCAGATGACTCATACAGGATACTTTTAAATCGGAAATGGAATCAGAGGGCTGTCCTAATGCCAGATAATCATATAAATCCGCCATAATACCCATATCACCGCCACCGTGTCCGCCGGCAATGGTCTGGTCAAATCCTGCTTCAGGTTGATAAACAGAAGTGATTTCGTGCGTTTTAAAGCTATAGAAGGTGACAGACTGTTCTTCCATATCCGCACGAAGTTCCCCTTCAGTTCCCATAATAGTGGTCACTCGACCTCCTTTATTAAATCCGGACATGGTAAGAGAAGCATATTTATCTTCTCCGAACTGCATATTCACAATCTGATGGTCAACCACATCATTATCACACTGATACACACATCTGCCATAAGGAGATGTTTTTAAAATTTCATCTAATTCATCATCAGTGGGATCGAATTTATTGGCAACGATTGCACGGAAATGCTGGACCTCAGCTGTGGGAAGACGGTATAAATCGGGAGCATAGTAATAGCAGGTGTCTTTATGAGGACATCCGTCCAGACAGCGTTTGGGAGCACCCTCCGGTTTATTCTTTTCACAAAAATAAGAGAGAGTACCCACAGACTGCACTTTGGTGCAAAGTTCCCCTACCAACCACTGCAATAAATCGGTATCATGACAGCATTTTGCCAGAAGCATGGGAGAAGATTCGGATTCTTTTCTCCAGTTCCCTCTCACATAGCTATGGCTGATATGTACATTACCAACGCCCTCGGTATGAATCATATTCATAATTTCGCCCATATTGCCGTCTGCAATAAATTTTTTAATTGCTTTATAAAACGGAGTATAGCGAAGCACATGACAAACCACACTTTTTACGCCGTGTTCCTCTGCCGCACGATACATTTTATAACATTCTTCAGGAGAAACAGAAATGGGTTTCTCCATCAGCAAATCATACTTCTTTTCCATCGCCAAAAGAGCAGGTGCATAGTGCATTTTATCCTGAGTGCAAATCATAGCAATATCCGCAAATTTGGGAAGTGCTAAAATTTCTTCGTAGCTTTCATAGCAGTTTTCCCGCGGCACGTTATACAAATCTCTTAAATATTCTCGTTTTTCACGGATGGGTTCTGCAATCCCAACCAACTTAAATTTTTCAGGGTTCTGCAGCAGATATTTTAAATAACTGCTGCCACGGTCTCCCCCACCAATTAAAATCAGTGATAACTGTTTCATAAACCTCTTCTTGTTTCCTTTCTGCGAGTAATTTCCTAATTATGATGCGCTTTAAAATGTTCCATGCACTGTTTCATACAGATTCCGCAGACAGACCCCCGTCCGATATGCATAAACTGTTTTTTCATATAATCGGAACAAGCTTTACGATCCAAAAGGGACAAATCGGGGGCGTCCCAACTGAATTTTTTACCATACAATGCTTGTGCAGGGCAACTTTTTACACAACGATTACATCCGTCGCACAAGTCTTCCGACAGCGGCTCTCCCGTAGCTAAAGGCAAATTGGTGAACACTGTTCCAAGCCGAATGGCAGGACCGTATTGTTTGTGTAAAAACAAAGCATTTTTTCCAATTGTTCCAAGCCCTGCATAAACGGCTGCCTTTTTGTGAGAATATTCACCCGCATAGGTATTATGCCCGTTTACAGTCTGGGAAGCAGGAATGGGAAAGTATAACCCTCCCTGCTCTTCAATTTTCTGTCCACACAACAAACCTAATCGGTCAATCAAAGCGTTGACCGTTTTATAGTGATTAAAATAGGTGTAAGTGGGAGCTGTGTCAATTTGAGAAATTACAAAATCAGAGAGCTTTACCACAATGGAAACAGCATATTCCAAAGAATCATAAGACACTTTAGCAATGCCAACATCCGTTGCACCGTTTTCCAACAAATATGATTTTAAATCTTGGGTAAACTGTTCCATAATTTCCTCATTGCAACACATTTTTTAAATGATTGATTTTCGCAAGTTTGAAAAGACCGTGATTTGTAAGACGAACCTCAATCACGTCAAACCGACATTCACAGTCTCCGCCATGACGTGATAAAAAATACTGAGCACTTTTTAACATATGCTGTTGCTTATAATAAGAGACTGCTTCCGCAGGAACACCGTATTCCTCCGAGGTTCTGGTTTTCACTTCCACAAACACAAGACAATCTTTTTCTTTGGCAATAATATCAAGTTCCCCTGCCCTGGTTCGGTAATTGGTTTCTAAAATCTGATATCCTCGCCGTCTGAGATATTTTTTTGCTTTCCTCTCGCCCAGCTTTCCGATTGCCTGACGGTATTTTTCCATACTACTTCTCCAGAATTTTTTTTAGAAATGTTTTTCTGTGAATCGGTGTAATGCCATATTGCTGGATGGCTTCGTAATGAGCTTTGGTGCCGTAGCCTTTATGCTTTAAAAAACCGTATTCGGGATACATTTTATCGTATTCCACCATCAAACGGTCTCGGGTAACCTTGGCTAAAATGGATGCACAGGCAATGGAATATGACTTGGCATCTCCTTTTATCACCATCTGATTAGGCGTGGTAATTCCTTTGTTGCGGTTACCGTCTATCAAAGCAAAGTCTGCTTTGGGAGAAAGTCCGTTGATAGCTTTTTCCATTGCTTTTAATGTGGCATTTAAAATATTGATTCGATCTATTTCTTCGTTATCAATCAGGCAAACATGATAAGCGATTGCCTCTTTGATAATTTCATCATAAAGAATTTCCCGTTTTTTTTCGGTAAGCTTTTTGGAATCATTCACACCTTCAATACAGGAACCTTTTGGCATAATCACCGCAGCTGCAGCAACCGGTCCGCAAAGGGGACCTCTGCCTGCTTCGTCAACACCACAAATGTATTGGTAGTCTTTTCCGCCTCCAATGAGTTCTAAATCATCAATAAATTTGCTCATAATTCCTCCGGAGTTTCCAAGCTGATGTTACCAAAGCGACCGTTTTTAAAATCGTCTAATACTGCATTGGCACAACGCTCATAGTCGGGATCGTTTTTACTGAAAATGTAGCCTCGTTTATAAGCAATTTTATCGTAAACCGTCAGTTTATCATCATCTGATTCCAAGGTGATTTTATAACGCTCCGCCAATGCTTTGGCATGGTTACAAAGCAGATAATCAATCAGATACACGCCCAATTCTTCCACATCCAGAATCTGACTTTTGATGGCTCCGGTGAACGCAAGATGCAACGAAACCTTTTCATCACCAAGTTTCGGCCATAAAATCCCGGGCGTATCCATCAATTCAATTTCATTCGATACTTTTACCCACTGTTTATGCACGGTAACACCCGGACGGTCTTCAGTTTTTAAACGTTTATTGTTTGCCATACGATTAATAAACGAAGATTTGCCGGAATTGGGAATGCCGACTACCATAATACGAATCGGTTTAAAAATACCTTTTTCACGGTTTCGGGAAAGCTTTTCCTTTAATAATTCTTTCAAATCAGAGGAAATCCGTTTCAATCCTTCTCCGGTTTCGCAGTTGACCTTCAATGCTAAAATGCCTTGCTCACGATAATAAGACACCCAGCTCTCTGTCACAGTATCGTCTGCCATATCAGATTTATTTAGCAGTACAATCTTGGGTTTGTTTTGGCATAATTCATCTATATCGGGATTTTTGGAAGAAATGGGGATTCTTGCATCCAACACCTCTACCACGGCATCCACTAATTTTAAATCCTCGGAAATTAAGCGTTTTGTTTTCGCCATATGTCCGGGATACCAGTTGATATTCATAGAAATCCTCCCGATTTTTTTAGTTGATTTTAATATAACAAACCGAAACTGCTAAGGGGCCAGAATCTGAAAATAGCCTTTCCGATAATATCCTTATGATTCACCATGCCAACCGTTGCTTCATAGCGACTGTCCACACTGTGATTACGGTTATCACCCAAAACATATACATGTCCTTCCGGGACCGTCATCGGATATTCCTCGGTGGCATAGGATCTGGGGTCAATTCTGATATAATCGGCGATATAGTCTTCTTCTTGCACTTTACCGTCTACATACACGTCATAATACTTGGAATTATCCTCCGGGTCAATATTCATTTTAAAATCGATTGTCTGCCCGCCAACCGCAATGATACGTTTGATATAAGGCTTGTTATCACCTTTTGGGTTTAACACAATGATATCTCCGTTGGATGGCGTGTAACCTAAATGATACACCACCAACATATCCTTATCCTGCAAAGTAGGTTCCATAGAGGGTCCGCTCACCTGAACAGTTCTACCAACAAAGGTGGTTAACAAAAACACCACCAAAAGAGCAACACCCAAACATTCAATCCACTCCAGAAGTTCTCTCTGCCATGTTTTTTTCTTTTTTTCTTTTTTCTTTGTTTTTTTGGTATCAGCATCTATTTCAACTTCAGAAGGAAGACTCTCTGCTGCGTTGTCTGCACTCTCCATAGCTGCGGGAACTACATCGTTTTCTCCTGCTAAAACATCCTGTGTGTTTTGATTTTCTGCTTCATGATTCATATCCGAAACATCCTTTCTAAATTAACAAAAATGATACAATCTTTCGCCTATTTATTTTATCAAATGATACCTTGAATGTCAACTGATTTCAAATATTTTTACGATTTTATTGTATTTGTTATTGACTATTTTGGCAATTTATTGTAAAATAAACTGTAAGACTATATTTTTAAGACAAGGCATGTGCCTCTTTTTTTGATGGCTCCACCCCCTGTTGAAAGGAGAAAAAGAACATGAAAGAACCTCATTTGCCACAGGAATATATTGAACATTTATCCGATAAGGTAAAAGAATTTTCCCAAATCGACACTTCTCTTTACGGAAAATATGATGTAAAGAGAGGTCTTCGTAATGCCAACGGAACCGGTGTTTTGGTTGGTCTGACCACCGTTGGTAACGTTAGCAGTTATATTATTGAAAATGACGAAAAAATTGCAATCCCGGGTAAACTTTCATACCGCGGTATTGAAATCCGTGATATCATTGCAGGTTTAAAAGGGAAACGAATGGGCTTTGAAGAAGTCATTTTCCTGCTCCTGTTTTCCAAATTGCCCAACAAAGAAGAATTTGAAACTTTCTGTGAGAACATTGCAGCATATCGGGAACTCCCCTTCGGTTTTGCTGAAGACATGATTTTAAAAGCACCCAGTAAAGATATTATGAACAAGCTTGCCCGCGGTGTATTGGCTCTGTATTCTTACGATGAATCTCCTGATGATACCAGCATCCCCAATGTAATCCGTCAAATTATTGCATTAATAGCCAGACTGAGCACCATTGCAGCGTACGGTTATCAGGCAAAAAGACATTATTACGACGGAAAAAGCTTGGTAATTCATCACTGTAAAGATGAATACTCCATTGCTGAGAACTTTTTGCGTTTAATCAGAACCAGCAGAAAATTCACTCCTCTGGAAGCTGAAATTCTCGATCTGATGTTAATTTTGCATGCTGAACACGGCGGCGGTAACAACTCCACCTTCACAACCCATGTTGTAACCTCTTCCGGTACGGATGTATACTCTGCGATTGCAGCAGCAATCGGCTCTTTAAAAGGTCCTCGTCACGGTGGTGCAAACATCAAAGTGGTTGAAATGATGGAAGACTTGTGCAAAAATGTTCAGAACTGGGAAGACGATGAACAAATTATGGCATATCTTTCCAAAGTTTTAGACAAACAGGCTTACGATAAAAGTGGCTTAATCTATGGTATGGGACACGCTGTTTACACCATCTCAGACCCCCGTGCAGAGCTGCTTCGTGAAAAAGCAAGAGAACTTGCAGAGGAAAAAGGAGCTATGGATCAGTTCAAGGTCTATGAGGCTGTGGAACGGTTAGCTCCCATTGTGATTAACAGAAAAACCAGTAAAGATATCTGTGCCAACGTTGATTTATATTCCGGTTTTGTATATCAGATGCTGAACATTCCAAAAGAACTCTTTACCCCCTTATTTGCCATTTCCAGAATCGCAGGCTGGGGCGCACACATTTTGGAAGAAATTTCAATGAACAAAAAAATTATGCGTCCTGCCTACAAATGTATCTCTCAAGATATCAAATATGTTCCCATGGAAGACAGATCATAATGAATGTTGGTTAAAGACAGAAAGGAACTGTGAAGTATTCACAGGGTGTTAACATGAATTTGAGTTTCTCCTATATTTTAATGGTGACCGGTATCCTTGTTGCGAAAGCTATGGGCTATTTCAGAGAAATGTTTTTGGGCAACAACTTTGGAACCGGAATCGCTATGGATATTTATGCACAGGTATTTTCTGTTGCCAGTGTTATTTTTACGGCACTGGGAGTGGCTCTGTCTACTTTCGTCATTAAAAGCATTAACAACAAACTATTAAAAGATGATAATGAAGAACGGGAATTTGTGGGCTTTTTCTTTAAAAAAGCGCTACTCTACTCTCTATCCGGAACCGGAGTACTCTATCTGTTATCGTACCCTGCCACAAAGTTACTGCTTCCCGGTTTAGAAGGAAACGATTTTCAAATTGCTCTCCGATTATTCTGGATTATGCTCCCTTCTCTTAGCTTTATTGTACTGACTTACACAGCTATGGGGTTATTGCAAAACAAAAATAAATTTTTCATTACCTCCATTGTAAGTCTTCCCTTTAATATCCTTATTATTGGCAGTATGCTTTTAGGTGTAACAGATATCTACGTTTTAGGAATTGTTACCACATTGGGTTGGGCTGCTCATTTTCTGTTTCTGCTCCCTTCCCTAAAAAAAGAAGGCTACAAATTTTGGAGTAACACAAACCAGTCGGACAAGCTCCGTTCAGTAAAGCCTATGGAAATTTTGTTTATCCTGATTTCCAATATGGTGTTTCAGTTTTTATTTATTATTGACAAATCCTTCGCCAGTGTGAATGAAGGGTTCCCCTCCGCAATTCATTATTCCAGCAACTTATTCACCACTGTCTCCAGTATTTTTCTGGTGGCAATGTCCGCAGTATTTTTCCCATCTCTAACCAAAGCAATGAAAGATAACGATACCGAGAAAACCAACAGTTTAATCAGGTATTCCCTAACCTTTTTATTTGCAATCTTCATTCCCTTTCTAATCATTGTGGGAATTTATCACAGGGATATCATCACATTACTATACCAAAGAGGAAAATTCACGGTAGAATCAGTCAACTTAGTTGCTCCTGCATTCTTGCTGTATTCTCTTTGTGTATGTGCGTTTATGACGCAGGAGCTTTTATTTAAGATATTTTACGCAAAAGGAAAATACGCAATAACTGTTCTTTCCGCCATAGGTATTTTAACTGCAAACATTATCTGTGATTATTTCCTCCAAGGTTCTTTCTACGGAATTGTAGGATCAACTGCCGGCGTTTGCATTGTGTTTTCAGTGATAATGTTCATTTTGCTCATCAAAGAAAATCCCGGCTTTATTGATAAAGGATTTTTAAAAAATCTCGCAATTATTGTTGCTTCATCTTTCGTATTTGTTGTAACGCATATTGTGTTCCAATACACCATTGGTTACTCCGGAAAAATTATGTTTGTAGTTCCCATTCTGATTGGTGCAATCATTTACCTTGGCATACTTTTTGCAACAAAAATTTTAAAGCAACTGCTCAGCTCCAAATAAAAATTAATTTTATATATCTTACGCAAAAGAAAGGATTCAAAACTATGAAAAACGCAAAAGAAAAAGTTGGCGGATTTCTCGCTGAATTTAAAGAATTTGCATTAAAGGGCAATGTCCTTGATATGGCAGTCGGTGTTATCATCGGTGGCGCTTTTAAAGACATTGTTTCCTCTTTGGTTGCAGATATCATTATGCCTGCAATTGGACTGCTGTTGGGCGGTGTTAATTTTGCAGATCTTTCCTACACCTTCAACGGAGCTGTGATTAAGTACGGTGCATTCATCCAGAAAATCATTGATTTCTTAATCATTGCAATGGCAATTTTTATCTTTATCAAAGTTGTGGCATCTTTAACCAAAAAAAGAAAAGAAGAAC
>JAZNNT010000039.1:0-9784 GCA_045580405.1 Clostridia bacterium
CCTGGGCAAACGAAGAATATAAAGTGTATGTTCCGGCAGAAGCACAGTCTATGGTAAACCATGTGTTAAGCCAGGAAGAATATATCCATCCCATTACTTATAAGGATGATGTTACCCGTGATTCCTTAAACTTAGGCTTTATCTATATGGTAGAGGATATGGGTGCCAAACTGAATGACCCGGTGATTTACGATAACCGTGTGAATAAAGACAGTGTACCCTATCAGAATCTGGATTTGACTTCTGTGAAGGTATATTCCTATACCAATGCAAACGGTACCGACCCCGAAGTGGCAACCTATCCCACTTACGAATCCACCAAAAACAGCAATATTTTGGCAACTGCTGTTTACTCTGAAAGTGACGAAAACAAAGTGTTAACCCGCGAGTATATTAACGAAACCGGTTGGATTAACCGTCTGACCGTAAATTTAGACAAGGGTGCTTATAACTTTGATTTCTCCAAGCTGGCTCTTACCAAATACGGCAAAAACTTGTCTTACACCGTTACGAAAGACGGCGAAGCTGTGGATACCACTCAGCTGATTCCTGTAACCGTGGGGACCCATATGTATGAGTTAAATGTTACGGATACCGTTTTCTATGACCAGAATGGGGAAGCGGTTACCAAAACCGTTACCTATACCTATCCCTTCTACTTAAGCGGCACCGAATCCGACAAAGATGCTCCTGTGTTAGCAGCATCTGACTGGGAAGCAGGTCTTTGCGTGGCAACCTCCAAGGGTGGCACCTGGCACGGTGCGGCTCCTGCGCTGGAAGGGTTACAGATTACCTACTGGAGCGTAGCGGAAAGCCAGTATAAAACCATTCTGCTTTCTGATTATACTCCCACAACTCTTGGAAAACAAAACGGTACCGATACCGTTTGGACCTATACTCCCGAAAATGAAGACTTTACCTTAACCTTAACCGGCGGACAGGTACATTCCAGTAAAAAAGTGTATGCAATGCCCGTTGTGGTAGACAATAATGGCACCAACAAGCTCTATTTCGTGGCATCCAGCTCCAGCGGTCTGGTAAATAGCGGAAATACTGCAAGATCGGTTCCCGTGTCATATGTGTTTACCGATAAAAACGGTAAGAGTCTGTCCTTCTCTCACACCTGGAGTGTTGCAGAAGACCAGAACAATGAATATAACTATGAAAAATTCTGTGAAGGTACTCTGGAAGAGGCAGGTTCCAGCAGCTGCTTTACTGCTGATACTTTAATTACTTTAGCAGACGGCAGCAAAAAAGCAATTTCTGACATTACCATGGATGACACCGTTTTGTCCTACAACTTCTTCACCGGTGAAGTGGAAGCAACCAATATTGCACTGCTGGTGAATCACGGAGAAGACACCTATCCCGTTGCAAACCTGACCTTCTCCGACGGCACCACCTTAAGAATCATCGGTGACCACGGCGTGTTCGATTATGACCAAAACGAATATGTGTATCTTACCGTGGATAATATGGAAGAATACATCGGTCATACCTTTGTGAAAATGAACGCAGATGGCTATGGATTGGTTACTTTAGAACAAGCAGAACAAACTGAGGAAGAAACGGGTGCATATTCCATTACTTCCGCAGGCAACGCCAACGCACTGGCAGAAGGTATGTTGACTGTTGCACCTCCCGATGATTTCTATAATTGGATCGAAATGGGTGACACCCTCCGTTACGATACCGAAACATTCCAAAAGGATGTGGAAACTTACGGTTTATACACCTATGAAGACTTTAAAGATCTGGTAACCTACGAACAGTTTATTGATTTCAACGGTGCATATTTAAAAATCCCTGTGGCAAAAGGAATTTTCACTTGGGATTACATTGTAAGTCTAATTGACTTATATGTGAAATAAATCCTCATAAAAAAAGGAACGAATCTTAGGATTCGTTCTTTTTTGTTATCTTAAAAACAGATGCAGCAATTTTTCGTAAAGCTTGCGATAAGGTTGATATCGCATGGGTAAATCCAGCCAGTTTTTTTTGTCCATTACCGATTTTTGATGGGAAAAGGCATCAAAGCCGTCTTTGCCGTGATAGGCTCCCATCCCGCTTTCTCCCACACCGCCGAATCCCATTTCGCTGGTGGCAAGATGGACTACCACATCGTTGATACAGCCGCCGCCGTAAGAAAGCTCTTTGGTAACTCGGTGGATATGCTTTTTGCGAGAGGTGAATAAATACAGGGCGAGAGGTTTGTCTTTGCCCTTTAATTCATTGATCAGTCGGTCAAAATCATCGTAGGTCAGGAGGGGGAGAATGGGACCAAAAATTTCTTCTCCCATCACAGCATCCGATTCGGTCACGTTATCCATTACTGTGGGGGTAATTTGCAAGGTTTCGGGGTTGGATTTTCCGCCAATTACGACTTTATTTTTGTCCATTAACCCCAACAGACGATGAAAGTGACGTTCGTTGATAATTTTTCCGTAGTTGGGATTTTCCAAGGGATTTTCGCCGTATTGCTTTTGAATTTGTTTTTTTACTTCCTCCAAAAACTTTTCTTTCACAGA
Organism: Clostridia bacterium; assembly: GCA_045580405.1. Taxonomy (GTDB): domain Bacteria; phylum Bacillota; class Clostridia; order UMGS1840; family UMGS1840; genus SIG452. The sequence continues at coordinate 2,529 of JAZNNT010000039.1, forward strand.
CGAATGACACAGCACATAATCGGGTGCCACACAGGTCTGTCCGCAGTTTAAGTATTTGCCGAAAACAATTCGTTTTGCTGCTAGCTTGATATTGGCGGTTTCATCCACGATACAGGGACTTTTTCCGCCCAATTCCAGCACCGTGGGAGTGAGATGCTCGGCGGTGTGACGCAGCACTTCTTTGCCCACTGCCTGACTGCCTGTAAAAAACACAAAATCAAATTTCTGTTCCAACAAAGCTGTGTTTTCCGCTCTGCCCCCTGTCACCACCGCTACATATTCGGGCAAAAAACATTCGGTGATGATTTTTGCAATGATGTTGCTTGTGGCAGGAGAATAGGCACTGGGTTTTACAATGGCGGTATTTCCTGCGGCAATGGCATTGCAAAGAGGAGCAACGGTTAAGAGGAACGGATAGTTCCAGGGACTCATAATCAGGGTATTTCCGTAGGGAACGGGTTGTTTGTAGCTATGGGACGCAAAGTTGGTGATGGGGGTGGCAACGGTTTTTCGTTTGGCAAATTGTTTGGTATGGGCAATCATATAAGAAATTTCGGAGAGCACCAATCCGCTCTCACACATAAAACCCTCAAAATGACTTTTGCCAAGGTCATTGTGCAAGGCGTCGTTGATTTCATTTTGATACTTTTTGATTGTGGCATACAGTTTCTTTAACTGGGCAATACGGAATTTTACGGGAATGGTTACACCGCTTTGATAATAACTTCTTTGCCGGTTCAATAAAGCTTTGATTTGTTCACTTGTCATATGGGTACCTCCGTTATGCTTTTTCAAAACCAACCAGTATGCCGCCTTTTTCGGCATAGAAACTGCACAGTCCTTTTAATCGATGAATTTCGACTTGCACATTCTGAAATGTTGCAAGAATCAGTTTCTTCAATGTTTCTGCTACTGACTGATTCTGACAATGGCCGATGCTGATTTTTCCGGTACAAAATCCCTCTGTTTTTAAAGCTTTTATCAAGGCCTCCAACGCTTTCTTTTCTCCTCTGCACTTGTGGGTGGGTTCCAAGGTTCCCTCGTTGCTTGCCTTTCCGACAATACAAATTCCGGTAATACCAACGAGTTTTGCCACAATTGGGGATACTCTGCCGTTGTTTGCAAAGTTTTTCAGAGACTTAAGCATAAAGACCAATCCGGTTTTTTTCATATATTCATTTACAACACTGCAAATCTCTTCGTAGGGCATACCGCTTTGGATACACTCTTCTATTTTTTCAATAATCAAAGTGATTTCAGGGCCTGCGGAAAGTGTGTCAAACACTTGCACCCGTTTCGCCTGGTGCTCTGATTCGTACAGCTGTTTTGCAAGACAGGCAGAATTATAGCTTCCGGAGAGACCACTTGTGATGGTTACGCAAAAAATTTCATCCGCATCGCCAAAGGCTTCCAGCCAGTCGTTGGTGTTGGGACAGGAAGATTGAGACCTTCCGCGATATTGGTATAAGTATTCTACCATTGCGTCTATGTCCAGTGAACCATTATCTGCGAATTCACGTTCGGTTGTAATAATTTTCATTGGTGCACAGGCAAAAGGGGTGTTCTTTAATGCAAAGATATCGCAGGATGAGTCTGCAACAATTTTTATTTTTCTCATGTTATACGCCCACCTTGTGATAAAAACATTCCAGCTCTTTTCGGGTCATCAGTTTTGGCACGGGATACAGAGGATTTGCTTCCTTTTCAGCATGCTTGGATAATGCAGGGATATCCGCTTTTTGAATGTCCTGTAACTGTTTGGGAATTCCCATAGAGGCGTTTAGGGTGCGGACGGCGTTGATGAATTTTTTGGCACCTGATTGGTAGGAATCCTCACGCTTACAAACACCTGCATATACGCCCAATTCGTATAGCTTTTTATGAACACTTTTTCCGTAGGCATCCAGCACATAAGGCATTATCACTGCATTGGCAAGTCCGTGGGGAGTGCCGTACAGTCCGCCTAAGGCGTGGGCAAGCGCGTGAATATAGCCCACATAGGATTTTGAGAATGCAATCCCCGCTTTGTATGCCGCATGCAGCATATTTTTCCGTGCGGTGTGGTTTGTGCCACTGATGTATGCGTTATGCACATTTTCAAATACCAGTTTTGTGGCTTGCAGAGCAAGGCGACGGGTCTCTTTGGTGGTGGAACGTCCAATATATGCCTCCACTGCGTGAGTAAGAGCATCCATCCCTGTGGTTGCGGTCAAATGTGGAGGCAGAGAATAGGTCAGCGTTGCATCCAATACTGCGTAATGAGGAATTAAGGGGAAACTCATAATGGCATACTTACGACGGGTTTTGCAATCGGTAATCATAGAAGCCAAGGTGGCTTCGCTTCCTGTGCCTGCTGTTGTGGGAATGGCAATGAGGGTGGGAAGCTTCCGCCATACCTTTAATTTTCCGCCCAGTTGATTGACTGTTCTTTTGGGGTAGACCACACGTGCCCCCACCGCCTTTGCACAGTCCATTGCCGAACCACCGCCGATGGCAATTATGGCGTTGCAGTTATGCTTGTGATACAGTTGGAGCGCCTCTTCCACATTATCAACCGTGGGATTCGGCAGGGTTTCATCATAGGTTACATAGGGAAATCGATGATGCTCCAATACCCTTGTGAGGGTGGTTAATAATCCGTTTTTGACAATTCCGTTATCGGTTACAATTAAAACGGAGGTTGCGGATTCTGCTTGTAAAATGTCTCCCACTTTCTCACAGGAGTCAACCACTTTTGGTTCTCTGTACGGTAAAAAGGGCAGAGCAATCCGAAATGCCCCTTGAAATAAACGGCAATAGAATGATTTTAAGAAAAACATAAATACCTCTTTATTTTTTTTGAAATGGTATGGGTGTGTGTTTCTCATAGAAAAAAACGCCCATAATTTAAGATGTTGACAAATCAACATCTATAGTTTAGCACATACTTGTTGATTTGTCAACAAGTATGGAAAAATTTAGGATTCATCATAGCTTTTTCTATCATAGAGCGGTTATAAACTCACTTTTGCTAAAACATATTGACAAATCAGTATGCAAAGGATATAATGATGAGACATGAAATTTGTGCGGGCACAAAAATAAACAGCGAGGGAGGGTTTTGTGATGAAATCCTATGAAATTGTTGTCCAGGCAGATGGCAAACTTGACCGTTTGGTTGTGGATGCAGATACCCTTGCCAAAGCGAAAAAGCAGGTAAAGGAAAAGTATCCCGATAAAACTGTGGAAATCATTATGGCCAAACAAGTGGTATAAGAAAAAGGCAACCGTTTTTAAAGACGGTTGCCTTTTTTGTGCTTAGCTTGTAATGAGCACATTAAAATATTCTGATTGAACTGTTGAGCCATCCTGACCTTCACACACAAACTGTAAATGCCCTGTAGTGTCTTCTGATGTAAACTGAAGTTTTATGGAAATGGGAATTTGCGGGAAAGGCGGTTCGGCATACCCTACCTGCTTTTTGTATTGCTCCATGTTGGTTCCTGTGGGGGTGAAGTAGGCAGTCACCGATGCAAGGGAGCCACCTTTTAAGTTGATAAATGCTCCGGTTTCGGTTGGGAATTGGTACCATCCGTCTTCTCGTTTGATAAGTTCCTCCCCTAAGGTGTTGTCTTGGGGATTGATTTCATAGAAGGTGATATCTTTCAGAACGGGAGGTTCTTTTTTCAGGTAGCTTTTCACAACCCAAATACCTTGTTTTCCCTGTTCAATGGGTTGATAGACTTCTAACTCAATATTACCGTTTACATAATGCAAAGAATCACTTTCAAGCTCCGGAAAACGAATATTCTGTGTAGACTCTCCCCGGGCGGATAAAAAGCTTTGAATGACTTCTTTGGGGTCTAACCGCCAAGGATAGTGACCTTGATTTGCCTGGTATTGTAATGCCAGTGCCTGTGTATAGGTCAAATTTTCTGCATTGGGGAGATAAATATCGGCTGTTTTCTCCATCAGGGTTCCTATCAGAGAACGAATTGCTTCCGCTTGTTCCTCCTCGATGATTTTCTGTGCAATCATAGTTGTTTCCTGCGGAGTGCTTTCACAAAGCACCAGGTGTTTTTTATAAATATTATTTTTAAAATTACGGATGGTGTGTTTGTTAAGCTGCAGAGCACGCCCTAAGTATTCCTCCGGCTTTATATTGAAGATACGGCGGATTTCAGCACATTCCCGGGATGCTAAAAATTCATGGTCTACCAAAAATTCTGCACCCAGTCCGCTGTTTGATACCAGTTCGTAATCGTTTCCGATAAAGGAATAAATTTGTTTCATATAGTTACTTAATTCCCGCTGAGAGCTTACCAAAGAAATGTTTCGGTAAAACTCTTCGTACTTCTGCAGGCTCTTGGTTGCATCATTTAGATACCCTTTTGTAAATCGTTCAAATTCACTGCGGGAGTGCAGGTCGGACTCGGAAACATAGGTGCTGTAAAAGGAGGTTTCCCAATTGTTGAGATCCTCTGAATAGCGGTCAAAGAGCAAACAGCTGACAGAATCTGCCTCCGGTACCAGCGACAGGAGAATTGCCGAAAGCTTCCGAAGAGCGGTGTCATCTACAACCCGATGCTGTGAGCGGTCATCTACCATAAATTTGATGGCAATTCGTTTTTCAAAGGAGTCTGTCCGCACCTCCGTAGAATGAAGCGGATAAGGAGTTATATCGGCAATATATACAATGCTTTGAATGGATTTGGCATCCTGTAGGGAGGTGTTTCTTAGTTCGTACAGTTCCTTTGCAGGATTGCCTTTTCCGGCATAGGTAACTGCCAGGTATATAGAGATGACAAGAATTGCCAGAATGACTACGGAAAACAGACCAATACCAATCCATTTGGAAAGCTTTCCGTTTTTTGTGCGTATTTTTTGGAATCGGGATTCCAGCTTCTTTTTATCTGCACTCATTTTTGTGGTAAATACTTTTTCTAACATTGCGCTCACCTCAATCAGACATTACATACTCATCAATGGTGATAGGAGCCCACTCAACACCCTGGGGAGCCACATTGGTATATAGCTCTAAAGCGGCACCGTTGTCGATAATTTTAAACTGGAAATTCCCCTCTTTTAATGCTAAATAATCCGCATACAGCACTTCATATTCTTCCTGACTTCTCTGCTTTGCCTCCTGAATGTAGGTTGCTTTATCAGGGTCACGGTTATAGTATAAATAGGTCATTTTGTACCAAAATGCCGCTTCGTTGCCGTTTTCCTCCCAGTTGGAAATGGTTAAGTGCTGAATGTCATATAATGGGTCGTGAACTCTGTGAAACTCCTGAGACAAAAATTCTTCGGTTTTGTGATACAGGTCACTTACAGGGGAATTTAAAATATTGATAATGCCCATGTAGTAATCCTCATTCGTCAGCTTTTCAGAAAGAATCAGCTCCATGTTGTAGTTGCTAATGATAAACAGCTTCTGATACACCTCGCCGTTTTTTTCCACGTTCTGGATGGTAACGAAATAGTTTCCGTCGGGGATTCTCTGATATTTCATTTGCCGCAGTTCGCTGATTTTATGAATCAGCGAACGGACGGTATCCGCGTTTACCTCCCAGTCAAGACTGCTGTTTAGGGTAATTTTTTCACCGTCGGACAGAGATTTTTCTATTATTTCATTTCTTTTGTTGGCATCACTGACATATAAATTCGGAAACAGATAGGTAAACTGACTGTTATCATCTGCCTGATGGTGAACGCTTACCAGCTGCAGGGAGGAAAATTCGCTTTCCAAAACGGTCAGATAGTGGGTTTTTATTTCCTCAGTCACACAGCGAATGCTGTAGAATCCGTAAGGATTGCCGACACGGGTAAAGGTATCGGCAAAATTTGAAAAAAGTTTGGTTCCCTGAGGCATCGTTCCAAGACGCACATCGCCGGTTTGCAGATTGATGATGTAGTCGTCGTAATTGCCAATCATATCATAGGGGCCTTCGTTTTTCAGGTAAACATAATTTCCGCTCTGATCAGCCTGAAAGACCGTAAAGCAGTCCCCCTGGGTATGTCCTGCAATGTTCAGGGCACTTAAATCAATTTTATGTAATACTTGCTTTGTCTGCAGATCGATTACAAGAAATCCGTCCAGATAATGAAATGCCAGTTTTTCATGATCCAAATAATCAATTTCTGCCATAATCGCACCCACAGGTCGGTTTAAATATTCGGAAAAACGGGTATCACTCATGCGGTAATCTTCACTGCGGTTTACGGCAATCAGAATCCCTACGCTAATCACGGCAAGCAGAATGATTCCAAACAAACCAATGCCAATCCATTTGGAAAGCTTTCCGTTTTTTACGCATATTTTTTGGAATCGGGATTCCAGTTTCTTTTTGTCTGCACTCATTTTTGTGGTAAATAACCGTTCCATCATAACTTTTCGCCTGCCTTTCATTCCACCAATGCAAGAATTGTTTTCATATACTGTTTTTGTTGTTCTTCATTCATATTACGGGTAACTTTTCCATCACAGGAAAGTTCGCAGGCATCACTTAGGTTTGCACAGACCAGATAGGAAAGCGGGTTAAACCAATGCACTGCGTTGACAATCAAAGAAAACCATTTGATGATTAAATCCTTTCTTTTATAGTGAGTCAGTTCATGAAGAAGCACAAGGCGCATCATATCCTTTGGAATCTCCCTGCAAGGTATGTAAATGACCGGAAAGAACACACCCACCAGCATTGGAGAGCCAACCGTTGGGGACATTCTTAAGCGAATGTGCCTTCTGATTCCGAGTTCTTTTCTGACATCGGTCAGCAGGGGACTATCCTCCATGGAGACTGCCTGTTTTCTGTTTTGCCAAAGATACAGGATGTAGCTTAGCAATACCACCGTTAAAAACACGATTACTCCAACAATCCAGACTGTAGCCATCATATCCAGCACATCGGGTTTGGCAGCATAAGATACAGAAATGTCAGCTCCAGTCGCCGGAGTGATATCAGGAGTTGGTAAAAGCTCCCGGGATGGTTCAAAAGGAACCGTAAGAATACGGGGTGCTTCTATGGGGGCAATCTTGCGGATTTTGTGAACCTGTTGCTTGGGAATCAGCTTGTAGATAGGAATCACCATTGTCAAAAGAACGGCAATCCAGATGTAATACTGCCATTTGGCAGAAAATTTCTTTGTCGTAATTGGTTTTAAGCATAACAAAACAGCTGTCAGGACAAATCCAATTGCACTGAGTATCAGCACGGTTTCAAATAATTCTCTCATCGTTTTTCTCCGTTATTTTAAAAAATCCAAAAAATTCCAAG
>JAZNNT010000040.1:0-13891 GCA_045580405.1 Clostridia bacterium
TTTTTTTAAATTTTTTTAAATTTTTTTAAAATTCGTTTCTCAGGACATGTTTCGCTATATTATGTCCTGAAATACAAGTTGACAGAAAGCTACACAAATGTTACAATAATAAGTAGAAAAGTATATCTTTATTTAGGTAAATCTCACAAAGGCAAAAAAAATTTATATATACATCATGAGAAAAAAGGAGATGGCAACATGAAAATGAAAAAACTCTTAAGTTTCAGCTTGGCTATGATCATGCTTTTAAGTTGTGTGCTCAGTCAGGTTGTTTTTGTTAGTGCACAAGGCAATGCAGTTGATTACAACGATGCTCCTTATGCAGGTGTGTATGCTGTTATTTCCGATGTTGATACTACCGTAACAACCGAAATCGGTTCTGTTACCGAATTATCAGCAGGGGAAACCGGCTACATGTACTTAGTGAAAGGTGCGAATGAGGTGGAGATCACCAATGGCGCAACCTTAACCGTAACCGATTTGGATGACAACGGTTTATCCTACTTAGATCAGGTGAATATTCCCGCTGAACCGATCATTACCGGTCAGGAAGACTTATGGGGATGGGCAGGTCTAGGTATCACTCTTGCACCCGGTCAGACCTATGCCTTGGAATATACTCCTTCCCAGGGGATGAACGGTATGGTTTATCCATACATTGCGTTTGCTACTGCTAGTGAAGCAACCCTCAGAGTAACCAGTGATACTGGTTTCTATGCCGATATTTACAATCCGGCAGGCGTTTCTTATAGCAGTAGATTAACCACAGACGCTGCAGGTAATGATATTGAGATGTTATATGTTAGAGAAGGTGTGAACAATATCACCTTAGAAAACATTAGCTCCAATGCTATTAGCTTGTATACTATCAGATTCCACAGTGTTGGTGAATTGGTTGGTCATGCAACCTGGGGAAGTCAGCTGAATGTTGCAAATTTAAAACCCATGACTTTAGCTCAGATCAATCCCACTCCGGAACCGACTGCTACTCCCACTCCGGAACCGACTCCCTCTGTTTATACTGACACCATCACTTACGTTGCAGAAGATGCAGGCGTTTATACCGTATCCTCTGACGTTGATGTTGCATTAAAGAGTGAGCTGAATTCCGAAGTTTCCTTAACTGCAGGAGAAGAAGGCTACATCTACTTGGTAAAAGGTAAAAATATCATCGAAACCACTGATGCTGATGCAGCATTGACCTTCACTAAGTTAGATAACAACGGTTTGGACTACATTGATCAGATCACCGTGAATGAACTGCCCTTTGCTCCCGGCGACGGTCATGCTCACACCGCTGTAAACGAAACCTTAGAACCCGGCGATGTTTATACCATCATCTTTGATACCGCAACTGACGGAAACTGGAATGGTATGGTATATCCCTACATTCATACCGTAAACGACGGTGTTGCAGGTTCCTTTACCATTAAAGCGGATACCGGTTTCTATGCAGAACTGTCCAAAACCGGATATTCTAACAATATGTATGAAACCGTTACCGGCAACGGTGACATCGAATACCTGTACCTAAGAGCAGGTAAAAACGTTATTTCTTTTGAAAACACCGGTGACAATGCTTTCACCATCGACAGCATTTCCTTCAACAACCCCGGCGTTTTAGTTGATAAAAACAACCAAACCTGGATTGACCAGTCCAACGTTGCAAATTTAAAACCCTACACCGGCGATGCTCCCGTATATGATTTCGGATACTTCCCGGAAGGTTGGGACGGTACCTTAGAAAACCATCCTGACTACAATGCAGAAGCAGAAGAACTGTTCTTAGACGGTTTTGCTCCCAACATGAGCTCCGATGAAGGTATGGAATTACTGGGTACCGACTGGGGCTATACCGATGATGAAGGTCCTGTTTTGGACAAAGACAACGAAGGCGCAATTTACCTGCCTGCAGGTTCTTATGGAACCTATACCGTAAACAACATTCCTAACGATGGTGTTTATGCAATTTTGGTTCGTTACGGTCAGGCAAGCTCCCAGACCGCGTCCTTGCAGATGATCAACAATGTTGATGGCGTAGATTACTATGCTCAGTTTGATATTGCTCCCTACGGTTCCTGGTCTGATGCTTGGTCTTATAACAACGGCTACGACGATTTCCTGTACCTGCAGGAAGGCACCAACTGGCTGACTGTTTATAATGCAGGTCCCGGCGGTATTGTTTTTGATGCTTTTGACATTCTTGCATTAGTAGACGATACCGATTATCTCCAGTATGTTGGTACTGCTGATAATACCGCAGGTACCGATCCGGAAGGCTGGACCGGCTCTGTTGTTGGTTGGGAAAACTGGAACACCGATATCAATCCCTGGACCTACGGTGTTACTCAGGCTACCGGTTATGATTCCTTAGTTTATTATCCTCCTTATGCAGAAGACGGTATGAATTTATCCGATAACCTTTGGGTAAATTACACTGTAACTGCTCCGGCAGCAGGTATGTATCTGGTAGATGCAGAATTTACCGGTTCTATCCACTTAGAAACCGAAGCCGGCGACTATGTAGATTGCACTGCTACTTCTGCAAAATTACAGTATATCTACTTAGCAGCAGGGGACAACATTATCACCGCAACCGGTGAAAACGGTTCTGTATTAACCTCTGCAAGCTTCTATCAGTTAAATAACTCTGATGCTTACTTAGAACAGGGACAAAACTCTAATACCGTTCCGGAAGAACCCTACGATTTAACCATCAACCCGAACAAGGATTTAGTAGAAGGCGAAGGCTATTACTACAAATACCCGTATGATGCCACCAATTTCGCAGTGGTTCAGGGTGCAGGCTCTGTATTAAAATACGAACTGAACGTTCTGTTCCCCGGCATCTACAGAGTGCAGGCAAAAATCGGCGGTACTGTTACCCTGGATAACCTGCCCGTTATCACCATTGATACTGATGCGAATGACGGTTACCGTGCATTACTGGCAACCGAAGAAGTACAAGACCATGGTGCTGTAAGAGCAACTGACTCCGAAGGCAACTATCAGTATGTATACTTAAAAGAAGGCATCAACCATGTGGAAGTTACCGCAGGTTCTATCCACCACGTTCTGTGGAATGTTGAATTCAAACTGCTGACTCCGGAAGAAGAAGCAACCATCACCATCGATGATTGTAAACTGACTCCTCCCAGACCGATTGTAATCAATCCCTACACCGATTCTATCATTGGCACCCAGGATGTGGATTACCACATGATTCCCGGTCGTGTTGCAGAAGATAAACCTTCTTTAGGTTCCACAATCGGTACTCAGTTAATCACCGGAGAATGGCAGAGATTTGAAGTGGATGCAAAGGTTGCAGGCACTTATCAGATTAAAACCACTGCAGCAGTTTATGACAGTCCGGCTAAAATTGTTGTGGAAACTGTTGATTCCTACGGTTATACCAATCACGATGCAAGCCCGGATAACTACTTCAACAAAGACGGTACCTACATTACCTTAAAAGAAGGTGTAAACTCCGTTTGGGTACGTAACGAAGGTCCCGGCTGGTGCTATCTGCAGAAAATCACCTTAACTTATGTAGACGATGCCTCTCAGGTTGCTCCCGGTGCATTTGTTCTGGGTCAGAATTACATTGGTGCATCCGAAGATCCCCTGCAGATTCCGGAATACTCTGTAAGAAATAACTTACCCGGTATTCATGTTGCAAATACAAACGATTCTGCTGCAAATACTTTAACCTATCAGTATAAGGTTACCATTCCTGCAGACGATTACTACGGTATCGTTATGACCGGTACTGTTCCGCTGACTCCCACCATGACAATCACTCTGGAAGACGGTGTGAACGAAGCAATCGTTATGATGGACGGTGAACCTCCGTATTTCGGTAATGAAAACGAAGCAAACAGTGTAACCGTTACTCCGGAAAAGGTATTCTTACCGGCTGGTGAATACACCATGACCTTCACTCTGACCGAAAATCAAGATTCCGGTACCTCATTCGAAATGATGACTCATGTTCACGGCTTTGAATTTACCACCTTGACCCGTCAGGATATGTTCTTAGCTGCTATGCAGTCTGCCGAAACCACACAGGATATCGCAAATGTTCTGGCAGAATTTGAAGATGTTATCACTTCTGAAATTTCTTTAACTCCGGAAACAGACTTCATCTATCCTGAATATGCATACAACGCTCTGTTAAACTGTGCTATGTTGGAAAGCGGTGCATACGAAACTTACGAAGACGTTAAAACTGCATACGACTTTGCTAAGAATATGATTTCTGTTGCAGACGATGGTTCCGGTAACCTGATTTATACCGTTCAGGTTGGTGACTGGAACGCAGTTGGTACTACTGTATTAGTTGCAGTTTACACCGGTGAAAATGCTGATCAGTTATACATGATGGGCGACGGCTATTTAGATTATACCGAAGCTACCGGTTCTTATCATCCTGTAGAAGCTACTTTATATGACTACATCCCCGAAGACGGCGACGTAATTAAAGTATTTATCTGGGATAGCTTCGACGGATTAAAACCCGTATTCTAATTCACATTTTAATAGCTTTCTTTGCTAAAAAAATGGCAGGAGATCTAATCTCCTGCCATTTTTTAATGAATAGTGAACCATTGTTTGTTTGGTTGAGGATGTTGCTAAAATAAAAGATAGAGAGCATTAGAAAAGGGCAAGACGTTTGTCTTGCCCTTTTAATTTAAGAGTTATTCTTATTTAAAATATCTCTTTAAAAGTCCCTCAAGGCCTCTTCCGTGGCGAGCTTCGTCACGAGCCATTTCATGAACGGTATCATGGATTGCATCCAGACCGTTTTTCTTAGCACAGCTTGCCAAATCAAATTTACCTTTGGTTGCACCGTATTCACAGTCAACTCTCCATTTTAAGTTATCTTTGGTGGTAGCCTTCATGTTGGGTTCTAAATCTTCCCCTAAGAGTTCTGCAAATTTTGCAGCATGTTCCGCTTCTTCGTAAGCTGCTTTTTCCCAGTACAGACCAATTTCGGGATAGCCTTCTCTGTGCGCAATTCTTGCCATACACAGATACATACCAACTTCAGCACATTCACCGTTGAAGTTTGCCATTAACTGTTCAAAAATAAATTGTTTGTCTTCCGGGGAAATGTCGGGATTGTTTTTCACGGTTTTGGCGTATACGCCGTATTCATGTTCAGCTGCTAATGCAGCGCCTTCTTCCATAATGTTGAATTTTTCAGCGGGAACTTTACAAACGGGGCAGTTCGCAGGAGCAGCTTCTCCTTCATGAACATAACCACAAACAGAACATACAAATTTTTTCATAATCTTTTCCTCCTGTACGCCTTTAGGCGTTTTCTTTATTTAGAATTTTTTTACATAATTTGATAGGGAGTGCTATGCTTCTTGTTCGCACTCGTGGCACACACCGTAAAAATAAACGGTAAAGGTTTCAATAGTGCCTAATTCTTCTACCTGCTCGGTAGCAATGTCTTCTTTGCCGCAATCAAAGATTCTGCCGCATTTTTTGCAGATAAAATGGTTGTGGGGAGAACGGTTTCCGTCATAGTGATCGGATTCCATTTGCAATCCCATTTTCTCAATCACCTGATCCTCGGATAACTGAGCAAGATTCCGATATACGGTACTGCGACTTAATTCAGGTTGCTGCTTCTTTAATTCCTGATATACACTCTCTGCATCAGGGTGATGAGTGGAATGTTTCAGGTAATCCAAGATGGCAGCTTTTTGCTTCGTCATACGTCGTGGTGTAGTTGCCATTTGATCACCTCAATTTCTCTTATTCGGAATTGTTACTAATAAGATAACATATTTTTTATCAATTGTCAATACTTTTTTGTAAAAAAACAAAAAAATTTTTAATGAGTAAAACCTGTGGCAGGGGAGAGTAACGTAGAAAAAAATCGAAGGAAAATTTATGTAAAAAATGCATTTTAACTTGACCTACACCACTATAATATTGTATAATGAAAAAAGATATGTAAGAACCAGAGTTTCAGAAAGGATGACCCATCTTGAATAAAAAGAATAAGAATTTTGTCATCGGTGCTTTTATTATTGCCGTGTCCCATATTCTGGTAAAGGTAATCGGAGCACTTTATAAGCTTCCTTTGGATAGCTACATTTTAAAAACGGAAGGGATGGGGATTTATAACTCCTCCTACACCATTTATAACTGGTTGTTTGTAGTGTCCACTGCAGGCTTACCTGTTGCAATTTCAAAAATGGTTGCTGAAGCTTCTGCCCAAGGGAACTACAATGAGGCCAGAAAGATTTTTAGAATTTCAAAAGGACTGCTTCTTTGTGTGGGGATTGTGGCAGCAGGAGCCATGTTCTTTGGAGCCCATTTGTTTTCGGGACTGATTAGTGCTCCCAGTTCTTATCTTACCATGCAATGTATGGCGCCAAGTCTGTTTTTTGTATCCTTAGCAAGCAGCTATCGTGGTTTTTATCAGGGACAGCAAAATATGCTTCCTACGGCAGTTTCTGAAGTCATTGAAGCTTTTTCCAAGCTTGCGTTAGGTTTAACCTTAGCATACACAGCGATGCAGATGTATTCCGAGTATTACATCGGTTCTGCAGGGGCAATCACAGGGGTTACCATCGGTACAGCCTTAAGCTGTGGATATTTGATCATTTACAATGCATTCAATATTCGGAAGTTTCCCAAGGAAAATGCTTCAAAAGAGCTTCCATCTTCTAAGAGGGTGCTTGGAAAACTGATTCGGATTGCAATTCCTGTAACCATTGGCGTGTCTGTATTTACTTTAACTTCTGTCATTGATACAGCTATGGTTATGAATCAGCTCAGCGGACTTGGTTATATTGAAGAACAGCGACTGTCCATGTTTGGTTACTTAAACCGCGCCATTGCACTCTTTAATTTACCGCCTACCATTATCGCAGCCATTGCAGTTTCTATTGTACCTACCATTGCAGCAGCGCTGGCTTTAAAAAATAATCAGACCGCTATCCGTAACGCAAAATCTGCTCTTCGTATCACCATTTTATTTGCAGTACCCTGTGCAGCCGGAATGTCTGCTCTGGCAGAACCTATTCTGAAGCTTCTTTATCATGGTGATGGCAACTATTACTTCTTGTTAAACATTATGGGTATTGCAGTTGTTTTTGTGACGATGGTGCAGGTGTGTAATGCAATTTTGCAGGCGTGGGGAAATGTGTGGCTTCCGGTTAAAAATATGTTTATCGGTGGGGTAGTGAAGGTTGTTGTAAATCTTCTTTTGGTATCCCGTCCGGAAATCAATATCAACGGTGCTCCCATCGGAACACTTCTTTGCTATATGACGGTAATGTCATTGAATATTTACGATTTAAAACGGATTACCGGTATGAAGTTTGAAGTTACCAGCTTTATTTTAAAACCTGTGGTGACGGCAATTGCCACCGCGTTTGGTGCATTGTTATGCTACGGATTTTTATCCCAATATACCAGCAGTAATTTGATTTTAGTGGCAACATCCATTGTTGTGGGGGCAGGCTTCTATTTGATTAGTTTATTTGCTGTAAAAGGTTTGCAGGAGGATGATATCCTGCTTCTTCCCAAAGGCGAAAAGATTAGTAAAATTTTAAAGAAATTCCATTTGATTTAATTCACGATACTGTTCACGAAATGGCAAGAGACGAAGCTCACCACGGAGAAGGAGGATGTTCTATGAAATTGTATCGAAAGATTTTGTTTGTGATATTGGGTGTTATTCTGCTGTTTTCTATGGTAGGTTGCCGGAACAACACAATCAACCAAGGGACTGACCAACGGGTGGCGGCTGCCATTGAATCGTTAGCAAATAAGTGGAAAGAATGCTATGCAGAGCTGGAGGAAATTCAGGAAGCTCCCATCAAAGATCAGCATGTTCAAATCCTTCATACCAGAATTGTCAATATCAAAGAAGAATTGGACACTGCTGATGGAGAAGAACACCTGGATATTTTTGAAGACATTGATTACATTGTAGAGTTTGAGCTTTTGACCAATTATCTTGGCGCAGCTCCCTATTATATGAATGTAAAGTGGAATGATTCGGTGATTGTTTACCGGGATGGGACGGTAGCAGTTACCAATAACCGTTTCAAACATTACTCTGCAATTACCTTTTCCAATGATTTTTCGGTGATTATAGAATCCATCGAGGATTTTGGAAGCGAGTATAATCAAGTTTTGAATTTAAAATGATATTAAAAAAAGAGTGTTGCATTTGCAACACTCTTTTTTATATGTGGTAGCGATTTACAGTTTATCAATATCTGCTTCGGTGATCAAGTGGAAACCGGCTTTGGTTAAAGCGTCTTCCGCTTTTTCGTTGTCTGCCACTCTTAGTACTACATAGGCGTGTTTTTCGGTTCTTGCCATAAATGCATACAGGTATTCCACATTGATATCTGCCTGGTCCAGCACTTCCAGGGCAGAGGTGAGCTTACCGGGCTGGTCGCCGATTTTTACCCCTACAACATCCACGGTTTTATAGAGGTGTTCCTGTTCCTGTAACACAGCTTCCGCGGTTTTCACATCATTCACAATCAGACGCAGAATCCCAAAGGCTTCGGTTTCTGCAATGGAAAGCGCACGGAGATTAACCCCATTTTTTGCTAAAACATTGGTGATAGATGCTAAACTACCTTTCTGATTTGCTAAAAATACAGTTAACTGTTTAATTGCCATATGAAAAACTCCTCTCTTTTACACTAATTTACGTTTGTCTACCACACGAACAGCTTTTCCTTCGCTTCGAACAATGGTTTTCGGCGCTACCAGATGTACTGCAGGATTGATACCCAGCATAGTTTTCATTGCATTGGCAAGTGCTTTTTCCATTTTCAGAACTTCTGCAACCTTATCGGTGAACTGTTCGGGAGACATTTCCACGTGAACATCGAAGGTGTCGGTATTGTTCTTTCTGTCAACCACAATTTGATAGTTGGGCTGATAGCCTTCGTTTAACAGAACGGTTTCAATCTGAGAGGGGAACACGTTTACGCCACGAATAATCAGCATATCGTCAGTTCTGCCCATGGGTTTTGCCATTTTAACCAGAGTTCTGCCACAGGAGCATTTTTTACGGGTCAGTACACAAATATCACGGGTTCTGTAACGGAGCAGGGGGAATGCTTCTTTATCCAAAGAGGTGAATACCAGTTCACCTTTTTCTCCTTCGGGAAGCACTTCGCCGGTATCAGGATCAATAATTTCAGCATAGAAATGGTCTTCGTTGATATGCATACCGGTTTGTTCGCTGCATTCAAATGCAACACCGGGGCCGGAGGTTTCGGTAAGACCGTAAATATCATAAGCTTTAATGCCCAACGTTTCTTCAATATTGTGACGCATTTCTTCCGTCCAGGGTTCAGCACCGAAAATGCCGGCCTTGAGCGGAATGTCTTCCGGTTTGTAGCCTTGTTCTTTCAGGGTTTCGCCAATGTATGCTGCATAAGAAGGAGTACAGCATAAAATGGTTGCGCTAAGGTCATTCATAAACTGAATCTGACGCTCGGTATTTCCTGAGGACATAGGCAGGGTTAAACAACCAACTTTGTGAGAGCCGCCGTTTAAGCCGGGGCCACCGGTAAACAGTCCGTAACCGTATGCAACCTGACAAACATCTTTGTTGGTGCCGCCTGCTGCCGTAATTGCACGGGCACAGCAGTCTTCCCAGAGGTTTACGTCATTTTGAGTATAAAATGCTACCACACGGCGACCGGTGGTACCGGAGGTGGACTGAATACGCACACATTCATCCAGCGGTTTTGCTAACAGTCCGTAGGGATAAGCATCTCTTAAATCTGCTTTGGTTAAGAAGGGGAGCTTATGCAAGTCTTCAATCCCTTTGATATCCTCAGGTTTTACACCTTTTTCATCCATCAGATTACGGTAGTAAGCAACGTTTTCGTAAACGTGTTTCACCTGCTTTACCAGTTTTTCTGATTGGAGTTTTTTCATGTCTTCGGGGTTCATGGTTTCAATTTCTTTTTGGTAGTAGTTCTGAGCCATTGGTCATCATCCTTTCTTTTTTTGTGCTTTTGGATTCCGGCTCGTGTTTTTTAGAATAAAAAAACGCCCTCCGCAATCCGTTATCGGATACAGAGGACGAAAATATCATTTCCGTGGTACCACCTCAGTTCGTCGCTATCTCACGGTAGCGACCTTATCAGGTACTATCATACCTTAGTTCTATAACGGGAACACCCGTTGCATCCTACTTAAAGATTTCTCTTGTTCAGTGCACTGCTAACAGAAGGAATTCGAGAAGGAAGATACCATTGCCTTGCACCAACCGGCAACTCTCTTTGCGGCTCTTTCCAACCTACTGGTTTCTGCTCATCGCATTTATTATTCAGTTGATATGTTAATTTTAGCACCATCATTTTCAAATGTCAATACTTTTTTTGAAAAAAATACCGCACAAACTGAAAAAAAGAGTGTTGCAATTGCAACACTCTTTTTTTCATGTTTAATAGTGATAAATCCAAGAAGACTGTACTAAAAATGTGTAAGGCGCAGTAGCCACGGCAAACGTAAGCGCGCACCATAACCGTGCTTTTTTATCACAATCTTTAAAGGTGATAAAATAATTGGAAAGAAAAATGTAGATTGCAGAAATCAGAAGGGCAGGAACGGTAATAAACCATTCGTCTCCCATGCGGACTCCCGGCACTTCTTTTATCACACAAAAGAAAAGCAACACACTTCCAAATAAATCGGATAGCAGCCCGAACCCGTAAACCTTCCATATTCTTTTCCAAAAAGATTTCTTGATTTGCGCAAATTTAAAAATTTTCAGCAAAAGAAGTAATATGAAACTATCAACAATAAAGTTTCCGAAAAGTGTTAATCCCCATCCCAGGGGAGAAAGTTTCAGAAGCATCCAAAACGGAAAAAATACATTGTATAAGGTGGTATCTTTTTTCATTTTAGTATGCTTTCCCCCAGTAGAGCATTTTCTTGGCAGGTTTTCCGCAACATACACATTTGTCGGAAATTTCTTCCTGCTCAAAGGGAATACAACGGCTGGTAACGGTGGTTTCTTCTTTGATTTTCAGTTCGCATGCTTCGTCGCCGCACCACATTGCTTTGATAAAGCCGGGTTTATTTTGTGCAATATCTTTTAATTCGTCAAAGTCTCTTGCAACAGAGGTGGTTTCTTCTCTGTGCTTTAATGCTTTCTGGAACAGCGCATCCTGGATGGTAGCAAGCATTTCTTTCACTTCTACGGCAATGTTGTCTAAAGATACCACTTTCTTTTCTCTGGTATCACGACGAACTAAAACTGCCTGATTGTTTTCAATATCCTTGGGACCTAATTCAATTCTGAGCGGTACACCTTTCATTTCGTGTTCCGCAAATTTCCATCCGGGAGATTTATCGCTATCGTCTAATTTTACGGTGAAGTCGGAAAGCATTTCTTTCACTTCACGGCATTTTTCCAAAACGCCTTCCTTATGCTGTGCAATGGGAATTAAAGCAACCTGAATGGGTGCAATATTGGGAGGCAGAACCAAACCGGAATCATCACCGTGCACCATAATGATGGCACCGATTAAACGGGTGGATACGCCCCAGGAGGTCTGATGAACGTTGGTTAACTTATTATCTTTGCCGGTAAATTCAATGCCAAATGCTTTTGCAAAACCGTCACCAAAGTTGTGAGAGGTTCCGCTCTGCAGAGCTTTACCGTCATGCATTAAGCTTTCAATGGTGTAGGTCGCAACTGCACCTGCAAATTTTTCTTTATCGGTTTTCTGACCTTTTACAACGGGAATTGCTAAGTACTGTTCGCAGAAATCAGCGTACACATTCAGCATACGGATGGTTTCCTCCTGAGCCTCTTCTGCAGTAGCATGAGCGGTGTGACCTTCCTGCCATAAGAATTCGCAGGAACGAAGGAAGGGACGGGTGGTTTTTTCCCATCTTACCACGGAGCACCACTGGTTGTAGAGCTTGGGTAAATCTCTGTAGGATTCAATAATATTGGCATAATGGTCGCAGAATAAGGTTTCGCTGGTAGGACGCACACAAAGGCGTTCTGTGAGTTTTTCGTTACCGCCGTGAGTTACCCAGGCAACTTCGGGAGCAAAGCCTTCTACATGATCTTTTTCTTTATTTAAAAGACCTTCGGGAATGAACATGGGCATGTATACGTTTTCATGTCCGGTTTCTTTGAATTTCTGATTCAATACCTTCTGGATGTTTTCCCAGATTGCATAGCCGTAGGGACGGATAATCATACAGCCTCTTACGGAGGAGTAGTCAATCAAGTCTGCTTTTTTTACAATGTCGGTGTACCATTTTGCAAAATCTACATCCATAGATGTGATTTCTGTTACTAATTTTTTGTCTTGCATGGTTTTATATTCCTTTCTTATTTCTCAGGTTGTTCCAAATAATCACGGTTTAACACGGTGTTGATATTGGCTAAGATTTGTTCGCCTTCTTTGATAAATTCCTTCCGGGCAAATTCCTGATGCAACTCGTCTTTTACTTCGGTGTAGGGAACGCCGTTTTCATAGTCTGCAACTTTTTGGATAATGTGGTATCCGTAGGGGCTTTCCACAATTTCGGAAATTTCACCTGCTTCTAAAGCAAGAGCACCTTCATAAAACTCGGTTACCATATCGCCTTCTTTAAAGAGGTATCCTTCGGGATAGGTTTTAGAGCCGGGATCCTGGGAGTATTCTGCCATCAGTTTATCGAAATCTTCGGGATTCTTTTGAAGCTTTGCTAAAATTTCTTCTGCCTGGTCTTTAGCGCTCTTCTCGTCATCTGACATAATCAAAATGTGTTTTGCTTTCATCCATTTTCCGGTGGCATACTTAGAATTTTGAAGCTCTGTCTGAAGGTCTTCTTCGGTAGAAATATAATAGTCATAAACTTCCTGTTCAGCGATGTTGGATTGATAGAAAATTGCTTTTAAGATACTTTCTTTCATCACTTCAGGATTCTTGACAGCAAGTTGTTCTAACAGTTCATCCACTTTGTTGGCTTCCAAAAAGGCTTGAAAGTCAGCATCATCGGTAATCTTTTCGGATAACCGGGTAATGTATCTGAGGTAGGTAAATTCCTGCTCTGCAGCATTGTGAGACAGTTCGCTGCTGCCCATTAAATAAGCCAACAGCACTAAAGCATCTTCGTACTGTTCTTTGGTGAGTATTTGTCCATCGTAATAAAATACTTCGTTTTCACCGAAGGAAACATATTCCGGAGAATAAATTTTCACAACGCCGAGGGAATGATCTTCATAGATATGACATTTTAGAGCATCATAGAAAAACTGAAGGGGAACATAGGTGGTTCCTTTGTATAAAAAGTGAGGAGTTTCAAACACTGCACCGTTTACACGGATGGTTAAATCGTCTTTATATACCATAAAGCTTGCAGCTTTGGGAGTTGGGGGGGACAGAAATTCCATTGTATTTAATTTTGGCTCCTGGGTTTTTGCGGCAGTAAGATCAATGCTTCTGTCTTCATTCCAGTTAATTTCATAACCAAAGCCTTCGCTTACCGCACGAAGCGGTACATATAAGTTACCGTCTATGGCATAGTTTTGTGCATTCATATAACTTCCGTTAATGCTGATATGTGCCATATTCTGGTATACCGCGATTTTTTCTTCTGCTGCAAATACAGGCATGGAGAGCAGCATAGATAACAATAACATCCAAGTAAGAATTTGTCTTAGCTTTTTCATCAGTTTACAGTACCTCCCGAAAATAGTTTTTAACTAATGTATTATAGCAGATTTTTTTGTGTTTGTCTATAGCATTTGGAAAAGATTTTGCAGAATTTTCGCATAAAAAAAGCCAAATCCGAAGATTTGGCTTTTATCTTTTATTCGCTTTACGCTTTACCGCTGGAGCCGAAGAGAATCATTTTTTCTCTTACAATTTCCTGAACG
>JAZNNT010000041.1:0-11839 GCA_045580405.1 Clostridia bacterium
GGTGAAACTCTATGAAATACCGTTTTTTGCCGATGAAAAACAGGTGTAAAAATCAGCAGGATCCTTTGAAAAAAAGATTCACTGCTAAAGAAACACGTAAAAAAAGCCAGAATACAAGCAATTTCAGACGTATCGTAACCCGAAATTGAGACAAAGAGTGCAGTCAACGTGTCTCAAAATGTTATTTGACAAGAAGGTGATAGCCAATGATACACATGCACCCGGGCAGTCCGGCCGGCAGTCTGGCTGCCATTCTTTCAACGGTAGGTGAGTACCCCTATTCTTCTTTATACCTACTCGGAAATGAACGATATTTTCGAAAGATGATCCACAAACTTATGGAGCAACACGTTTTTCGTTCCCGGTCTGGTGAGAAGTATTATTGTAAGCTTCTGAATCTATCCGGCAAAGGAGCTTCAAAAAATATTCGTCTGTATAAAGATGCTCTTCCTATACTGGATTGGGTTTCTCCGGATGCACAAGATTATTACTTAAAGAATTTCAGAAATCACCACTTTCCGGGTGACAAAAATCATATCGAGCGTAACCACAGAATTGCTGAGGCAGTGGCAATGTGTATGTGGGCCGGAATAGAATACCGACCGTATCATTTACCGAAACTTCAGAATCAATCCCGACTTCAGATTATTCCAGATGAGCCTGTGTTTTATCTTTCAAGATCCTTAAAATCTATTGGGGAAAATGAGCAGAATAAAACAATGTTCACCAGATTGGTTGGAGCAATTTATTCTCACGGAAAATGTTTTGCTGTATATAATACCCGTAACGCTTTGATGAAGTGGAGCGGCAGGGGAGAGTTCAAAGCTCTCCAGAGTTTAATCAATATCACCAGACTCAATTCCAATATTCCCAGTGTAGACTCAGCAATCTTATTTGGTCAGTCGGATATTATATCAGATACACTGAAATTCCAGGAAGAAAATAATCGGATGGAATTTCGGTTTGACGGAATTTACCGACATATTCATTTTGTGCCTCTATCTGAAAAAGGGAACAGATTGTTAAAAATGTTATGCCTTCCTGATGTCCATCAAAACGTACTGAATATACTGTTCCAGTCTGACAGCTTATCCAATGGACTCGGTTTGTTTGAGTATGATGCATATGTCAATCAAAAATATATTTTATCGCATCTGGATGGTGACATCGCTCGGTTAATTCGCCTAAAAGAAGCATTGCAATTGAATCGGTATGACAGCGAAGTGATTTGTTTTGATTTCCAGGTGGATTATATAAAAAAATATCTTGAAGGGCTCGCGAACATCAAGGTCATTGAAATGGGTCTGGTAGAACATGCACTGGGATTGCGATAAGGAGGAGAATTCCTTATGGACCGTAGAAAAAAATTAATAGTAACCTTCGTTATCGTCATACCGGGATTGTTTGCACTTTTATATTTATCCGGACTACTGGGTCAGCTATTATTAAATTATAATCTTTGGATGAAATCCGGTGGCGTATCAGGAGAAACTACGATGCCTCCTGCGGACTGGAATTTTATGAAATGTATACAGCAGGCATTTTCTCCGGATGGGGTTCGGGCAATGCTACTGATTCTGATGATGGGTGGAGGAATCTTTTTATATATCAAATTGCATGATAAGTTTGACGGAAAAGAATATGACCCCCGTGGCTTTCGTAAAAGTAAGACCGGTGCTTATGGCACAGCCTCCTTTATGACTGAAAAAGAAATGAAAGAAGTTCTGGAGATTTCATCCGCCCAAAAAGCCGAAGGGATTATATTAGGCGAGTACAATGGAAATGTCATCTGCTTACCCAAGGATACCAGACTCAATCGGCATATAGCAGTTTTTGGTGCCTCAGGGACCATGAAATCCCGTGCAATTATTCGAAATGCACTATTTCAGGCAATCAAGCGAAATGAGTCTGTGGTAATTACAGATCCGAAAGGAGAACTCTATTCAGATACATCGGAATTATTTCGGCAAAACGGGTATGAGGTAAAGGTATTTAATCTCGTGCATCCGGAACACAGCGATTCATGGAACTGTATGTCTGACTTGCAGGGCGATACCTTGTTAGCGCAGGATTTAACCAATGTTATTATCGGCAATACCAGCAGCGGAAAAGGAGATCATTTTTGGGATAACGGTGAAGCAAATCTTCTGAAAGCTCTCGTTTTATATGTGGAGTTTGATAGTACTCGTTCCAAAGAGATGAAAAATTTACCTGCAGTCTATCGGCTTCTGACACAGTACAGTGAACGACAGCTGACACAAATGTTTGAAAAACTTCCATTGGACCATCCTGCACGGGCACCTTATAATTTATTTGCTCAGGCAAGCGACACAGTACGGTCCGGTATTATCATCGGATTGGGTACACGGTTGCAAGTGCTGCAGAATCAAGCGGTATCTAAGATTACAAGTCGGTCTGACATTGATTTGACTTTGCCGGGCAGGCACAAGTGTGCGTATTTTATTATCGTAAGTGACCAGAATACTACAATGGCATTTTTATCATCTCTGTTCTTTTCCTTCCTTTTTACCAAACTGACTCGGTATGCGGATTCACTTCCTGATCAGCGCTGCGAAGTGCCCGTTAATATGATCCTTGATGAGTTCAATAACATTGGAAAAATCGGTAGTGCAGCAGATGGCAGCGATTTTGCAAGGACACTAAGCGTGATTCGGTCAAGAGATATCAAGGTTATGATGGCTGTACAGAGTCTGGGACAGCTTCAGAACAGATATCCCAATAATCTGTGGCTTGAAATATTAGGCAATGCGGATTTACAACTGATGCTCGGCTGTTCGGATAGCGAAACCGCAAGCTTTTATTCTGAACGGGCAGGGGATATGAGCATCCAGATTGACACGACTATGACCGTGCGGCAAACAATGGCTGTTGCTCAGGTGATTCCTCAATACCGTCATACCGAGGGACAAGGCAGACGTAAGCTATTGACACCCGACGAGGTTTTGCGTTTACCAAATGAGGAACTGCTTTGTGTCATAAGAGGACAGAATGTTCTAAAACTCAACAAATTTGATTTTACTAAACATCCCATGAGCAAAAAAATTAAGCGTGTTTCTGTTATGGATTATTATCCGTCGGAATATCAGACTGATTTTGATAAGCCAACTGAGAGGACTTTCCCAGGGAAAGAAAATTCAGATTCTAAATTATACAGCTCTGCTGTTCCACCAAGTGAATTTTGATTTCTCGATGAGAAGAATTTAAAACATGATAAAATCTAAATAATACTACTAATATGCCAAAGAAGCAGCTCAGAACAAAAGTTACTGGGGTGCTTTTTTTATACTCAAATTTTATTTGATAGGAGGTAAAAACTATGCCAAGTAAAAAAACAACGGCTATTTCTGAAGAAATAACCACTCCTCAGACCGAGGCAGAAACCATTCCGGAAAATTTGGAGGAAAAGTTTAATTTAAACTCTAATTCCAACCAAGTTGAGACTGAAATTCCCCAGACTGATTCTGATGGAGCTTCAGAAATCACACCCGGTTTCGAAGACGCCGTGAATCCCGATCAAAACGATGTCTCTTCTCAGATTGAGGTGGAGAAACCAAAACGGACCAGGCGAAGAGCTATAAAATCAAATAGCTCAGAAAGTGAGTCTGATGCACAGTCAGATTTGGATAAGAATCAGAGCCCGGACGTTAATGATGCATCCGAAAAGCCAAAACTCAAAATCAGTCTCCCAAAACGAGGCAATGTGATGGCGATTGACGACGAGCTGGGAGTCGTCACCGAAGCTGATAAAGCGAAGAATGACCTTTTGGACTTACTGGAATCTTACCGTGGGAAAAAGCATCTTTCGGGGAAAATCCAGGGTATCGAAAATTCATCCGGCGATCCATCCAAATCCCTCGCAGTCCTTGCTTACGGAGAGTTTAAGGTTATCATTCCGTTATACGAAGCAGTGGAACCGCCCGATGATTTGAAAGGTCAATCCTTGGATTCAGCCTTGAATTATATGTTGAACAAACGACTCGGAGCGGAAATTGACTATGTGGTAAAAGGTATTGATGCCAAAGAGAAAATTGTAGTCGGTAGCCGATTGGAAGCAATGCGGAATAAACGAAAAAATTATTACTTTGGCACAGACCGGGACGGAAATTACATTCTATATTCTGATGTGTGTGCAGAAGCCAGAGTCGTATCTGTGGTTCGTTCCGGAATCTTTGTGGATCTATTTGGTCTTGAAGTATTTATTCCGTTAAGTGAATTAAGTTACCAGCGTATGATGGATGCTGAAAGCTATTTTGCACCCGGTCAAAGAACGTTGGTCAAAATTCTTGAAGTGGACAGATCCGACCGCAATAAACTCCGTGTGAGAGCATCTGTGAAACAAGCAGGTGAAAACCCTTATGAAAAGGCGTTGCGCAAGTACACTGTCGGGAACAGATATGTAGGCACTGTCAGTCTGGTGGATGTCAACGGCGTGTTTGTTTCCTTAGATGGGGGGATCGATTGCCTTTGCAATTATCCAAAGCGTGGTCGTCCACCAAAAGGAGCCCGTGTCACCATCAGGGTATTAGGTATTAACCATACCACCAATCGTATGTGGGGAGCCATTACTCATGTTGCTTCAGCAAGATAACTGAATATCTGAAAATTATATAGAAGGGAGGTGAGTGCGATGCCCGGCTTTGAACTTAGTAAAATTGAAATAAAACGACGCAAAGACCTATCTGATCATACCAGGAAAATGATTCTCTCCAGACTGGAAATTGCGGAGCAGGATGAAACTTCTGTTATGACGGAATACGGTGATTATTACTTGCAGATATCGTTCTCAAATTTACATCCGCTGATGGTATTCTGCCTGGCTCGTAATCTGGAGTATGCAGATGATAAGAAGCAGCTGGAGGTAATCAATGAACTGAACCTGAAAAGTATTCTTGGCAGTCATTCAATCAATAAGGAAGTAGGCTGCTATTCTTACCGTGCTACTCATTGGCTGGATACCCAACTGGAACCGGAAAGGTTTCAGGAGATTCTGGACCGTTGTGTTTTAGAAGCTGAAAAAGGTTATCACAGTCTGGTAATTTAATCAAAGAAAATCAAGGAGATATCCTATGAAAACAGAAAATTTACAGCAGTTATGTTCAACCTGTGATACCGGACACGAAATCCTGAAACTGGATCCTTCGGAGCCTCTTTGTCCGCATCTGTATCTTCATGATGGTTGTTCCTGCCGTATGTATGTTCCTATGAAAACAAACGTATCTTCTGAAATTCCCAAGGAGGAAAAGTAACAAATGAAAAAAGTAACAAAGGTAACAAAAAAAACAATGAAAACGATTCTGTCAATGTTTCTAACATTGACAATGCTTTTTAGCACATTCCCGCTGCAAATCTTTGCAGCACAGTCCAACGAATATATTGACCCGGCGGATTCATGGCTTTCGTCCAATAACAGAACCAATGAGCTGGATGTGAATGCGACAACTACCTACGAAACGCAGTTTTGCGATATGTGTGGTAAGGATACGATGGTGGTGACATATCGTGTTCCTGAATACACCAAGTCAGGTGAAACAGCATTGAATCGTGGAGTGAAATACTCAGATGGAACCTGTAAAGACGGGATTTCCAAAGGTAATTTGGATGACGGTACCCCGGGTGTTGATGCATACTATACGGGATACCATTGGACAAAGTCAGTCTGTCAGAATTGTGGGACTATTAACACAATGAATGACCCCAATGCCTATGATTATAACAAGAATGTATATGGCTTATATTCCTGTGATGTGGGTTTCTTTATGGATTTTGATAGCAGTACCTATGAACCTTTCGATGAAGAGGACCATCTGACCACCTTAAAAAAAGGACAGTATTGTAAATTCTGCAAAGGTACTTATGCGAGAGCTTCCAAAAAATATGAAAGCCATCATTTTGAGCAGACCGTTGACGGGCAGATTGGAAACAACCGATTTTATGTAGCACAAACCTGCGATATTTGCGATTATAAAACATCCGAATATATTGCGGCAAAGACGGTTGTTGCTTCCTATTACGGTATGGAAGATGGCGAAGCACATACTTTGACAGTTAGTGATCTTTCTGATCAAGGGGTGAGAACTTCAATCCGGTATGGAACGTCTGCAGAAAACTGTAATCAGACCACTGCTCCCAGTTATGTACAGCCGGGATATCATACTGTATATTATCAGATTGAGTATGGCTATTCAGGCGAAACAATGACAGAAAATGGAGTTTCCTATGTATGGATTCTGGAGGAAGAAGATGATAATCCCGTGATTGTTTTCCCTCAGGCTCATGAACATGAATTCCATTATATGGAAACGGTAAAACCCAGTTGTGAAGAATTCGGTTACGAACGGTTCCAGTGCAATGGATGTGGAGAACTTGATAAACGAAACTACGTCCCTGCAAAAGGACATCACTATGAGGATATTGTCATTCGTGAATCAACTTGTCAGAAAGGCGGATTGGTTTTATCTATCTGTTCTGATTGTGGTAAGTTTTACCAGACAACTACTGTAACAGGTCCTCATACTTACCAGTCCCAGCATTATAATCCTACTTGTAAGAGTGTCGGTTATACCGAATATACTTGTGAAGTATGTGGTGACAGTTATGTAAATAACATTGAACCTTTAATTTCACACGCTTATGAACGGGTGACCAAAGAACCTACTTGCTTAGATAAAGGGTATACAACATCTACTTGTACTATGTGCGGATACAACTATGTGGATGATTATACCGAGCCGTTAGGACATTCCTGGGATGAGGGGCATACTGTAACCAATTCTACCTGTGATGCGGAGGGCATTGTAGAACATTCCTGCCTAAATGACGGTTGCGATGAAAAAATGCTGATTGCAACTTCAGCTACCGGGCATACAGAAGGACCAGATGCGACTTGTACTAAACCTCAGCTCTGTGAAGCTTGCGGTACGGTTCTTCAGGTTCCTAATGGACACTCTTACAGTGAAGAAATTGTAGAGCCTACCTGTACCACGATGGGATACAGCATCTATACCTGCGAATGTGGTGACAGTTATATGGGCAATTATACCGATGTTATCGGACACGATTACGATGCCTATGTAACACCCGCAACCTGCTATGACATTGGATATACTACCTATGTTTGTCATTGCGGCGCTATTTATCGAGTATATGACAGTCCGGCTTTGGGACATCTGGAATCCAACTGGATTGTGGATGTTGTTGCAACAATCGGTCAGGATGGTTTAAAACATAAAGAATGTTACCGTTGCGGACTGATTTTCCAATATGCTACCATTCCGCAGTTAAATCGTGAAGAATATACCAATGAAGATGGTTATGCCCGCACAGGAATTTTCACAGTTCGGGTGACGGATTCTCAGCATAATCCCATTCCCAACAGTTTGGTAACGATTGATAATAACGGTCGCTTTACTGTGAGACTCCCGGAAGGCAGATATTTAGATTACAGCGATCCGACACTTGTCTCTGTTACCTTTACAGACAGTAAACGTCCGGGCGATTATATGCTGGTATATATCTACGATTGTATCAACAATTACACCACCGGCAGTACAGGATATTCCGGTACATATTCAGCACCCGAAAATCTGTCCAATACCGAAGATGATAACGGAACTATCGGTAAGGATAAGGATGGCGAAAAGGTTACTTATGTAGTCCGTGTTTATGATGAAAACCATGTTATCATTCCCAACTGTACGGTGTATGCAGGTACCAGCAATGATGTTGCGGTAGTTGTGATTAGTGTGAATCCTTCTGCGAATACTCCCGTGATTGTGACTGTCCACGATCAGTATGGCAATCCTCATAAAAATATTTCTGTGATTGCCACCGGTATTGAGGATTACATGGAAAAGGGAAGAACTGACAGCTACGGCGTAGCGGTTCTTCCTGCAAGGAACCATGGTTACACCAATTCAGAGGGGCATATTACAGTTGATGATTTGACTGTACTTGTCAGTGATGAAATGGGTATGGTAGAAAATGCTTATGTAGAACATAAGAAAGATGATACCATTTCTGTTGCACTCCCCGAAGGGAAACAAATCAGTTATGACAACAGAACTACGGTGCAGGTTATTGATTTTGAGGGCAATCCTTTCGCAGGAAAAAGCATCACTGTCATTGATTTAGCAGAGCATTCTGATACTCAGGTAACGGATGAATCTGGGAAAATTGTTGTTCCGCCTCTTTCTAAAGATTATACCGACGGAAACGGTGTTGCCAAAGTAAATGAATATACAGTACATCTCTCAGATGAAACCAAACCCATTGAAAACGCCTTTGTGGAACTGAATGACGGAGATATCTCAGTTAATCTTCCCACAGGTGTTATTTTTGATTATGTTAACAGAATCACTGCAGTAGTGACAGATGCTGAAGGTAATCCTGTAAAAGACCTGGATGTAATTGTAACGGATGCTCCTATAAAAGCAGAAGATGCATTGGAAGAACCTGTTGCAAAAACATTGGCAGCTATCACTAACGTTGCAGGCAAAGCAGTATTTCCGCCCTTAAATGAGGATGTAACTGACAATGGAGGAAATTCCGACATTGAATCAGTTCATCCGGAAACTGGCGGAAATACGGAAGAGGTGAAAACCAAATATAAGGTTCTGGTAAGTGATACCAAGGGTGTTATCGAAAATGCCTTCGTGAAAATTGAAGATGGCAAAGTTTCTGTTATTCTTCCTGAAACTCATACCCTTACCACATCAAATCAGACAACTGTAACGGTAACTGATACAGAAGATAAAGCAGTACAAGGTGTCTCTGTAACCATTCTGGACAAAACTACAACACAGTCCGGTACTACTGATGCAAATGGTAAAGTAACACTTCCTGTGAAATCATCCGGTGGCGGAGGCGGCGGTGTTTCTTATTCCGGTGGTGGAGGCGGTTATGTTTCTACGACTGTAAAAGTTACAGACAAGGATAACAAAACTGTTTCTGTTACCAAATCAGTAACAAGCACCAAAGCAACGCTAACACTTCCTACAGGCAAAAACCTATTAGAAGACGATAATTTCTATACTGTGACTGTAACTTCAGGTTCCAAAGCAAAAGAAGGTTACGCTGTTACTTTAAAAGATAAAAAAGGCAACGAAGTAACCGGTACTACTGACGAAAATGGTGTTATCGTTCTTCCCGGTAAGGAACATAAAGAATATATTTTCGGATATCCTGACGGTGCTTTCAGACCCAATGGTAACATGACGAGAGCAGAAGCAGCTGCCATTTTGGCAAGACTTATTTCAGAAGAAATGAAAGAAAACATCAAAGGACAAGCTTCCTTTATCGATATTACTGCAAATGATTGGTATTCTTCTTACGTTGCCTACCTGGAAAAATATGAAGTAATCCGTGGATATTCGGATAATACTTTCCGTGCAGATGCTCCGGTTACCCGTTCAGAATTTGTAGCAATGAGCGTTCGTTATTACGAATTGTTCCATAAGCTTCCTGATGTATCAATCACTGAAAAATACAGTGATGTTACTTCGAGCTACTGGGCAGTGAAATATATTTCGGCAGCAAAAGATAATGGATGGCTCAACGGTTATGCAGATGGTACCTTCCGTGGGGATACTGAGATTACCCGTGCGGAAGCAGTGACTGTTATTAATCGTGCAACCGGACGTATTCCTGATAAAGAATATATCAACGAGAATTATACCAAGTTGAACAGATTTATCGATATGAACGACAATCAGGCATGGTTCTTCTACGATATTATGGAAGCATGCAATACCCATATGGGTGCATCTGTTTCTGATGGTGAAAACTGGTTGCGATAATTTAAAAAGTCCGGGGGATTTTCCTCCGGACTTGCAAAAAAAGGTGATGTTATATGAAAATAAAGATTTTTAGCGTATTTTTGACTATGCTCCTGTTGCTTTGCTCAGTGACTTCAGTATTTGCAGCGCAGGGAACAGATGGCGATGAACTGCAGGTAATGGAAGCGCAGCATCTTGAAATTCAACTGGGTACTGCATGGGCAGGAACAAAATTTACGCTTCGCACTGATGCTGGAATCTATCCCGGTGTTATTACGGTAGATAACACGGGATTGCTTTCCTTAGAAATTGGAGGCAGTACAAGATACGTGCTTTCCTGTATGCCTTCAAAATATACACTTCCGGATCTTACCAATACGCAGGCTCCTGTCACAAATGAGACTGAAACGATTCCGGATAATCTGGTTCCTATTGAAGAGGTAGACCACTCAATTCCGGTTGCACATATCGTCTTATTTGCAGGTGGAATGGTGATTGCAATTGCCATTTTGGTGGTAATTTATGTCACGAACAAAAAAAGACGAATTGTGCAAAATGACGAGGAAGAGGACTAATTTCAATCAAAAATTTCTGTCATACTGACTTGGACTTCAAATTTGATTGTCTGTAAAGATTTTTTTGTTGAAACCTCACAAACTTAACGTATCCGGCTTGACTTATGGCTTGAATTTTGGTATACTATAACCGTGACAGGGGCTTGCATCCAGGCTTTCGGTACATCGGAAGAATTCCCGGTGTTAGACTTGCTCAAGGATGTAGTAGGGAACCGTTACGGATTTAGCGCACTGAGCGATCCATAATGATGCAAGCAAAACTGAATATGAAGCCGGAGGGCTGCTAATACTTTACAGAGTCAATCGTGGGGATGAGACACCCAAATTTCCCGACACTTGGCTCTGTATTGTCATTTTTGCAGACCTTCCGGCTTTTTTTTATTGCAATTGGAGGTAATTTACGTGAATAAAAAGAACAAAAAACGAAAGGGAATTAATGCAGCTCCTACCCGTTGCCCTTATTGCGGCGGTCGTGTTGTTTTCCGGAGTGCCGATGGCATTTACCAGGAAAACCACAATGGTAGGATGCTTTATGTATGTTCCCACTATCCTGAATGTGATGCTTATGTCAGAACCCATGACGGAACAAGGATTCCGGTTGGTAGTATGGCAAATCACGAACTGAGAATTCTCAGAAAAACTGCACACCATTATTTTGATCAGTTACATAAATCCGGTCTGATGACCAAAGATGGTGCTTACGACTGGTTAGCCAATGTGATTGATGCACCAAAGTCTTACGCACATATAGGGCTCTTGAGTGAATACTATTGCAAACAGGTGATTGAACAGAGTAAAGAATACTTAAGACGTTATAAGAATAAGCAGAGAAACATGCAGTCTAAAAAGAGAAGAGGGGAGCTGATTTTATGAAATTAACAGCTCAACAACAGAAATTAGTGGAAGATAATCTGGGCCTTGTAAGCAAAGTGATTTCCCAAAAGGTCCATGATATTGATAAGCTTCCTTTTTATACATATGATGACCTTTTTCAGATTGGTTGTATCGGGCTTATGAAAGCTGCTGCAACCGATAAAGGTGGTACCTTTTCTACTTATGCCTACAGACTCATCTGGAATGAGATTTGCGATGCGTTAGCTTATGCTACACGCAAGCATTCCAAAGAAGAATCTTTAGATGAAATTCAATTGACTGATCCTGAGGATGATTTTGAAGTCAACCGGGATTTAAGAATTGAGCTATATGATGCGATACAAAAAACGAAGGGAGATGTTTCTCCCTCCGTTTCGTTTGGTATTGATGCATTGTTGCTTATGAATGACGGCTACACCGCCAAAGAAATAGGTGCACGCTTCGGCAAAACTGCAAATACTGTTACCGCATTGGTATCCAAGGCGAAGAAGCATTTGAGGATGGTATTTGATATGCCATTACAGTAAATCTCTTATACATTTAAGCTATAAAATAAAGAGAGCAATATAGTTCATATCTATATTACTCTCTTTATTT
>JAZNNT010000042.1:0-4597 GCA_045580405.1 Clostridia bacterium
AGGTTTCTTTGCTTGCGTTGCAGCTAATATTGTATTGGGATTACTTTTATCCGTACCCGTATGCGCAGTGTTTGTATACTTAATTTTTAAAAAAGAAGCGTAGACAGAAAATCAAGTGCGCCCTGAAATCCTGTGCCGACAAAGTTTTTCACCACGTGGGAATCTTGACTTTTTTTTCCTTTTATAGTATAATAAGTTGGTTGTAAGGAAACATTTTTAAAAAACATATGGAGAAGCAATTATGCATATGATAGTAGGGCTGGGGAATCCCGGCAAGCAATATGAATTTACCCGCCATAATGCAGGCTTTTTGTGTTTGGATTATTTGGCGGCAAAATATAATATCAAAGTGAACAAGATTAAGTTTAAGTCTTTGGTGGGAGAAGGAAACATTAACGGAGAAAAGGTAATCCTTTTAAAACCCACCACCTTTATGAACTTAAGCGGGGAAGCGGTGGTGCAGGCTGCCGGCTTCTATAAGATTGATGTTTCGGATATTATTGTGGTTTATGATGACATTTCATTGCCCTTAGGCTCTCTTCGGATTCGTGAGAAGGGGTCAGCGGGCAGTCATAACGGCATGAAAAACATCATTTATTTACTTGGAAAAGACAATTTTCCAAGAATCCGTTTAGGTGTGGGTGCCAACGGGGACCGTGACTTGGCGGACTACGTGCTTGGGAAATTCTCCAAAGAAGAACTGAAAGATTTTTCTGCCTCTGTGGAGGATGCGGTGGAGGCGATTTCTTATATGTTAAAAGGGGAAACCCAAAAGGCAATGAATTTATACAACAAGAAAGGAATCGGCGAAGGAACGAAGTAATATGAACAAAACAGCAGGTTTTTTTCCGCTGTTGGACGGCTACAAGCCCTACGAAGAGTTAAAGGAAGCCATCCGACTGACAAAACCGAATATCACTTCTGTGACCGGACTGACTGACGGTGCCAAAGCCCATATTATCACGGCTTTGATTCTGTCGGAACATCGTCCGGCATTTTTGATGGTGAAAAATAGAAAAGAAGCGGAAAAACTAAAAGGCTTTGCCGAGTTTTACGAGATTCCTGTTTATTTTTTGCCCGATTACGAATTTTGCTATTACGAACTGGATGCCAAAGATACTACAGACAAAAAGGAACGGCTGGAATTTTTAAATGCCATTTCCCGCAAGGAATGTGGTTTGTATATTGTGACGCCCGGTGCCGCATTTGTGCCGGTGGTGAAAAAAGAGCTTTTAACCGATTCCAATGTAACCTTAAAAATCGGTGACGAATACGAACAGAAAAAACTCATCGCAAAGCTGTCGTCTTATGAACGGGTAGACATTGTGGAAAGCCCCGGTCAGTATTCGGTTCGAGGGGGAATTGTGGATGTGTTCCCCTATACCGAAGGGGTACCGTACCGGATTGAATTTTTTGGAGACGAAGTGGATTCCATCCGTACCTTTGACCCCATTACCCGTTTGTCCTACGAAGTGATTGCCGAAGCTACTGTGACCTCGGCAGACGATTTTTCCATTCCCGATGCCAAAGAACTTGTTTGTGTTTTGAAAAAAGAACAGAAACAAGCAGACGGGGAACTGCTTGGTGTGTTATCCCGTGATATTGAACGGTTGGAAAACGGCGGAAAGCTGACTTCTTATGACCGTTATTTTCCCTTTTTGGAAAATTATCTGGCACCTTTACTGTCATACACCGATGATGATTTCATGTTTTTGTTGGATGATCCCAACGGTATTTACGAAGCTCACGATGCCCTTTATCGGGAGCATTACGATTACCTTTTGGAATTATGCGAAAAAGGTTTGATTCATAAGGCGAACCTGAACTTTTTTAAAGAACCTGCCAAACAAATGGAGGTTCTTTACTCCCACAGTGTTTGCCATTTATCCTTTATTAAAAATAATTACGGGTTGAAAAAGCCCAATCGGGAAATTAACTTGCCTGCAAAATCCGTGCTTTCTGCAAGCGGAAGCATTGGGATTTTTGTGGAGGAATTAAAGGAATATCTGGAGGAAGGCTACTCGGTGTTAATTCCCGGGAAAACTCGCTCTAAAGCGGAAAAGCTGTCCTACACGCTTTCTAATTACGAGCTGAATGCACCGGTTACCGATTCCTATACCTATGTGCCGGGAGAAGTGCAGATTTTACCCGTTCCCGGTTTTACGGAAGGGTTTTCTTATCCGGAATTAAAATTTGTTTATTTTTCTGATATTTACACCACTGACCGCAAAAAACGTGCTTCCAAAGGTGTGAAAAACGAAAACGCCATCACCAATTTCTCCGACCTGACAGTAGGAGATTTTGTGGTGCATCCCGTTCACGGGATTGGGGAATATCTTGGTATTACCCGTCTCACTGTGGAAGGGGAGTCCAAAGACTTTATCAAAATCCGTTATCACGGCAGCGATTATTTATATATTCCGGTCAATCAGCTCAATACCCTTTATAAATATGTGGGAAACGATTCCAAAGCGGTTCGTTTAAACAAGCTGGGCGGCGTGGATTTTGACAAGGTAAAACAACGCGTTAAAAAAAGCTGTCAGGATTTAGCGCTAAAGCTGATGGATTTGTATCAAAAAAGAGAAACTGCAGAAGGCTTTGCTTTCTCCGAAGACAACGATATGCAGATTCAGTTTGAACGCACCTTTCCCTATGAGGAAACCGAGGATCAGCTTTCCTCCATTTATGAAGTGAAAAAAGATATGCAGAGTCATCGCCCCATGGATAGACTTCTTTGCGGAGATGTTGGTTACGGCAAAACCGAGGTGGCGCTGCGTGCCGCTTTTAAAGCCGTTTGTGACGGAAAACAGGTGGCATACTTAGCCCCCACTACCGTGTTGGCACAGCAGCACTACAATACCTTCCAAAACCGTATGAAGGATTTCCCCGTAACCGTGGGTCTGTTATCCCGATTCCGCACCAAAAAGCAGATTGATTCTGTGATAAAGGATTTAAAAAACGGCATGTGTGATATTGTCATCGGGACTCACAGATTGCTGTCGAACGACGTGGCCTTTAAAGATTTGGGACTTCTTATCGTGGACGAAGAACAGCGGTTTGGTGTTGCTCATAAGGAAAAAATCAAGGAAATGAAAAACGGAGTGGATATTTTAACCCTTTCCGCCACCCCCATTCCCAGAACACTTAATATGGCGATGGTGGGAATCCGTGATGTTTCCACCCTAAAAGAACCTCCATGCGACCGCCATCCCGTCAGAACCTTTGTGCTGGAGTATCACGATGCTATTATTCATGAGGCGATTCAGAAGGAACTAAATCGAAACGGCCAGGTGTTCTACCTTTATAACCGTGTGGAAACCATTCATCAGGCAGCAGCAAAATTAAAAGAACGGTTCCCTGATTCGGTGATTGAGGTTGCCCACGGAAAATTAAGCCGTGAGAAAATGGAAGAAATTTTCTATCGGATGTCGCTGGGCGAAATTGATATTTTGGTTTGCACCACCATTATTGAAACGGGACTGGATTTACCCAATGTTAACACCATGATTATTGAAAATGCAGACCATCTTGGTTTGGCACAGCTTTATCAGCTTCGCGGCAGAGTAGGGCGGTCCAACCGTCTGGCTTATTGCTATTTAACCTATAAGCGGGATAAATCTATCACTGAGGTTTCCGAAAAACGATTAAAAGCCATTAAGGAATTTACCGAGTTTGGCTCCGGCTTTAAAATTGCGCTCCGGGATTTGGAAATCCGTGGTGCCGGCAACATTTTGGGAGCAGAGCAACACGGCCACATGGATGCGGTTGGGTATGATATGTATTTAAAGCTGTTGGATGAAGCAGTCCGTGAGCAAAAGGGCGAAACTGTGCAGGAGGAAATTACCTGTCAGGTAGATTTAAAGGTATCTGCCTTTTTGGATGATGGCTACATTTCCGACCACGCAAGTAAATTGGAAGTTTATAAGAAAATTTCCCTGATTAAAACCCGTGAAGATGTGGAGGATATGGTTGACGAGCTAACCGACCGTTTCTCCGATATTCCGTCGGAAACCATGAACTTAATTGAAATTTCCTATCTTCGTGCTATGTGTGAATCATTGGGGATTTACGAGGTTTCGGAATCTTCCGGAACGGTAACATTTCGTATGAAAGAAATTTCGCAGGAACTGATTTCCGCCGTGTTAAATTTAGGAAGTGCCTACAAGGGGAAAGCGTTGTTTGGCGCGGGGGTAAAACCTTACTTTTCCATCCGCACTATCACCTTGCGAAAAACTCAGGAACTGGTAAAAATTTTAGAGAATATTACCAAGCAGCTTCTATCAAAAACAGAAGAACAATAAAAAACGGCATCAGAACGATGCCGTTTTTTTATTGTATAACGAAAACCACGCGATAGTCGCGTGGTTCTAAAAAGGTTAACCGATGAACGAAAACAAAACGGACTTTAGAAAAAAGTGATTGTTTTGAAAGATTGAAGTATAGCATAAACAACTAATATTGTAAAGCCTTCCCCTCGAGGGGGGAACGAGGAAAGCGCTGCCGGTGGCAGATACAGCGAACCGAGTGAGTGGCAGCGGTCGAAAAAATCAAAGAACAGCGAAAGCCTGCAGATTTTTTCGGGCACCGCAACAGGACA
>JAZNNT010000043.1:0-2234 GCA_045580405.1 Clostridia bacterium
CCGGACATAAAAATTACATTTTTACCGTCCAGTTGGGCGAAAACCATTTCCCCACGGTGCCCCGGTACCGTGGAAACGGGAAAACCGGGAATATCTCCGTAGGATACTGTCATTTTATTGGGCAATTTGTCGATTAAATCGCCGTAGCCGGAGCCTAATACCACGCAGGTATCGTAGGCTCCGCTTATTTTTTCCTGTAAGAAAGCTGCTGCTTTCTGATAGTCAGTTCTCATAAAGACCTCGTTTATTTGAAGTAAGCCACACCGGATTCAAAGAGCTTCATATCAAAGGAGCCGTCAATGTTTTTATAAAGACTGTCCGCAATACGTTCCGAGTGACCCATTTTACCGAAGATTCTGCCGTCTTTTGAGGTGATACCTTCAATAGAACAAAGGGAACCGTTGGGATTATATTTGGGATCGTAGGTGGGGTTGCCGTTGGGATCCACATACTGGGTTGCAACCTGACCGTTTTTAATGAGTTCTTCCAAAACAGCTTTCGGTGCAGTAAATCTGCCTTCCCCGTGAGAAATCGCAGTTTTATACACATCTCCAACCTTGGTATTTGCTAACCAGGGAGATAAATTGGATGCCACTTTAACGTCTACCATCGTCGAAATATGACGAGGAATAGTATTAAAGGTTAAAGTAGGCCAGTTTTCATTGGGTTCTAAAATATCTCCGTAAGGCACCAGACCTAATTTAATAAGCGCCTGGAAACCGTTACAAATACCCAGCATCAAACCGTCTCTCTGATACAGAAGCTTGTTGATAGCTTCTTTGATTTTCGGGTTCCGCAGTACCGCAGAAATGAATTTACCGCTTCCGTCCGGTTCGTCACCGCCGGAGAATCCGCCGGGAATCATCATAATCTGAGATCTTTCAATCGCGGATGCCATAGCATTTACCGAATCCTCTAACATGGAAACCGTCAGGTTTTTAAATACCATAATTTCCGGTTCTGCGCCTGCTTTTTCAAAACGTCTTGCAGAATCGTATTCACAGTTGGAACCGGGGAATACGGGAATTAACACCTTGGGTTTTGCCACTTTTACAGAAGAAGTCACGATATTTGCAGTTTTGTATTCACAATCTGCAATTTCACCGAAAATTTCGTCTGCATAAGGCGGATAAACCTTTGCTAAGGGCTTTTCAAAAGTGTCAGACAGGTCAGCTAAGGAATATTCTTTGCCTGTCATATCAATCACATCTGAACCGTTGGTAGTACCAACTAATTCTAAATCCAGTTCTTTTTCGGTTTCCACCACAAAAGAACCGTACTTTTTGTCAAACAAGCCATCATTTTTCGCAAAAGTGAAACCGATTCTGTTACCTAAAGCCATTTTGGTAACCGCTTCTGCAATACCGCCATAGGAAATGGCAGATGCAGAAATGACGGTGCCATTTGCTAAGTTGTCTTCCAACCAATGGATATTGGAAAGGAATGTTTCCATATCCAGTAAACCGTTTTCTAAAACAGGAGTTTCTAAAAGATATATCTTAGAGCCTTGTTTCTTCATTTCCCGGGAAATAATATTTTTAGTAGATACCGGTGCAATGGCAAAGGATACCAAAGTGGGCGGAACGTCCATATCATTAAAAGAGCCGGACATGGAATCCTTACCGCCGATTGCCGCAATTTTGAGCATCTTTTGTGCATGATATGCACCCAGTAATGCTGCAAAGGGTTTTCCCCAACGGGTAGGTTCTTCTCTTAAGCGTTCAAAGTATTCCTGGAAAGTTAAATAAGTGTCAGAAAGTTTTGCTCCTGCTGCAATAATTCTTGCAACAGATTCAATCACTGCATAGTACGCACCATGGAAGGTGGATACGGAAGACAGTTTGGAATTATAGCCGTAACTCATGACGGTAGCGGTAGTGGTATCGCCGTATTCCACGGGGATTTTTGCCGCCATAACATCTTCGGGGGTCATTTCATATTTTCCACCGAAAGGCATCAGCACGGTTGCTGCACCGATGGTGGAGTCAAAGTTTTCAATTAAGCCCTTCTGAGAGCAGATATTTAAGTCGGATAACATTTCCGAAAGATCGGAAAATTCTCCGCATAATGCGTTTTTCAGTTCAATTTTGGGAACAGTGACCTTCGCCTGTTTGGAAGCACCGTTGGAATTTAAGAAGGTTCGGGACAGATTTACAATTTTTTTACCTCTCCAGAACATTTCCAGACGGTTGGTGTCGGTAACATCGGCAACTAAGGTAGCTTCTAAGTTTTCT
>JAZNNT010000044.1:0-26580 GCA_045580405.1 Clostridia bacterium
TTGGCTCACAGAACGACATGGCTACGATCCGACTTCCTAAAAAAGTGTTCCCCATAAAGAGTCCTGCTTAAACAAAAAACCGCACTGCAATTACAGTGCGGTTTTTCATACATATTTTCTCTACGGCTGATCCGACAGGCCCAGAATATAGTCGGCAGAAACCTTATAAATTTTTGCCAGCATCAGAAGAAGCTCACAGGGTAAATCACGCAGGCCGCTTTCATAGCGGTAATATTGCGGCTGAGTGGTATAAAGAAGCTCAGCAATCTGTTTTTGGGTATAGTTATTGTCTTCGCGCAAATCTCGTAACCGTTTGTAGTATGCCAATTTCAAAACCCCTCAAAAAATATCTGTTTGGATATATTGACATTTTATCATTGTTGTGCTATGATAATTTCATATTATACCCATATGGATATAATATGAAAAAACAATTTCAAAAAAAAACATAAAAAAAGAGGAACGAAATGATTTCGTTCCTCTTAAACCAACGGAGTTTAAAAACTTATTTCGGCTGTTTGTTTGCAGTTACTGCTTTGATTACAAATAAGGTTGCAATTATCAGCACAATACCGATGGGTAATAATACCCAGGCATTCTGAATGAAGGCAGCCAGTAAGTACACCACAAAGGATATGAGTGCCACGGTGATTGCATAGGGAATCTGGGTGGAAACGTGATTTAAGTGGTTGGACTGGCTTCCTGCGGAAGACATAATGGTGGTATCGGAAATGGGAGAGCAGTGGTCACCGCAAACCGCACCTGCCAAGCAAGCAGAAATGCCGATGATTAACAGTTCGCTGTTGCCGGGGAACATTGCAGTTACAATGGGGATTAAGATACCAAAGGTACCCCAGGAAGTACCGGTAGAGAATGCCAGCACACAAGCAACCAAGAAGATAATTGCAGGTAAGAATGCTGCCAGACCTGCTGCTGCGGAAGACATCAGACCTTCCACGAAGGTAGCAGCGCCCAGTAAACCGGTCATATTCTTTAATGCGGTTGCAAAGGTTAAGATTAAAATTGCGGGAACCATTGCATTAAAGCCTTTGGGAATACATTCCATAGCTTCTTTGAAGGTGATGGTTCTTCTTGCAATCAGATAGATGATGGTTACTAAAAGCGCAATAATTGCACCCCAGGGCAGACCAACGGTTGCATCGGTTCCGCCGAAGGCATCAATAAAGCTTGCGCCGGAGAAGAATCCGCCAACGTAGAGTAAGCCTAAAATAGAAATAATCACCAGCACAATAATGGGGAAAATTAAGTCCACAACTTTACCTTTGGGATTTGCATCGTTATCGGTGGAAGCTTTAAATTCTTCCGCACCGGAGGTAAATAAGTCATTATTGTTCATGGCGTTAAATTCGTGCAGCTTCATGGGGCCGTAGTCGAATTTCATTAAGGTGATGGCAATAATGAACACGATGGTCAGAATGGAATAGAAGTTGTAGGGAATTGCTCTTACAAACAGTTCAATACCGGAGTAGCCGGTTCCTTTGGTAAATTCGGAAACTGCAGCTGCCCAGGAAGAAACGGGAGCAATCATACAGATAGGTGCAGCAGTTGCATCAATCAAGTATGCAAATTTTGCACGGGAAATTTTATGTCTGTCAGTAACGGGACGCATAACGGAGCCAACGGTCAGACAGTTGAAATAGTCATCAATAAAGATTAAAACGCCTAAAACAAAGGTTGCAAAGGCTGCACCCACACGGGATTTGATGTGCTTTTCTGCCCATCTTCCGAAAGCAGCAGAGCCGCCCGCCTTATTGATTAAAGCAACCATTGCGCCTAAGATAACTAAGAAAATGAAGATTCCTGCAGTACCGGATACTGCGGCAATAATACCGTCATTTAACACATAATCCAGCGCTGCCACGGGTTTCCAGTTGGATACCAGCAGACCGCCCAGTACAATCCCGATAAATAAAGAAGAGTACACTTCCTTGGTAATTAAGGCAAGACCGATTGCAACCAAGGGAGGCAGCAGAGCCATAAAGGTTGCATAGTAGCCGCTGTCGGGAGCAACGCTTCCTTCGCCGCCACAGGTTTCACAGGGGGTTTTAGATGCTTCTAAGGTTTCTGCATCTGCAATGTGGTTGATTGTGCCTGCTGCATAGGTCACAGTGCCTGCTTCCTCACAGGTGCCGCAAGCTTCTTCGTCCACAATGCCTTCGCCGCCGCAGTCCAAACAAGTTACCACATGGGAGTAACCTGCGCCGCCACAGTCACCGCAGTCCACCAAAGCGGAGGTGTGTGCCATGGTGGCACCAACAGCAACAATGCAAACCAGACAAAGCACAGCAATCACTTTTCCGATTACATTCTTTTTCATAATGAATCTCCTTATGTATTTTTTGGGTATACGCAAATTTATGTTAGCATATCAGGGAAAAATTGTCAAGAAAAATCATCGTTTTGTGGGTTTTTCGGTCGGTTTTTCGGGGATTTGCACCAATAAAATGGCAGCAAACATGAAAACACAGCCCCAAAGCTCACGGGGAGATAACGCACCGCCTGTTAAATTCCAACCGCAGGCAACTAAGATAACGGTGGTTAAGGTGGCGAATACTGATTCTAAGCTCATTAAAATGGAAGCGGAGGTAGGGTCGGTATATTTTTGCCCCACAATCTGAAGCGTATATGCCACACCGCAGGAAAGCACTCCCGAATAGCCGATGGATGCCCAAAGGGATATCACCTGAGAGAAGGTGGGTGTTTCGCCTAATATTACCATAGCGATAAGATTGAGAAAACCGCAGACAAAAAACTGCAGGCAGGCAAGCTTTACCCCGTCCACTTTGGGAGAAAATTTGTCAATGGCGAGAATATGAAAGGCAAATACCACCGCACAGAGAATGGTGAGAATATCACCGTAGTTAATGGACAAAGAGCCGTCCATGCACATTAAATAAAGTCCTGATAATGCAATCAAAACCGATACCAAAATCACGGGACGGGGACGTTTTCCCATAAACAATCCCAAAATGGGGACAATCACCATATAGAGTGCTGTTAAAAATCCGGACTTTCCGGGACTGGTGTAAACCATTCCCATGGTTTGAAGCGTACTTGCCACGCAAAGACATACCCCGCAGATAATTCCGCCAATGAGTAAGGTTTTATCCATCTTTTGAACAGGAACACCCTTCTTTCGTTTAGAGCGGTCTAAAAAGAAGATTACCGGAAGCAGCACAATTCCTCCCAGTACGCTGCGGATGCCGTTAAAAGCCACAGGGGATATTTCTTCCACTCCAACCGATTGGGCAATGAAAGACACTCCCCAGATGAAGGCGGTGAGTAAAAGAATCAGATTTCCTTTTAATTTGCTTTGATAGTTCATTGATATTCTCCAATAATTTTATATAAAATACCTTCCTATTTTACCTTGTTTTACGGGATTCGTCAAGAGAAACCCAAAAGAAATTGTTTTTTTAAAAAACTTGCAGGCAAATGTGGTTGACAAACCGTCTGCATACCATTATAATAAAATTATAGTAAAACCCATGAAAGGAAGATCCTTTATGAAGCTGTCTTTCAAACGTATCTTAGCAGGTGTCTTGCTGGTTTCCTCCTTAGGAACCACCGCTTCTGCACAAATCGATGTTCGGGTATATGTGAACGGAATGCGGGTGCAGGAAAACACCTTTTTACATAACAATTTAACCTATATTCCCCTGCGTGCCGTTTCGGAGTCTTTGGGTGCCACCGTCACCTGGGATCCCGAAACCTATTCGGCGCATATTTCCTTTACGGAGGACGATGCCATTGCCAAAGTGGTGGAGGATGTGAGCCCCAGTGTGGTGACCATTGTGGGAAACTACCGCAGTGACACTCTGACCGGTCAGTACAACAAGCCCACCGCTCACGGAACAGGAGTTATCTACAAGGCAAATGGCTACATTGTGACCAATGCCCATGTGGTAAAGGACATTACCAACCTGACCGTTGTTCTTTCCAACGGGGAGCTTCATGCAGGTTCGGTTTTGTATCGGGATGAAACTGCTGACCTTGCAGTGGTAAAAATCAATAAAGTCGGCTTAAAACCCATCACCATGGCAAAGAAGGAGGACGTGGTTTCCGGAAAAACTGCCATCGCCATCGGAACGCCTATTTCCCTTTCTATGAGAAATTCTGTTACCAAGGGCATTGTCAGCGGTGTGGGAGTGACGTTGCCGGATTCCCACTATAAACTGATTCAGACCGATGCCACCATTAATCCGGGCAATTCCGGCGGTCCCCTGGTCAACATCAGAGGAGAATTGATTGGAATTAACTCCAGCAAATATGCGGCAGTGAACATTGATAATATGGGCTTTGCCATTCCTGTGGACACCGTAGAAACGGTGATTTCCCAGTTTGAAATTTACGGACGGGTGCTCCGCCCTCAACTAAGCTTCACCTTAGAGCAGAGCTGGGAGGCAAGCATCGGACTTCCCACTACCAAAGGCCTTACCGTGAAAACATCTCAACATGATACCTTAAAAGCAGGTGACACTGTGACCAAGCTTAACGGCATTGAGGTGCATAGCCTTGCAGATTGGAACGAAGCCATCAAAGATACTTATCGGGGGGATACCTTCACCGTGGAATATGTTCGTGACGGTGTTACCTCCAAAATTACCTTGTCTTAAAAATAATTATCAAATAAAAGGAGAAAAAACAATGAAAAAATTATGGTGTATGCTGTTAGCAGCTCTGATGCTGTTTGCTGTGATTCCTGCCTCCGCAGCAGAGGGAAATGTGGAAATCAGCTTTTATGTGGGGGATGAAACCCTAACCATCAACGGCGAAGCTGTTACCGTGGAAAAACCCTATGTGGTTGGAGAAGGGGTAACCTTGGTTCCTCTTCGCGTGATCACCGAAGCTTTTGGTGCCACTGTGGAATGGATTGCCGAAACCA
The DNA here is from genome assembly GCA_045580405.1 of Clostridia bacterium. GTDB lineage: Bacteria > Bacillota > Clostridia > UMGS1840 > UMGS1840 > SIG452. Next base: position 4,907 of record JAZNNT010000044.1, read on the forward strand.
AAAGCATTGTGTTAACCTATCCCGAGGTGTCCATTCTTCTGCAGATTGATAACCCCATGGCAGAAGTAAACGGCAAAGCTGAAAAATTGCTTTCTGCACCTGAGTTGACTCCCAACGGATTCACCATGGTTCCTCTGCGCTTTATTTCCGAAAACTTTGGAGCAGAGGTCTCCTACGATGATGCGACCAGAAAAATTACCGTTGTGAAAGCAACCGGTTCTTTTGGCAACTTAGTGGAAGGCGGAATTACCGCTTCTTATATTGGTGACAGTTTTTACGGATGGTCTATGAAAAATCCCACCAATATGGAAATGATTGACCGTGAATTTGACGGTACCTATACCGAGTTTACCTATGACGGATACGACGGATTCTATCTTTCCATCAAACACACTCCCGAAGAATACGATTTTGAACGTGATTTTAATCAGTGGAAAAGCGAATTTTCCGGTATGACCTTGATGAAAGCAGACAAAAGCGGTACCGGTGCGGTGAAAACCATGCATTTCCAGGTAAAAGACCAATCCGATATGATGGATGTGCGTATTTTCATGACCGACAAGTACGGATATCTGTTAAGCGGTTTTTGCGACAACTCTAACACAGAACAAAAAAATGACATGTTGTCTGTTTTAGATTCTTTCACACTGTCCTACACAGATGGCGATATTCATGATCTTTCCAATGCGAAAGGCGGCATGAGAACCTTCACTTCCGACACCATGAAGTTTTCCATTGATGTGCCTGCAGCGTATTATGAATCCGGTGCCGGAAGTTTTCAGAATCAGTTCCATTTCTACGATCCCGCCGAAAAGGTTTCCAATTCTTATATCAATGTAGAGATTTATTCCAAGAGCGAAACCGGTTCTGCCAAAGAGTTGGCAGAAAAGGATTATGCATCCAACAAGAGCAAAATGAATACCACCATGGCAACCTTCCAGGCGGTCATTACCAAATCCTATGCCAACATTTCCGGCTATGAATATACTGTCCGCAAGGATGCTACCGTTACCAAGAGTCTGATGCGGGATGTTTTCTTTGAAGTGGGTGACTATGTATACAATGTGACCGTGGCAACAGCACTTCCCGATACTTCGGCGGAACAGAAGCTGGATGCTGTGTTAAACAGCGTGAAAGCAGAAGCACTCAGCGTGGAAGACATTGGCCTGCTGCTGCGTGATGAGCTGGATATGGAAGGCACCTACACCGTGAAAGAAGGGAACTGGAGCTTTACCGTTCCCAACTACTATGAAGAAATTGTTTCCGATGCCACTACCGCCATTGTGCAGAGCAGACTGAGTGCAACTACCATCAGCCTGATTGTGGCTCCGGCAAACGGAAGCTCCTTCGGTGATGCTAAGGATGCAGTGAAAAACCAGGAAAACAGCGTGAAACAAAGCGGCGCAACCATTGTGCAAAAAACCACGGAAAAGTATATTGCAGGAATGAGAACGGCCACCCTGACCTATTCTCAGGCAGATGACGACGGTCAGATTTGCTATTATACCGTGTATGCAGGGGTTCGGGACGGTTCTGTGGTAGTCTTTACGATTCTATGGCCCGAACTGATGTACTGTGCCAACAACACCCAGGAAGTGGAAACCATTTTATCCACCTTCCAAATGAACTAAAAAATTGAAAGAAAAGAAAAAATCCCTCCGATTCGGAGGGATTTTTTATGCTGTTTTGCAGGAACCAGTTACACCGAAAGATAAAAATATTCCGTCACCTGTTCGGCATCCTCCCGTCTGCCGTTTTCTACCCACCACCGCAAGGTTTCCGTGAAGGTGGAGCAAATGTGAGAAATCCATAAATCTTCGGGCAGAATGGGGCTTTTCCGATGGGAAAACATGGAAAGATTGGCTTTTACAAGCTCCTTCAGATTGGTTTTAAAATAGCCTAAAAACAGTTCGTTATTGGGGCTTAAAAACAGCTTTAGGATGTGATTATCATCACTGCCTAAATGCTTGAAAAGATGCAAAAATACCGAATCCTTGGTGTCACAGGAAAAAATGTGCTTGTGATTGGTCGGTGTGGGAGAAACTGCATCAAAAATATGGCAAAAAAGCTCTTGGCAGAAGGCTTTTAAAAGATATTCTTTTGTTTCAAAATGAGCGTAAAAAGTGGCACGTCCCACGTCGGCACGCTCTATAATTTCTCCCACCGTCATTTTTTCAAAGCTTTGTTCGGATAACAGCTCCACAAAAGCATCAAATATGGCTTCTCTTGTTTTTCTCTGGCGTCTGTCCATCATGTTCTCCATACATTTTTTTATATTTGTTCGGTATTGAATGTTTTTGGAAAAGTGGTTGTTGTATTCTCCAAAATTTTGAGATATACTATTTACAGAACAACTTGTTCAGTAACAAACTGATTGTATCATAGGATGATGAAAATGTCAATGGGGGAGATTTGGGTATGGCAAACAATATGATAGTTGCGTTTCTTTTAAACTTGTTTTTTTCGGTGTTTGAATTGGTGGGCGGATTTTTAACGGGGAGTATTTCCATTGCCTCCGATGCCGTTCACGATTTAGGGGATGCGATTTCCATTGGGATTTCCTGTTTTTTGGAAAAGAAAAGTGCTCTTCCGCCTGATGGCGATTACACCTACGGCTACCGCGGTTATTCGGTGTTGGCAGGATTTTTTTCCACCCTGTTTTTATTAGCTGGCTCTTTGGTGGTAATTTATCATGCCGTGTTGCGTTTGATAGAACCCGTTCCCATCCACTATAGCGGTATGATGGGCTTTGCCGTGGTGGGCATTCTTTGTAACGGAGCTGCCGCCTTTGTTACCCGAGAGGGGGATTCCGTCAACAAGCGGGCGGTGAATCTGCACATGCTGGAGGATGTGCTGGGCTGGATTGGAGTGCTCCTCGGTGCCATCGTGATGAAATTTACGGGCTTTTCGCTGATTGACCCCATTTTATCCATTCTTGTGGCAGGCTTTATTCTGGTAAATGCACTAAAAAACCTTGGGGAAATATTTCGGATTTTTTTGGTAAAAACACCCGGGGGTATTTCGGTAGAGGAAGTGAAGAACCGTCTTTTGGCAATAGAGGGCGTTTCGGATGTGCATCATATCCACCTTTGGAGTATGGACGGAGTGTCCGTTTATGCCACCATGCATCTTGTGACCGACGAAAACCCTGCCGAAATCAAGGAGAAAGTTCGTCATTTGCTGTCTCACCACGGAATTACCCATGTAACCTTGGAATTGGAGCACTCAGAGGAGCAGTGTTTGGAACCGATTTGCCAGGTGAGAGTGAGTGAGCATCATCATTGTCATCATCATCACCACTAAAAAAGACTGCGGATTATCCGCAGTCTTTTTTATCTGTAATATGAATTTTCGGTAAACTCCAGCGGTATTTGGTTGCCAGCAACCGAATGGCAACCACCAGCCCCACGCCAAGAAAGATTACCCACCCGTCGGAGGGGAAAAATCTTCGGCAGAAATAGAAGGTGATGCCACCAAATATACTTGCCAGAGCGTAAATATGTTTTTTAAATACGTATGGGGTGGAGTTGGTTAAAATGTCACGGAAAATACCGCCGCCCACGGCAGTAATCATGCCGATTGCCACCACCAAAAAACCGTTGTCACCATGTCCCATAGAGTACGCTACTTCGGCTCCCGTCACGGTGAAAGCACCCAGACCGAAGGCATCAAACACGTTATTGATAACCTCAATCCGATGGCGGAAGATCTGGAATTGATTTTGTCGGAAATATGCAATCAAAAATACTAAAATCGCCACGATCATGGCAAGAAGGCAAAGCTGGTAATTGGTGAAAATAAAAGGCGGATGGATGCCCAAAAGTAAATCACGCAGGATTCCGCCTCCCACTGCAGTCACACACGCCACAAACAGTACGCCAAACATATCCAGCTTGGCGTCAATGGCAACCAATGCGCCTGATACGGCAAAAGAAACGGTTCCCACCAGTTCCATAATACTCATAAAATTGATCATCGTAAGGATTCTCCCTTTCTTAAGTTATCCTATGCTGAAGTTTCCTAAGATGCTAAATCAGTATAACACAAAAGAGCGAATCCGTCAATTTTTTTATTGTTTTTGGTGATGCTTTTGCCAATTTTTTTACCAATTTTTAAAATTTGGGGAACCTTTTCCCAAAAAAAACATAAAATATTTGGAAAAAGATTGAAATTTTTATAGAATCGTGTTACAATAATTTTGTTTTATGAAGAATGGAAAGGAAACTTACCTATGATATATAACACCGTTTTAGATGCCATCGGGAATACCCCTTTAATCCGGCTGAATCGGATGGTGGAAGAAGACAGCGCCGAAGTTTTGGTGAAGTTTGAAGGATTAAATGTGGGCGGTTCTATTAAAACCCGTACCGCATACAATATGATTTTAGATGCGGAAGAAAAAGGCCTTATCAATGAAAACACAATTATTGTGGAACCTACCAGCGGAAACCAGGGAATTGGGCTTGCGTTGGTTGGCGCCGTTCGTGGCTACAAAACCAAAATTATTATGCCCGATTCCGTCAGTGAAGAACGCAGAAAATTAGTGAAGCATTACGGCGCGGAGGTCATTTTGGTTCACGATGCAGGCAACATTGGTGACTGTATTGACGAGTGCCTAAAAACCGCACTTCGTATGCAGGCAGAAGACAAAAACGTGTTTGTGCCCCAGCAGTTTGAAAATCCCGCCAATGTGGAAATTCAGAGAAAACGCACCGGCGTTGAAATTTTAGAGCAGGTAGGCGGCCCCATTCACGGCTTTTGCTCCGGCATCGGCACCGGCGGCACCATCACGGGGATCGGCGAAACCTTAAAAGAAAAAAATCCCGATATGGTAATCTGGGCGGTTGAACCCGAAGATGCGGCAATCCTGTCCGGCGGTTCCATCGGCACCCATCTGCAGATGGGCATCGGTGACGGCTTGATTCCCGCCATTTTAAATCAGAATATTTATGATGACATCTGCATCGTGAAGGACGAAGAAGCCATTCAGACCTCCAAAGACTTAGCCGCAAAAGAGGGAATTATGTGTGGTATTTCCTCGGGAACCAACGTGGCAGCGGCAATGAAGCTGGCAAAAAAACTGGGCAAAGGAAAAACGGTAGTAACTGTCCTGCCCGATACTGCCGAGCGCTATTTCTCCACTCCCTTATTTGAAGATTAAACAGAAGATTATCATCTGAAGAACAACATTCTTGTCATTCTGAAGCATTATGATGCTGAAGGAGCTCTTTTCCTTTTGAGATTCCTCGAGGATATTCCTCTCGGAATGACCGGGATGTGGAATTTTGGAGGTTATCTTCTTTTTTTATAATCATATTTACTTTTTTGTCGGATTGTGATACAATAAAGCTGAGAATTTTGAAAAAAATCCTACCAAAAGGAGTTTTTCTATGGAACGAACCAGTTTAACAAAATCAAAATATGAGGAAGGGCTTTCCTTTTTGACCGTTGTGCTTGGAATCTTTGCTGCCTACTGGGTAGTCTGGGCGTTTACGGGAATGTGGCCCTGGACCAAAAATCACTATAATACATATACCTTGCAGGCTTGCCGTTGGCTTTCGGGGCATTTGGATTTGGGGCAGAACTATTCCCATTTGGAAATTGCTCAGTTTGGCGGCAAGTTCTTTTGCAGCTTTCCCCCCTTTCCCTCCTATGTAATGCTTCCTTTTGCTATGGTGTTTGGGCAGAATACGCCCGATGGTTGGATTGCGGTGGGGGTAAGTATTTTGGGTGCTTACTATGTGTTCCGCTTGTTAAAGCATTACGAAAAATCCAATGAATCTGCCGTTTTCTGGACGCTGTTTGTCACCATTGGCACCAACCTTATTTTCGTCACCGTAAACGGTTGGGTTTGGTTTATTGCACAAAATCTGTGCTTCACCTTGTCCGTTATGGCAATTTATTATGCGGTGGTGGGAAAAGGCGGCTGGAGTTTGTCCTTTTGGGCAATGAGTGTGGGATGCCGTCCCTTTAATGCGCTGTATGCCCCCATCTTACTGGTGATTTTATACCAGGGATTAAAAGCAAAAAATCTCACCTTCGGGGAAATGCTCAGAAGCTACTGGAAATGGGCAGTTGGCCCCTTAGTGATTGCCATAAGCTACATGCTTTTAAACTACTTCCGGTTCGGCAACATTTTGGAATTTGGACATAACTATCTGCCCGAGTTTACCGAAGCCGAAAAAGGACAGTTCCATTGGGACTATGTGAAGGAAAACTGGAAGCTTTTATGGTTATGGCCCAAAAAGAATCCTCAGGGGGTAGTTCAATTTCCCAAATTTAACGGCTGGGCGTTTTATCTGGTCATCCCCGTATTTCTCTCTTATGCCATTTACACCGTGGCATCCTTCTTTAAAAAACAGCAAAAAAATATCTTGGTAAGAATGTTAATTCCCGTTACTGTTCTTTTGCATCTTTTATGCCTTACCGCCCACAAAACCATGGGTGGGTTCCAGTGGGGAAACCGTTATGTGCTGGATTCTTTGCCCTACGCCTTTTTAGGCATTCTTTTGGTAATGAATAAGGATGATAAACTGGAAAAATTCCAGATTCCTATTGCAATTTTTGGCATGATGTTAAATGTGGTGGGAACCATAGCAGTATACAACAACTGGATATAGGACTATTACGGCTCGATAAAAGGCGCCAAATGGGTTAACTTCACCACTCGCTGTACGCAGTACTATGGCTTCGGGGTTCAGTTTCCCGTTTTGCATCCATTTCTCATCGCCTTACATAATAGAAAAATAAAAGACGAAATTCATTTTGAATTTCGTCTTTTTTGTTCAATAAAGCGTTGTAGGGAAAGTTGCAGAAAAACAGATGCAAGTCACATCAACCGAACCCGAGCTATACCGAGTGTATGCGAAGGATGAGGTTGGTGGGAATGGCGCTGTTTTTCAAGACTACAACTTTTCTTTTAAGAATCTTCCTGTATGGGAAGATTCTATTTTTGCAACCTCTTCGGGGGTACCGGTTGCCACCACGGTGCCACCTTCGTCACCGCCTTCGGGGCCCATATCAATAATATAGTCACCCACTTTGATGACGTCTAAGTTGTGCTCAATAATCACGATGGTGTTCCCGCCGTCACAAAGACGGTTTAATACATCAATCAGCTTTCTTACATCGTCAAAATGAAGCCCTGTGGTGGGTTCGTCTAAAATATAGATGGTTTTGCCCGTAGGCCGTTTGGAAAGCTCAGTGGCAAGTTTTACCCGCTGTGCTTCCCCGCCGGATAAGGTGGTGGAGGGTTGCCCTAACTTAATGTAGGAAAGTCCCACATCATAGAGTAACTGCAGTTTCCGTTTGATAGAAGGAATATTGTCGAAAAATTCCAGACCTTCTTCCACGGTCATGTCCAGCACTTCGTGGATGTTTTTGCCTTTATAACGCACTTCTAAGGTTTCACGGTTATAGCGTTTGCCCTTACACACATCGCAGGGCACAAATACGTCGGGTAAAAAGTGCATTTCGATTTTCACAATCCCGTCACCCTCACAGGCTTCGCAACGGCCGCCTTTCACGTTAAAGCTGACCCGTCCCGGTCCGTAGCCCTTCATTTTGGCATCATTGGTTGCGGCAAACAGGTCACGGATTAAGGAAAACACACCGGTATAGGTGGCAGGATTGGAGCGGGGCGTTCTGCCGATGGGAGACTGGTCAATGGCAATGACTTTGTCCAAATGCTCCATTCCTTCAATGGAGTCGTGCAACCCCCCACGGCTCTTTCCACCGTTTAAGTGATGAAATAATTCCTGATATAATATCTGATTGATGAGTGACGATTTTCCTGAGCCGGAAACCCCCGTCACAATCGTCATACAGCCTAAGGGGATAGACACATCAATTCCCTTTAAATTGTTCTGCCGTGCGTTTTTCACAACCAAAAAATTGCCGTTTCCGGGGCGGCGTTCTTTTGGAACGGAAATTTGTTTTCTTCCTGCAAGATAGTCGCCGGTCAAAGAGGTTTTGGACTTCATAATTTCTTCGGGAGTCCCCTCGGCGGTAATGTAGCCTCCGTGAATCCCTGCCCCGGGACCAAAGTCAAATACATAGTCTGCGGCACGGATGGTGTCTTCGTCGTGTTCTACCACCAACACGGAATTTCCCACATCACGCAATCTTAAAAGAGTTTCAATCAGTTTTTCGTTGTCTCGTTGGTGCAGACCGATACTGGGTTCATCCAAAATATACAGCACACCCATTAAATAGGAGCCAATCTGAGTTGCCAGACGGATTCGCTGTGCTTCTCCGCCGGATAAGGAGCCTGCCGAACGGGACAGGGTGAGATAATTTAAGCCCACTTTATCCAAGAAACCAAGACGTTCTTTGATTTCTTTTAAGAGACGTTCTGCAATATTTAATTCTTTTTCTGTGAAAGTAAGATTGTCGAAGAAGGAAACTAATTCCTTTACGGGCTTTTGGCACATTTCGTAAATATTGATACCGCCAACCGTCACCCCTAAGCTTTCTTTTTTTAGTCTTGCACCGTTACAAACATGGCAGGGCTTCTGACTCATAAAGGACTCAATTTCCGCTCTTGCCCAGGAGGACGAGGTTTCCCTGTAGCGGCGTTCCATGTTATTGACAATACCTTCAAAATCGCTGTAATAAGTCCCCGTGGAGCTACGGCGACGGTAGTCAATTTTCAGTTTTTCGCCACCGTTTCCGTAGAGCAGCATCTGCAAAAATTCGGGATCTTGCTTGCCGATGGGTTTGGTCATGGAATAGCCGTAATGCTCGCAAAGTGCCACTAAAAGATTATAGGCAATACTGTCGGATTTATCGGCAGAATACCAACCGCTTCCCCGTAGAGCACCGTCCACAATGGACTTTTCGGTGTCTACCACTAAGGCAGGGTCAATCTTCATTAAGTGCCCGATTCCACCACATTCGGGGCAGGCACCGAAGGGATTGTTAAAAGAAAAGGCACGGGGAGAAAGCTCCTCCATGGAAATATCGCAGTCGGGACAAGCATAGTTTAGGCTGTAGGTATTTTCTTTGCCGGAATCGTGCTCCAAAAGGGTTACCAAGCCGTCGGTTAAGCCCACTGCAGTTTCCAAGGAATCGGTTAAGCGGGAACGGATGTCTTCCTTTACTGCCATACGGTCCACCACGATTTCTACGGTATGCTTAATATTTTTATCCAGTTTGATTTCCTCGGATAAATCGTATTGATTGCCGTCTACTCTCACACGGATAAAGCCACTTTTCTTGGCTTTTTCCAGAACCTTTTGATGTTCCCCTTTTTTACCGCGGACAACGGGCGCCAAAATCACAATTCGGGTTTTTTCTGGCATTTTTAAGATTTTATCCACAATCTGGTCAATGGTCTGCTTGTGAATTTCCTTGCCGCACTTGGGGCAATGGGGAATCCCGATTCTGGCATATAAAAGACGCAGATAGTCATAAATTTCAGTCACGGTTCCTACGGTGGAGCGGGGATTTTTGGAGGTGGTTTTCTGATCAATGGAAATTGCGGGAGACAGCCCTTCAATCAGATCTGCCTGAGGCTTATCCATCTGCCCCAAAAACATGCGGGCATAGGAAGAAAGGGACTCCACATACCGTCTTTGCCCCTCCGCATAAATGGTATCAAACGCCAGAGATGATTTCCCCGACCCCGATACCCCCGTAAAAACTACCAGCTTGTCACGTGGGATTTTTAAATCAATATTTTTTAGATTGTGCTCTTTGGCACCTTTTACATAAATATTATCTCTCATAATAATTCCTCTATATAGCTTGTTAAAATAACGCTGACCACAAAAATCCTTTTGTTACGAACAAACCTCACCACTCGGCGTACACTCAGTACGCCTCCGGGTAACCCCTGTGGGTTCGGTTTGTCCGTTCAGCGTCATTTTTCCTGCGCTTTGTTGCAGACGATACAAATGTATATAGCATCAATTTCTCTGCATCCTAAAAATAGGTAATAGATTTGCTGAATTTGCGTCTAACGGATGAACCTCATCACTCGGCGTACACTCGGTACGCTGTCTGGCTTGTCAAGGCGTTGCCTTGATTCGATTTCCGAATGATGCATCGTTTTATCTGCGTCTTAGTTTATGGGTATGATTTGTCATCAAACGACGTTTCTAAAATCCACCGCCGTTATTTACGCAATTGAATATCGTTGCAGGAAGACGGTGGTTGGTGATTGCGGAAATACTTGGCGGCAGTTTCTTTTTTTGGTTCGTTTTTTCTTTGCTGTCAAAGAAAAAAATGAACACATCATTTTAATTTTGATAGGCTTTTATCTTATCGCGGATTTCTGCCGCCTTTTCAAAGTCTAAGTTCTTAGCGGCTTTGTTCATTTCTTCGGTTAAGCGGAGAATTTCCGCTTCCAAAAAGCCGTCATCCAAACGCACTTTTTTATTCTTTTTCGACGGCATTTCTGCCTTCTTGGTGGCTTCAATCACTGCAAGAACGTCTTTTTTAATGGTTACGGGCACAATGCCGTGTTCTTCGTTATACGTTTGCTGAATTTCCCGACGGCGATTGGTCTCACGGATGGCTTTCTCCATGGATTCGGTCAGCACGTCAGCATACATAATAACGGTACCTTCCGCATTTCTTGCGGCACGTCCGATGGTCTGAATGAGGGAGGTTTCGCTTCGCAGGAATCCCTCCTTGTCGGCATCCAAAATGGCAACTAAGGACACTTCGGGTAAGTCCAGCCCTTCACGAAGCAGGTTGATACCAACCAGCACATCAAATTCACCCAATCTTAAATCACGGATAATTTCCATACGCTCCATGGTGTCAATATCCGAGTGAAGATACCGCACACGAATGCCTGCCTCGGTGAAATAGTCGGTTAAATCTTCTGCCATTCTTTTGGTTAAGGTGGTGACTAATACACGCTCGTTTTTAGCGGTACGAAGATTGATTTCGGATAACAAATCGTCGATTTGTCCTGTGGTGGGTTTCACCAAAACCTGGGGGTCCAAAAGTCCTGTGGGACGAATCACCTGCTCCACAATTTGGGTGGAGTGTTCCCGTTCGTAGTCCGCAGGAGTGGCGGACACAAAGATTGCCTGATTGATTCGGTCTATAAATTCGTCAAAATTTAAGGGACGGTTATCAAAAGCTGATGGCAATCGGAAGCCGTAGTCCACCAAGGAGGTTTTTCTGGCTCTGTCCCCTGCATACATCCCACGCACTTGGGGGATGGTTACATGGGATTCGTCAATTACCAGCAGAAAATCGTCGGGGAAATAATCAAGTAACGTATACGGTGCACTTCCCGGTTCTCTTCCGCTGATATGTCGGGAATAGTTTTCAATTCCTTTGCAAAAACCGATTTCTGCCATCATTTCCAAATCATAATGGGTGCGCTCGGTAATGCGCTGTTTTTCAATCCACTTTTCCCGTTTGTCAAAATATTCGATTCTTTCTGCCAATTCTTCTTCAATGGTTTTGATGGCACGCTTCATTTTATCATTGGAGGTGGCATAGTGGGAGGCAGGGAATACAAAAATATGCTCCCTTTCTCCGATAATTTCACCCGTTATGGGGTTGATTTCGGTTAATCGCTCCACCTCGTCTCCGAAAAATTCCACCCGAAGCACCATTTCGTTGGAGTTGGATGGAAATATATCCAACACATCGCCATTCACCCGAAAACAGCCACGGTGAAAGTCGATGTGGTTTCGTTCATATTGAATTTCAATGAGTTTTTTTAAAATTTCGTCACGGTCTTTTTCCATGCCAACCCGAAGAGACACGCATAAATCGGTATAGTCTTCCGGGTCACCTAATCCGTAGATACAGGAAACAGATGCCACAATGATTACATCCGAGCGTTCAAACAGAGCAGTGGTTGCCGCGTGACGGAGTTTATCAATTTCGTCGTTAATCTGAGAGTCTTTTTCAATAAAGGTATCGGTGCCGGGCAGATAGGCTTCCGGTTGATAGTAATCGTAGTAGGAAACAAAAAATTCCACCGCATTATCGGGAAAAAATTCTTTAAATTCACTGCAAAGCTGTGCGGCTAAGGTCTTATTGTGTGCCAAAATCAGGGTAGGCTTTTGCACCTTTTCAATCACGTTGGCAATGGTGAAGGTTTTGCCTGAGCCTGTAACGCCGAGCAGGGTTTGATATTTGTCGTTTCGCAGGATTCCTTCGCTTAATTTCTCGATAGCCTGGGGTTGATCTCCTTTTGGTTTCATGTGGGATGCTATTTGAAAAGGCTTGTGAATCAAGTCGGCACCTCCTTTCCTGATATAATAAGGGCTACCGGCATTGCCGATTGCCCTTTATGTTCGTGAAGAATGAAAAGTGAATCATTTCGGTAGCATCTTGCAGATGCATTAGAAATTGCGGAAGAAAATGGGAGAAAATTGTTTAGAATTGCTGAATCAATCCCATAGGGGGTACCCGAAGGCGTACCGAGTGTACGCCGAGTGGTGAGCTTCATCCGCTAAGTGCTGTTTTTCTGATTTTAGGGTAATTTTTGGAACATAAGACCAACCAATCCCGGTCCGATATGAATCCCAATGGTACATCCCACCTGATGCTCGTTGATTTCGGCATCAGGGAAAGTTTCTCTGGTTAATGTTGCAAAATCGTTATAGTAGTCTGCTTTGGTGGAGTATAAAAGCATGTAACGGTAGTTGCCGTCACGGGTTGCTTCTTTTACCAAATCAATAATTCTGTGCATTGCCTTTTTGATACCGCGAATTTTTTCGTGAGCACCCACCAAGCCCTCCTGCACGGTGAGAACAGGCTTAATATCCAGCATGGTGCCCAGTGCAGCACTCATACCGGTAACTCTGCCGCCTCGTTTTAAATACTCTAAGGTATCGTTTACTAAAAATACGCCGGTGGATTTGCAGCATTCGTCCATAATACGGATAATTTCATCCGTATCGGCACCTTTTTCGTAAGCCGCAATACCTTCTTTTAAGGCGTAATAATAGCATACAGAATAGTACATGGAGTCCACCATGCGAACATCCAGTTCGATGCCCTCGTTTTTTAGGTTTTTTAAAGCCATATGCACATTATTGTAGGTGGGGCTTCCCACAGAGGAAATACAGGGGAAAATATAGGTGTCATATTCATTTTTTTCCGCTAAGGAGCGAAAATATTCTTCCATTTCAAAAACAGTTACCTGAGAGGTGGAAACCTGCCCCTTGTTTTCCTTCATAAACCGGAAAACTTCGTCGGGGGTAATATCAATGCTGTCACTGTATTCGTCAATTTTGCCGTCGTGATGTTTTAAATATACATGAAAAGCCAGAATGTCAATGTTTTTTTCTTTTATAAATTCCTTTGGTAAGTCACCGGCAGAGTCGGTAATAAACTTAATCCTTTTGGTATTTGCCATTCCAAATCCCTTCCTTTCTTTTTTTGAGGGTTATTCCACGGTGATTTCGTACTCCTCAAAGGTTACCACATCTCCTGAGCGAAGCTTTCTGCCGCGACGGCATTCCGGTTCGCCGTTTACCTGCACCAATCCGTCTGTGATGACGTACTTGGCTTCGCCGCCGGTTGCCACAATATTTTCCGCTTTCAGAAGATTCTGCAGGGTGATAAAGTCATCGGTGTCCCGCAGGGTAAAGATCAGTTGTTCTTTTTCTGTATTCATAGTTTTATTTTCCTTTTTCTTTTAATGCCTCGGTTAAGGTTTCGGTGATGATACGAAGCACCTCAATACGGGCATAGCGTTTGTCATCCCCTGCAATCAAATGCCAGGGTGCAATTTTGGTGTGGGTTTTATCAATCATTTTTTCAATGGTGCAAAGATAATCGTCCCATTTTTCACGGTTGCGGAAGTCTTCATCGGTTAATTTCCAAGCCTTAAGGGGATTTTCCCGACGGTCTTCAAATCTTTTTAATTGTTCGCCCTTTGAAATGTGCAGGAAAAACTTAATCACGGTGATACCGCTGCCCACCAGATGTTTTTCCATATCGTTAATTTCAAAGAAAGCACGGTCGTATTCCCTTTGGGTGCAGAAGCCTTCCACTGCCTCCACCATCACTCTGCCGTACCAGCTGCGGTCAAAAATGGCAATGTGACCTGTTTTGGGAAAATTCTTCCAGAACCGCCATAAATAATGATGAGAAAGCTCCTCTTTGGTGGGAGCGGGTGTGGAAAACACCTGATAGCCCCGGGGATCCAGCGCCGTGGTTAACCGTTTGATGGCACCGCCTTTTCCGCCTGCGTCCCAACCCTCAAACACAATGATGACGGGCTTTTTCTTCAGATACAGTCGGTTATGCAGATGCTCCAGCTTGTCCTGATAGTAGGCAAGCTTTTCCTGATATGTTTTTTTGTCTAATTTCAGGGTTAAGTCCACCGAATCCAAGTAGTTGGTGGCAATGTGACGGTCTAAAATCGGGCGTGGAGACTTGGATTCCTGTTGTTTTAAGGCAATTTTTTTCTCCAGCTGCGTAATTAAAATCTCGAAAATCCGCAAGGTGGCATAGGTGATATCATTGGCATTCACCAGATGCCAGGGAGCGTTTTCCTTGTCGGTCATTTCAATCATTTTTTCGGAAACGTCACGGTATTTTTCGTATTGCTTATTGTGTTTTAAATCGTCAGAAGATACTCTCCAGGCAGTTTCCTTGGAGTTCATCAATTCTTTTAGTCTTCTTTTTTGTTCGTCTTTGGAAATGTGAATAAAAAACTTGATGAGCAGATTATCGTCATCGGTTAAGAGCTTTTCAAAAGCGTTGATTTCGTCTAAATCATGGTAAAAACGGTCTGTTTTCACCTTTTTGTCAATATGATCGTTTAATACTCTCCGATACCAGCTACGGTCAAAAATGGCGATTCTGCCCTTTTGAGGCGTTTTGGTGATAAATCGCCACAGAAACGGGTAACGGCTTTCTTCTTCGTTTTCATCCTTAATGGTATACACGGTGAAGCCGCGGGGATCCAAAGGAAGGATAAAGTGGTTGATGAGCTGCCCTTTTCCGGAAGCACCCCAGCCCTCCATAACAACAATCACGGGAATTTCCAAGGCTCTTGCTTCTCTTTGCAGTGTTGCAAGGCGTTCCTGATATTCTTCCAGCTTCTTTTTTAATTCCTTGGGGGAATCGTTGGTTAAGGTAAGAGTTTCACATTTTTTCAGCATTTTTGGCACCTGCCTTTTTGGTTGTCGTATCGTGTTGGTCGGTTTTTTTAATTTGCATCAAAGGGACAGCACCCTCAAATTTTTGGGGGCGTTGTCCCTTTGTGATTAGTCGGTTAAATTTGCAACAAAACGTGCTAAGCGTTCCATCCCTTTTTGGATGCTGTCCATACCGGTTGCATAAGACCAACGGCAGAAATCGTCTGCGCCGAAGCCGGAGCCGGGAACCAGAGCAACTAACTCTTTTTCTAACAGCAGAGAACAAAAATCGTCGGAGGTGTTAATGGTCACTCCTTCGTATTTTTTGCCCTTCACTTTGGAGATGTTCATCATAATATAGAACGCACCCTTGGGCATTCTGCAGGAAAGGCCCGGAATTGCATTGATTTTTTCATACATATAGTTTTTGCGTTCTTCAAAGTGTTTTTTCATATTGAGTACGCAGTCTAAAGAGCCGTCCAACGCTGCAACTGCCGCTGCCTGGGCGATGGAGTTGGGGTTGGAGGTTGCGTGAGACTGAATATTGCCCATTACCTTTGCCAAGCGTTCATCGCAGGCGGTGTAGCCAATACGCCAGCCGGTCATGGCATAGGTTTTGGAAACAGCGTTGACGGTAATGGTCAGTTTTTTAATGTCTTCACCTAAGGTGGCAATCGAAACGGTGTCACCTTCGTATATTAAGTGTTCATACACTTCATCAGACACAACAATCAGATTCTTTTTGACACAGAAGTCTGCAATTTTTTGCAGCTCTTCTTTGGAATACACCGAGCCGGTGGGGTTGGAGGGGCTGCAAAGAATCACTGCAACGGTTTTATCGGTCACAACCTTTTCCAATTCTTCCACGGTGAATTTAAAGTCATTTTCTTCGGTGGTATCCAAAATCACGGGAACACCGTCGGCTAATTTCACCATTTCGGGATAGCTTACCCAGTAAGGAGCCGGCACAATTACTTCATCCCCGGGGTCGCAGATTGCCATAAATATGTTGGTTAAGGAGTGCTTCGCACCATTGGAAATTACAATATTTTTCACTTCGTAATCCAAGTTGTTTTCCCGCTTTAATTTTCGCACAATTGCCTGTTTTAAGGCAGGAGTGCCGGAAGCGGGAGTGTATTTGGTCATTCCTTTTGCCAGTGCATCAATTGCTGCCTGTTTGATATGGTCAGGCGTGTCAAAGTCAGGCTCGCCGGTTCCAAAGCCCACAGCATCAATCCCTTCCGCCTTCATTGCTTTAAATTTGGAATCAATTGCCAGAGTGGGGGATGCGGAAACTGCGCCGCCTTTTTTACTGATTTTAATGTCCATGGTTTTTTCTCCAATCTATCCTACCAAACCGGAAAACGGTTTGGTATTTTCAGCGCATAACAGTTTTTTGGAAAAACTGCTTTCAAAATTTTTATGCCATTCTTCATTTTACTATATTATATGGAAAAAATCAAGTTTTTTTACAAATTTTTTAGCGTAACATGAAAGTTTGAAAGCAGCTTCTTCTATTTTTGGGAAAACTCACCTTTTACTCCTTTGCGGAACACATCCAGGGTTTCGGGTGTCTCGTCCAGATAGTAGGGGCGGGCAATGATGTTTTCCATTCCTTCTCTGTAATCACGGTCGCCCCAGTTGAACCAAACTGCTGCCTTGATATTGTTGTAGTCACCGATGTGGGTAAACATTTCTTCCATCCATTTGGCTTTGTCACCGCCGTAGGAGGAGGAAGCAAATTCCGTCACGATCCAGGGCACTTCGGGGAAGGATTGGGAATAAAGCTGGTTTAAAGCATCAAAGGAGGGCTTGAAATCGTCCCAGCGTTCGCCGAACACTTCGCTGTAGTAAGTGCCGGTGTTATATTTGGTAACGCCTAATAGCTGAATTTTCGTGTTACCGGGGTAGTAGTTCATATAGTGGTTAAAACTTGCAGGAGGATAGTTTCCGAACTGGGGATTGAAAATCCAGATAATATTGTCCACGCCTTCTTCTTGGAAGATGTTGTAAATGCGGTCATACACCATTTTGTAGATATCGGGGTCCTGCAGGGTTACCACACCGCTGTAGGTACACCAGTCGGTATTCATTTCGTTATTCACACGAAGCAAAATGGGATGGGAAAATTCTTTAAATGCTTTGGCGTATTTTCGGATTTGGTCATCCCACAAACCGTCTATTACTTCAAAGTTCGGGTTCGTAGCGGAATCCATTCCTGCGTGGTCCACGGTGCAGACCTGCAAGGTCATTTCGGTAATTTTGCCGTCTTCGTAAGCTTCGGTTAGGCCTTTCATGGGCGGTTCTTCCATCAGATAGGTATAACCCATGCAAAGCTCGAAGTTATAGTCTAATTTTTCTTCCAGTTCTTCCATGGTGGGAGCCATTCCTTCCACGGTAATGAGCTTGTAGTTGTAAACGCCCCAAAGCACATCCTCCCGATTTACCAGCTTTTCGTAGAATTTGGCGGTTTCTTCATTCCATTGGGGAAGCTTTGCCTTGGTGGGAATGGTTGTCATATTATTGCCGATGGGAGCAAAGGTGTGCAGGGAGGATAGCATCTGATTTACCCTGTCAGGCTGATACTGTTCAGCTTTTAAAAGCATTCTGTGATAGATGGATCCGCCGTCGGGGTCTAAGATGTATGCAATGGTGTATGCGTTGAGGGTTACGTCACTGCCTTCGGCAGGGGTTCTGGTCATAGACAGAATCCGCACAGAATAATTTCCCACGGTACGAACGGTGTCCTCATGGAGAGTGATGTTGTTGGCTTCCTGATAAGCCGGATTTGCCACATATTTATTGATGTATTCGTCAATATATTTCAGGGTATCTTCATAGGGAGAGCCTTCTCTGGTAAACAGGGCTTCGTAGCCGTTGCCGTACACCTTTACCCCTGCTTCTCCACGGGAACAGTCAAAGCTGGGATTTCCGGGTAAATCCACATAAAACCCATTGGGAAAATCCACCAGGCGGGCAAAGGTTTTGGTTTGATATACCTTCTTCACATCATAGCGGAAATCTGCAGCCTCCGGATTTGCTAAGAGCACATTGCCCTGGTATGCTGAAATGGAGGTCACATCCGACAAACCGTCGGTATATTCGTGACGGTTCAGATTGTATTTTAGCTTCATAATGGCACCCTGAATGGCAGGAATGGGCAGTTTTTCCAAGGGAAGAAGAGGTAGTAAAATTGCGCTTGTTGTCACCAGTAACAAAAGGATTGCGGTGATGATTTTCCGTTTCATAAAAAGCCTCCGAATAAAGGTGCAGCTGCCTTTCAAAAGTGTTGCTGCATATTCCACTACAGTATAGCAGAAAAACTTTGCTTTGTAAATATATTTTGACATTTTTTCCCCTTTTTTGGTTGCGTCCTGTTCCGTTTTGTGATAAGATACATACAACCCGTTAAAAAGGAAGGAGTCACAACTTATGAAGGTACTTGCGTTTGGCGAAATTTTATTTGACTGTTACCCCACTGCAGAGAAAATTGGAGGTGCCCCTTTTAATTTTTGCGCCCATCTTGCAAAATTGGGGGATATGAGCACGCTTTACGGTGCCGTAGGGAATGATGAGCTTGGAGAAGAAGCCCTTTCTTTTGCCGGAAAATATGGAGTGGATACCCGGTTTCTCACAAAGCATCCTATCCTTCCCACGGGGGTTTGCAAGGTGACTTATCAAAACGGAGAACCCTGCTACGATTTAAGCGGTTCATTCAGTTATGACAGTATCCCGTATGACGCTTCTGTGCTTGATGAATCGTACGATGTTTTTTATTTTGGCACCCTTGCTCTGCGTAGTGAAATTTCCAAAAAAACGTGGGAACAGCTTCTTTCCCAAGGTAAGTACGCCTACCGTTTTTTTGATATGAATTTGCGGCAGCACTATTATACAAAGGAACTTTTAAAGCAGGGGCTTTTCTCTTGTGATATCTTAAAAATGAACCGTGACGAATATCTTTTGATAAAGGAAATCTTTTCTGTTACAGAGGGGGAACCTGCTCTTGCTTTAGAGAAAATCTGCAACATCTGCAACATCAAAACTGCCCTTTTAACCTTAGACAGCGACGGTGCCTGTGTGTGGGATGAAAACCAGGGATTTTTCCGCACTCCTGCAAAAAAGAGCGAATTTGTGTCTGCCGTGGGAGCGGGGGACAGCTTTTGCGCTTGCTTCTTGCATCATTATTTACGAGGGCGTTCTATGGAGATTTGTTTAGAAAAAGCAACGCTTCTGGCAGGGTATGTGGTGTCTTTTGAGGAGGCAATTCCACCCTATTCTGATAAAATTTTAACAAAACTGACCTCCGATTTGTAAAAATCGCATATTTAAAAAACGAAGAAAACAAGAGAAAACGAAAGAAAATGAAAGAAAACTATTTTTAGATTAAAAAATTTCAAAAAAACGGTTGACAAAGAGAAAATCTTTTTGTATAATGATATCCGTTCGGAAAAATCGGACAGGAAAAACTGATTAAAATAAAGATTAAATATACTCGGAGGTTTCTTATGAAAGATACTTATCTTGCAAAAGCAGGACAGACCGAAGCAAAATGGTACATCGTTGATGCTGCAGATATGCCCTTAGGTAGAACCGCTGCAAAAGTTGCTTCCATTTTAAGAGGTAAACATCGTCCTGAGTACACTCCCAACGTTGACCTGGGAGATCACGTTATCGTTATCAACGCTGAAAAAGCTGTTTTAACCGGTAACAAGCTGAAAAACAAAATCTACTACAGACACACCGGTTACATCGGCGGCTTAAAAGCAGTTCCCTACGAAAAGCTGATGGCTGAAAATCCGGAAAAAGCTATGATGCTGGCAATCAAAGGCATGCTGCCCCACAACTCTCTGGGCAGAAAAATGGCTACCAAAGTTAGAATTTACAAAGGTGCTGAGCATGAAAACCAGGCTCAGAAACCCGAAGTATACAACGGTTAATAGGGAGGATATAAGATATGGCTAAAAAATTAGAAGTATATCTTGGCACCGGCAGAAGAAAAAGCTCTGTAGCAAGAGTTCGTCTGATTCCCGGTAAAGGTAACATTATTATCAATAACAGAGATATTGACGACTATTTTGGTCTGGAAACCTTAAAATTAATCGTTAGACAGCCGCTTAACTTAACTGCAACCGCAGGTCAGTTCGACGTTCTGGTTAACGTATTCGGTGGCGGCGTTTCCGGTCAGGCTGGTGCAATCAGACACGGTATCACCAGAGCATTAATCAACTTCAATGCTGAATTAAAATCCGACCTGAAAAAAGCTGGCTTCGTTACCCGTGATCCTCGTATGAAGGAAAGAAAGAAATACGGCTTAAAAGCAGCTCGTCGTGCACCTCAGTTCTCCAAACGTTAATCGTTGGAATTGGTTTTATCCCAAAGTGCAAAACAAAAATCCCGCAGAGTATCAAAAGATTCTGCGGGATTTTTTTGTGGGAATGGATTTTCTTTGAAAAGAAAAAAATAAGGGCAACAGAATATCTGCTGCCCTTATTTTTTATGGATTCTTAAACGTTGGTATAAGTATCTTCAGTATAGGTTTCTTCAGTAGTTTCCTGAGTTTCAGCAGGATCTTTCAGGTAGCAAAGAACAATGTTTACTACGTGAGCAATCAGAGAAAGCCATACGCCAAGGCCTAAAATGTCAAATGCGCTGATTTTCATACCAAAGCTTGCAGCTTCGGAAAGAGCAACCTGCAGAACAATTACGAAGATTACGATGCCTGCTGCACCAACAATCGATGAGATCATAGTGCTTTTTCTGTCTTTCTTCCAGCCGAAGAAGATTGCAGCAGCACCACCGATGACGGAAGCTAACAGAGCAAAGTCGCCAATACCTGCATCAAGTCCCAGATCCATACCTACAGTTAAGGTTTCTACCAGAGAAATACTCTGCCCCATAATGCTCACGAAGGGTAAGAACAAAATTGCTACCACGGAAACAATTGCGGCAATAAAAATTACCATGTCTTTAGTTTTTTTGTCTAAGTTCATTGTAATGAACCTCCTTTCCTTATTATCCACAGTATACTATATATTTGGTAAAAATGCAAGGAAAATTTCATAATCATTCAAGATTTTGGCATATTTGTGCAAAATTCTACTGTGTGTTGTATAAATTGCCGAATTTTTCTAAAGAGGATTACTTGACACCTTCCCTGCAAAATGATATACTTTAAAAAAAGAAATCGGGGGGAGATTTTATGATAAAAGGAGCCATTTTCGACCTGGACGGCACATTGCTCGCCACCTTGGAATCCATTGCCAGAGCAGGCAATGAAATGCTGAATTTTTTTGGATATGAGAGTATTCCCGCAAAGCAGTATGGTTTTTTTGCAGGTAACGGTGCAGACAAGTTAGTGGAGCGTGCCTTACGATACAGCGGAGATGCAAATCTTTCTCATTTAGAAGAAGCAATCCGTGTGTATCGGGAGTGCTTCGGACAGTATTGCAGTTACAAGGTTAAGCCCTACGATGGTATTTTAACAATGCTTTCGGGATTGGTTTCTAAAAATATTTATCTTGGTGTGGTGACCAATAAACCCCATAAAAACGCAGTCCGTTTAATGCAGGAATATTTTGGAGAGTATCCCTTTACCCATGTGTTGGG
>JAZNNT010000045.1:0-8763 GCA_045580405.1 Clostridia bacterium
CCTCGTTCCCCCCTCGAGGGGAAGGCTTTACAATAATAGTTGTTTATGCTATACTTCAATCTTTCAAAACAATCACTTTTTTCTAAAGTCCGTTTTGTTTTCGTTCATCGGTTAACCTTTTTAGAACCACGCGACTATCGCATGGTTTTCGTTATACAAAAAAAACACTCCGTGAAAAATCACGGAGTATTTTTATGAAATCAGCTCAAATACAACATTCGGTGTATCCCGATGCACATCCGAAAAGACTTCAAGCATTGTTTCACAATACTTTTTCAAATCCTCGGGGAGCGATGAATAACCGCAGATATTAACTTCCATATGCTCTCCATCTGCCCACAAATATCTCAAACAATCCCACAAAGCATCCCAGTTTTTTCCGTACGAGTCGGGAAGTCCGAATTTTGTTTTTAATAACAAATGAATTTCCCACCAATATTTACAGCCAGTAAAATCCAATATAATCGGATTTTCTTTGATGGGTTTATATGCATTTTGTTTATTTTGTTCCTCGTAATTCATAGAATCACCTCTATTTTTATATTTTATCACCTTTATTCCACCAAGTCAAGTAGGGAACGACCTGGATGTCGTTCCTCAAATGCACACAGCGGTGTTTCCCTACAATTCAGGCTTTGCCTGCCACCGTTTTTATTCTTTATTGTTTATTCATTATTCATTTAATAAAAAAATCTCCGTGAAATTCACGGAGATTTTTTTGATATTAAAAATTTACTGATACAGGTTTCCTGCAATGTAAGTGCCCAAGATTTTTCTGTTGTCATCCAGCACTACAAAATCGGCATCGAAGCCTTCTTTTAACTGGCCTTTGTTTACGCCAATCATAGTAGCGGGAGTTTCAGTTGCCATTTTTACGGCATCTTCAAAAGGAATACCAAATTCCACAGCCTTGTTCACACAAGCCCACAAATTGGTGGTACTGCCTGCGATTGCGCCTTCCATGGTTCTTGCAACACCGTTTTTCACTTCGATGGGCTGTCCGCCGAATTCATATTCACCGTCAGACATACCGGTAGCACGCATGGAGTCACTGATTAACACCAGTCTGTCGGTACCAAAAATTTTATACATTGCTAAAATAACCGCTTTGTGGATATGTAATCCGTCACAAATAATCTGTGCATAAATGCCGGTTTCCATCCCTGCACCCAGCAAGCCGGGATTTCTGTGATGTAAGGGCGGCATTGCATTGAAAGAGTGAGTCAAGCAGTTTGCACCGTTTTTAATTGCTTCCATTGCAATATCATAAGTGGTGTCGGTATGACCTAAAGATACCACGCACAGGTCTTTTGCTTCTTTGATAAATTCCATACTGCCTTCCACTTCGGGAGCGATGGTAACCATCTTCACATTGGGCAGTTTTTTGAATTCTTCAATATCGGGAACTTTGATGAACTTTTCATTCTGAGCGCCTTTGTATTTCACGTTAATGTAAGGACCTTCCATATGGAAGCCAAGAATCTGCGCACCTTTGCAATCGGTTGCGGAATTCATGGTTTTTGCAATGTCTTCCATAGCAACGGTCATGGTAGTGGGTAACCAGGAAGTGATACCGTTTTTCGCCAAATAGTCACACATTTCGGCAAATTCTGCATCCATGGTGTCACCGCCTACACAGCCGTGGGTATGTACGTCCACCAGACCGGGGATGACGGTTTTCCCACCTAAGTCGGTGCCTTCCCCGTCTAATTTTCCAAATTTCACAAATTTTCCGTCAACTACTTCAAAGTCGCAGAGCTGACCGTTTATTTTTGCATTTTTAAAAATCATTCGCCGTATGCCTCCTTGTCACAGATTAAAACAACATCCGGATGGAGTTTTAATAAGGTTGCAGGCACGTTGGTGGTGATTTTATCGTCTAATAATGCGCGAACAACGGTGTTTTTGTTGGCACCGCTTGCTAAGAGTACGATTTTTTTCGCCTTCATAATGCTTGCCATACCCATGGTGATTGCCTTGGTGGGCACTTCATCAATGGAGTTAAAGAAACGGGAATTTGCCTGGATGGTGTTTTCGGTTAAATCGGTTAAATGCGTACCGGAAACCAACTTTTCGTCGGGTTCGTTAAAGCCGATATGACCGTTCTGACCGATGCCCAAAAGCTGAATATCCACGCCGCCGGCTTTGTCAATCATCGCGTCGTAGTTTGCGCCTTCTTCTTCGGGGTTTTCAGATAAACCGTTGGGAACGAAGGTTCTTGCCTTATCAATATTTACGAAATTGAACAGGTTTTCGTTCATAAAATAACGGTAGCTCTGATCGTTTTCGGGGGATAAGGGATAGTATTCGTCTAAGTTAAAGGAGGTGATATCGGAAAAGTCAATTTCACCGGCTTTGTTCATTTCGATTAAGTTTTTATACAGTCCGATGGGAGTGGAACCGGTTGCCAAGCCTAAAACAGAGTTAGGTTTTAAAATCATCTGACTTGCAAACAGTTTTGCGCCTTCTTTGGACAGTTCTTCATAGTTATTACAAACAATTACTCTCATGGGAAAAACTCCTCCTTATTTCACTTTTTTGCTTGTTTTACTTATTTCGCTAATTCAGGTAAGCTTGCAGCCGCAATGGACTGACCAACTCTTCTTTCATATTCATCGGGAATATATAAGTTTACTTTGGTAGCTAATTCCGGGAATTCCTGATTTAATACTTCTTTTGCTTTTTCAATGATAATGTCGCCACCTTTACCGGAGGTAACACGACCTAAAATCTGCAGGTAGTTGATATCATAAAATTCGCTGTAGTACGCAATAGCATAACCAAAGTATGTACCGATGGTTTCAAAAATCTGAACAGCGCCTTCGTGACCTTCTGCTAAGTATTTCTGAACCACTTTTAATTTTTCTGCCAAGGATAAATCTTCGGGCAGTTCGATACCGGCTTTGGGAGCTAATTTAATAACAGCATCCTGAGAGAAGTATTTACATCCGCAGCCGAAGTCACCGGACCATTCGTCTACCATAGCGTCGGTGTTATAGTCCACAGGAGCAAATGCCAGCTCGTTTAACCAGCCGGTGATGTTACCGTTGGGATCAACATAACCAACTGCTTCGGAGGTACCCATTGCAACACCTAAGATGGAGTTTTTGTTTAAGTGCATAGCGCCTGCCAAAGCCGCAACGTCACCGTCGTTTGCAACTGCCACCGGAATGTCACCTGCAATGTTTTTATAAATGTCTTTGATTCTTGCATTGAATTTGTCTCTCGGCACTTTAATGAACAGAGAAGCTACCATTGCACGGTTTGCAATGTAAACACCTGCAGAGGACACGCCAATAGCATCCACTCTGGGCATTTTGGAAGCAGCTAAGTCGATTGCTTTTTGGATGTTCTCGTAATGGTACTCCGGATCATCGTTTAATTTGGGTAACCAAACGATTTCTTCGGAGAAGATAACTTCGCCGTCTACCACTGCGGAAACCTTCATATCACTTCCGCCTGCATCAAAACCGATACGGCAACCGTCCAAATGACGGCCGATGGAAACGGGATTGCCTTTTTCTTCGGGCATATTTTCGGTGTAAACAACTTCAAAGGGATGTTCATAAACACCGCTCATAAAGTCAACATCGAATTTACGGAGTCCTTCTAAAGTATAGGCATTTTTAATATATTCGTATACATCTTTATCGCCGTTTAAATAAATTTTGAAGCCGCCAACTGCCCAAAGTAACATTTTGATTAAGCGTTCCACATAAAAATTGTTGGCATCTTTATCGTCACCGATTTTGGTGTCATAACGGTAGATTAAACCGTTTTCTCTTTCCACTGCAATCTGCAGAGGACGGGTTGCAGTTTCTAAAAATTTTCTGTTGTAAACAATTGCGGGGATAAATTCCTGGTCTAAAATAGGTTTAATCATATTTCTTCACAATCTCCTTCATCAATTCTTCTTTTTCTTCCATATCCTTTACTAATTTGAACTGAGTATGGCAACGGTCCAGATTATGTTCGGGATATTTGGTTTTGAAATAGGTATCGCCATTTAAGTAGTCTGCTAAGAAACGGATACCGCATTCATAGGTCATCAGTTTTGCAGCAAAGGGCATCAGCTCTTTTTCACGGGGAGTCATCACGTCTTTTAACTCTTCCATGTAGCCTTTGGTGAACATCTCAAACAGGTTCAGATCGCAGTATACCTTGGATAAATCCTTTTCATCTTCATCCGCAGGATTGGTTCCGAATCGTAAAGAATCACCATAGTCATACAGCAGGGAACCGGGCATAACGGTATCCAAATCGATTACACAGATGCCAAGACCTGTTTCGTCATCAATCATGATGTTGTTGTACTTGGTATCGTTATGAGTAACACGAAGGGGAACAGTACCTTCTTTAATCGCATCCACAATCACAGAAGCATCCTTTTCTCTTGCCAAGGCAAATTCTACTTCCGCCTGCACATCTTTTAATCTACCGGCTTTGTCGTTTGCGATGGCATCCTTAAGCTGCTGAAAACGAACAGTGGTGTCATGGAAGGAAGGAATGGTTTCGTGAAGCTTTTCCGCCGGAAAATCTGCCAAACGCTGCTGGAATTTTGCAAAGGCTTTTGCCGCATTGTAAAAATGAATGGGCTCTTCCACAATTTCATAAGTCTGAGCGCCTTCGATAAATTCATACATTCTGAAGTAATCACCCTTAGCGGTTACATAATAAGGCTCACCGTCATGAGTTTTTACCAAATTCAGAGTTTCTCTTTTGGGATCTCCGCCTTCTTCAATGATTTTCTTTTTCAGATGAGCGGTAACACGAACAATGTTTTCCATAACATCCTGAGGACGTTTGAATACGTTGTTGTTAATTCTCTGAAGAATGTATCGGGGTTCACATGCGTTGGATAAGTAAGTGTCGTTAATATGACCTTTTCCGTACGGGGTTGCACCATCGGTAATATTGAATTTACCAATGATTTCCTTTAAATTGTACTCTGCCATAGCATAAGACCTGCTTTCAAAATGATTTTTTTGGAAACATGTTTTTCTTTCTTTTTATAAGAAAAGAATTTCCGTTACGTTTATATTAGCATATTCTCTCGGCAATTTATTTATACATTTGGTCGGATTATTTGTATTTTAAGTCGATTTTTCTGTGAAAAAGAAGTCTTTTTGGACAAATGTATCCTAACAGATGTTTTTTTACACAAAAAAACCGCAACCCTTTCGGATTACGGTTCCTAAAAATCCGGGATCAGTTCCCTGCCTTGCGAAGAATTTCTGCCACACATTCTTTGCAGATTTTCTTATCCCGAATCTGCATAAGTCCTTCATTTTTTCCACAAATGACGCAGCTTCGCTCATATTTTTTTAAAAGGATGCTCTGCTCTTCGGTAAAAATTTCCACAAAATCATCACACTCCGCCAGACCAAACTGCTTACGGATGGCTTTGGGAAGCACAATTCTGCCCACGTTGTCTGTGTGATAACGGGACTGGATATCGCCATCGGAAACGGTATATTTTTTAATCACAATAAATTCCCCTCTGGTGAAAATTTCAACCGGGGTATGTTCACTGATACCGTATTCACTGCGGATGGCTTTCGGCACCATAATTCTGCCCAGCTTATCAATTCTTCGGGTCAAGCCTGTTGCGATCATACGAAAACTCCTTTATCAAATTCTAACATTCTTCTCTCTTTTTTTATATTATAACGTAAGATAGAAGAAAAGTCAATATTATTTTACAAATTTTTACAAAGTTGTAGATTTTTTCTTATTTTTAGCAAAATATGACGGGTTCACCGGGGAAAAATACAGTGTTTTTTCCTCTGATATTTCTTTAAACTCCTTGATTTCCAAAGGATTTAGCAATGCTACAAAAAGAATTTCAAAAAAATTTAACAAAATTTCAAAAAAAGTATTGACTTTTGAAAAAAAGTGGTGTATAATAACCTTCGCTTGATAAGTGAAGCGGTTTATCAGAAAGAAATTATGGCCTGGTAGTTCAGCTGGTTAGAACGCTAGCCTGTCACGCTAGAGGTCGAGGGTTCGATCCCCTTCCAGGTCGCCACTTTTCTTTAAAATCCCTTGGAGATTGAGCCGTGACTAAACCATTTGCCTCTGTAGCTCAGTCGGTAGAGCAAGGGACTGAAAATCCCTGTGTCGGCGGTTCGATTCCACCCGGAGGCACCATTAGCTTTTTCAAACAAAATATGCGGGAGTGGCTCAGTGGTAGAGCGTCACCTTGCCAAGGTGAACGTCGCGAGTTCGAATCTCGTCTTCCGCTCCATTTGATAAAAGGCACAATGAATATTGTGCCTTTTGTCAACTAAAAAACAATTTCATACTGTGGCGCCATAGCCAAGTGGTAAGGCATCGGTCTGCAACACCTTGATCCCCAGTTCGAATCTGGGTGGCGCCTCCAAAAAGAAACGACAATTTTCTAAAGAAAGTTGTCGTTTCTTTTTGCACTCTTATCTTTTCACTTTTCACCATTCCCTAAAATTTGTTTGTGTATGTTTTTTTGGAAAGTAATAGGGAATCACTTAAGGTAGCTTTGCTTACGCAAAGCTTATTTTTATATGGCGGTGAGTCATACTATTAAGCGCAACACCCTAAAGACTAAAAAGCACTTGCTTCAGGGAAAGCAAGTGCTTTTTTTATTTTGTAAATAATTCTTCCATAGATACCTCTAAAAGTTTAGCAATCACAAAAATTTCTTTATCAGTGGCAGCTCTTACCTGCCCTTCCAGTTTGGAATAACTGGTAGGATTCATATCACATCCCATAATCTGAATCTGTGCAATAAAGTCTTTTTGCTTAATTCCTCTTGCCTTTCGCATCCGTTCGATATTTCTACCCACCAGATTTTTATCTCCGTAAAGCTGTTTCCTGATTTTCATATTACATAATTCCTTTTTAGAATTTTTCTTATATTATATTCTAAAAAAGTCTTGACATAATTCCGAAATAGAATTATAATATAGAAAATTCCGTTTTGGAATTAACCATCAAGGAGGATAAAAAATGATTTGTAGAAATTGTGGTACAGTAATCAAAGAAGAGTCTAACTTTTGCTTGAAATGTGGAACTAATTTAGCTCAAAATTCCGTATCAAACGGTAACGAAGAAAAAGAAAGCATTGTTTTTGAATGCAAAGGAAGTTTACAGGGTGGAGGCGTAGGAAAAATCGTTGTCACAAACAAATGCATTATGTGGACAAAATCAAAAGGTGCAAACTTTGTGATGGGTGGCGTGTTATCCTTTTTAACAAAAGGAGACACATCTGTTAAATTTGACCAGATTCTAAAAATAGATAAATACATGTTTTTAGGTGGCGGTGGATTACAGGTATACACCAACCTTGGAAAAAACTACAAATTTGGTTTTAACTCATCGAAAGATAGAGACAAAGCAATGGAATATATCCAAGGAAAAATCAGATAACATACGCTATCCAAACCATTCGTCTCTTTCATCAAAAGAGCACTTGCTTCTGCAAGTTCTTTTTTGATGGTTCGTTTCAAATTGGACAATCACTATTGCAAATTTCCATTCCGGACAGCTTCTATACTTTCGTCCAAAAGAATCGCATTTAATTTTTCGAGATTAACAGCATAAAATTTAAATTTCTGCTTTGTTTTAATAACCAACATTTCTTCCGGTATTTTACCCATCAATTTCTTTATAACATACTGGCTATATTGCATATTCTGTTGCAATTCCAGCATGGAAATACCTTGTTCACTGAACAACGCTGCCTGAATCAAAAAACTATACAATTTGCGCAGCTCCTTGTCGTCGCACCGCTTTGCAATAATGACTTCATATTTATTCCAGGTTGCTAATTTTTCAAGTAGAGAATCATAGAGCTCATCCATGGCCAAGTAAATCATTTCCAACTGCATGAGCAGAAAAGGTGTTAAATCACCTAAATTTCGTTGGTCGTTGCATACCGTGAAAGCTTTATAATATGCATTGATATTTTTTTTGATTGTTTCCGAAATTCTAAAACTGACCAAAGGGGTTAAAGTGTTAGAAATACCATAGCTTAGCAAGAATCTACCAAGCCTGCCGTTACCATCATAAAACGGATGGATATATTCCATCAGATAATGAAAGATGCATATTTTAAATAATCCTTCCACCGCATCATTATTCAAAAACTCCAGCGCTTGCTCCATTGATTCGATAATTTTACTTTCCGGCATCAGTCCGGTATGAATGACCTTGTCTGTTTCGCTGTGAACATGAACAATTCCTTTACGAAAAATTTGCCCATCTGGTTTGTTGGTAGGTTCTTCGTAAACCACTTCTTCTAAAAATACTTCATCATAAATGTTTCGAATATCCCGACAATTGGCTAAAGGGATATTTTCCTGCTTGATCAACTTTAAATATTTGTTTACCAAGCTGACAAAACGCCGCCGTTTTCCTTTGTGTTCGGACTGAGATTCCAATATATTCAGAGCTTCTCCTATTTCTTTTCGACTACTGTGCACACCCTCTATTTTATTGGTAATCACAATTTCATCAATTAAACATTTTTTGGAATACTGATTGATTGCAACGCCCGGAAGGTCTTTACATATACGTTCTATTTGTTTATCCAGTTTTGCAATATTGTATGCTTTTTTCATCACAGTAGCATTTTCCATAAAAAATGCCTGATGTTCCCCGATATAAAAGTTTAACTTTACGGTTTCTGCTGAGTTAAAACGATTCAAGTATTCTTGTGCATAAACCTTGTCATCACCGTAATATAAAGTTTTTAAACTCTTATACCCCATAAAATTCACCTCTATT
>JAZNNT010000046.1:0-2679 GCA_045580405.1 Clostridia bacterium
TTGAAGTTGTTACCTTCTCCACCTCTCCTGATATGTATCAGGCGGTTATGGGCGGTCAGGTAGATGCTTGTATCGACGATACTCCGATTTTAAAATACAACATCAAAACCGGTGAATTAGCAATGAAATTTGTAGAAGGCACTGAAAATGAACCTGCTCAGTACGGTATGGCAATTTTCGATGCTGAAAAACAGGAATTAATCGACTTGTTCAATGCCGGACTGAAAAACATCAGAGATAACGGCAAATACGACGAAATCATCGCAAAATATTTGGGTTAATCATTTCCGGCAGGGGGCATTGGATGATCCAATGCCCCTTCCTATGATTCTATGTAATAGGAGGGAAAGCTCCCATGGAGCAGATTATTTTTACATACGGTCCTCTGTTGATGGAAGCAATGGGGCAAACTTTATTGCTTGCTTTATGGGGATTGCTTTTCGGATGTATCTTAGGGATCATTTTTGGTTTGGCAAGTGTTGTCGACAATAAATTTTCCAGAGCGATATCTGCGATTTATGTCAATATCATTCGTGGTGTTCCCATGATTGTTTTGGCATTCTTCGTTTTTTACGGACTGCCATATGGCGCAAAAAATATTTTAGGGATTAAATTCGTTTTAACAAGTTTGCAGGCAGGTACCATTTGTTTAGCATTAAACTGTGGTGCGTATATGTCTGAAATTATCCGTGCAGGCATACAGTCCATTGATCCCGGTCAGATGGAAGCTGCCAGAAGCTTAGGTCTTTCATATTGGCGTTCCATGTTCCGGGTTGTGTTGCCTCAGGCAATTAAAAATATGATTCCCAGTATCGTAAATCAGTTTATTATCACTTTAAAAGATACCTCTATTTTATCTGTTATCGGTTTTCCGGAACTGGTAAACAAAGCGCAGAATGTTATTGCAATTACCTTTAAATCCTTCGAGACCTGGGGGATTGTTGCAGTAATGTATTTAGTTGTTATCCTGGCTTTGCAGCAGGTAGCAAACGCTTTAGAGAGGAGCTTAAAACGTGGCCGCAAATAGAAATAACGTTAAAATTCATATTGAAAATTTAACGAAAAACTTTGGCAAAAACGAGGTTCTTCGTGGAATCTCGAACGATATATACGAAGGGGAAGTGGTTTGTGTAATCGGCCCTTCCGGTTCCGGTAAATCAACGTTTCTTCGATGCATGAACAAATTAGAAGAAATCACCTCAGGCGAAATTATTGTGGACAACTATCGTATTAATGACAAAAAGATTAAGATTAATAAAGTCCGTGAAAATATCGGCATGGTGTTCCAACACTTTAATTTGTTCGCCAATATGAACGTGCTTCGTAACTTGATGCTTGCTCCTGTTGATTTAAAGAAAGCGACCAAAGAAGAAGCAAAGGAGAATGCGTTTCGCCTTCTGGAAATGGTGGGTTTAACCGATAAAGCAGACAGCTATCCGTCTCAGCTTTCCGGGGGACAGAAGCAGCGTGTAGCCATTGCGAGAGCATTGGCTATGAATCCTGATATTATGCTGTTTGATGAGCCTACCAGTGCGTTAGATCCCGAGATGGTCGGAGAAGTTTTAGCTGTAATGAAACAACTGGCAAAAGACGGAATGACCATGGTGGTGGTTACTCATGAAATGGGTTTTGCCCGTGAAGTTGCAGATCGAGTTCTCTTTATGGATGACGGTGTGATTTTAGAAGAAGGAACTCCTGATGAAATCTTTAATAATCCCAAACATCCGAGAACCATTGACTTTTTAAATAAGGTATTATAATCTTGTTGATGAAGCATAATTGCCTATGGGGAATTTATTAGAAAAATCTAAACAAATTCCCCAAAAGGTCTTGACATTTTGCCCAAGATTTGATATAATTCTTTTTGTTCTCGATAGGGAGAGATGTCCGAGTGGTTTAAGGAGCTAGTCTTGAAAACTAGTGACTCGAAAGAGCCCAGAGTTCGAATCTCTGTCTCTCCGCCAACGGAAAGGCAGGTTTCAATAAAAGACTTGCCTTTCCCATAAATATTTTAATATGAATAAAAAATTCGGTTATGGAGAAGTACACAAGTTGGCCGAAGAGGCGCCCCTGCTAAGGGCGTAGGGCGGGAAACCGTCGCGAGGGTTCAAATCCCTCCTTCTCCGCCAAAAATAAGAGGTATACCGTAAGGTATACCTCTTGTTTTTGTGATAAATTGGAAGGGATTTGAAGCCGAGCGACGGAGTCGCGGGTCGCGACTGCGACCGCGTCCTGTGGACGATGAAGGGAGCAGGTTAGCGGGTGCCGCGGTCGAAAAATCGAGGAAAATGGCTGTTTCCGAAGATTTTTTCGGGCACCGCAAACGGGGTTGCGCAGCAACTTCAAATCCCTTTTATTTTTGCCGATTCATTTGTGGTGTATCCTTTTATTCCCGCTTTCTTGTTACGTTTCGTTCAACGCTTGTTTTTCTGTAAAACAAGCTACGAAAAGTCCGTTTTTTTACCCTTTAGGAAAAAAGTTTCCACGAATGTTTCCACGAAAATCATCTTTTTCTTTTCTATTCCCGACGCTACTCCCGACGCTATTCCTAACCAAAAACAGCCCCTATTCCCGACAATTTCTCCTCAATCGCTCATGTTGACAATATAAGTTTATTATGATACCATTTTGTTGGATATAAGTGTAAAACGACCTTCCGTTTCGGACGTTTGCCCGAGG
>JAZNNT010000047.1:0-25628 GCA_045580405.1 Clostridia bacterium
TGGTGATGGTGGGAAGTTTAGTGGAATCAGTGGTACCTGCGTTTTTTGCCTTTACTCTGTAGATGCCGGGGAAGAAACAGTTTACATCATAGGTCATGGAAGAACCTGCATACTGAACAACAGCATCTTCAGCACCCCACTGATAGAAACCGTCTTCATTGGTTCTGTCGGTATAGGGTCTGATGACCAGGTCAGTAGCTTCATCGGGAGCATCATTTACATTGTTTTTCTGGCTTAAGTAATCGTCAGAATTGTTTAACGGATAGAAGGTTGCATTGGTAAAGTCTGCAGAACCGGTTGCGGTGATTAAGTTATCGCCTTCTTCTAACCAGATGTATGCAGGCATATAATCATCAAAATCAAAGGTTACATAATCCTGTACTTCGGTAGTTAAGGTAACAATACCGTTATCAGCTGCGGTAGCATCTACTAAGTACATACCTGCTGCGGGAGCGGTTACGGTGTAATTCACCCAGATGCCGTCTAAATCAACACCGGTGTCGGTGTAGGGGAAAGCCATAAAGTATTCATTGTAGGAAAGTGCGGTAATAGAGCCTTCGTAACCGGTAAAGCCGGTGAATTCGTCAACCATACCGTTCCAGCCTTCGGGATCGGTACCTGCCGGGTTATCATCGGTTCCAACATAGTCAATTAAGCTCATAGAATCAGTGATGATACCGAAGTCATTGTTTTCATAAGTTGCACCGTAGCTGCCAACGTTAGAAATAGTGATTTCGTTTGCGCCTGCCTGCAGGTAAATCAAATCGTCTGCCTGGAAGCCGGTGGAGTTGGACCAGGTGGGAACCCAAGTTCCGCGGTTGGGAATTGTATGCTGAGAATAATAGTTCACGCCGTTAACAGTGTTAGCCATCTGTAAGGTGGTTGCGCCTTCTGCAGCGGATGCTTTTACCTGTGCACCGTAAACACCTTCATTGGTAACGGTTACAGTGTAGGTTGCAGATGCGCCGGGTGCCAGATAAATAGCACTTGCCTGACCTTTATTGGGGATAGAGGAAGAACCTTCGGTTCCCCAGTCAGTTCCGAATAATTCGGTACCTTCGTCAGAAGACAGGTTGGGTGCCCAACCTTCAATTACCAATGCTTCTGCATCGAAGTTTACATCGGGATGATTTTCAACAACGCCATCCCATCCTTCGGGGAAGTAGGGCTTAGCAGTCGGTTCCGGAGTCGGTTCCGGAGTGGGTGCCGGAGTGGGCACTACTAAATCTTCTGCTAATTTTACTAAGGGTAAAAAGTCTAAGGATTTTTCTGCGCTGGTAGCATTCAATGCACCAAAGTCGATGGAAGAAATACCACCGTTATAGCTACCAACCAGCTGATATTTCAGCACGTTGGTACCTTCTTTTAAGTACATGGGCTGGTCCTGTTTACAACCGGAAGACCAGCTGGTGCTGGTGATGTTGTATTCTGCTGCATAGCCTTCGTCACTGGTTACATGAACCACAAAGGGGAAACCGTTGGTCCATTCAGTTTTCAGCTGCATTGCATATACGCCGGTATAGGGCATATCAACAACGATGTAAGCCCAGTCGCCGGATACCATGTTGAACATACCATTTGCACCCCAGGGGTCGGAAGAGGTTGCCTGATAGTCAACACCTGCTTCAGCAGCGTCGCCGTTACGAACAGCGCCTTTGATGCTGTCTACGGTAGATACGTAGCCGTTTTTGTACTCGGTACCTAAATCGCCGTAAGCGCCGGGCCAGGAGGGAGTAGCAAAAACGTTTGTGATGCTTACCATGCTGAGTAACATACAGATGGTTAAGCAAATACTAATAAGTTTTTTCATATTACTTGATGTCCTTTCTGATTTTTTTTATTATTTTTGTTTTTTTTAATAAAAAATGAGATTGGAAACATCGTAAGGGAGTAATAACCTTGTTGCGAGACCCCCCTGCCCCCGCAAGAGCAAAGGCAGGAGAGATTTTCATTCTTACGATAGCTCTAAATAATTGGAACTATAAACTAAAATGTATCGGTGAAGCGATATAATACTGTGGTTGCTTCTGCTCTGGTTAAGGTGTTATGCGGACGGAAGGTGCCGTCTTCATAACCTTCAATCAATTCCAAATCGATTGCACCGTAAATTGCATGCAGATACGGTGCAGTAATGGCATTGGCATCGGAGCAGTATTCTTTGTCAACCACGATGGTGTAGTTGCCAACCACTTTCTTATATGCTTTCATCAAGATATCAACGAAACGTTCTCTGGAAATGGCAGCATCGGGTTCGTTTACGGAAGTAAGCATACCCATTTGGGCTGCCTGTTCTTTCCAGTTGGTATCATCAGAAGTGTCGTTCATAACTCTTAAGGTTAACATACAAGCCTGATGCAGAGTAACTGCATCGTCGGGACCGAAGGTTTTTGCATCATAACCTTTGATATAGCCTGCATCGGTCATATCCAGGATGTTGTAATATGCCCAGTGGCCTTCAATATCCTGGAAGCCGTCTGCGAAGCGTTCTACGAAGGTTGCCTGGTCAACCAGGATGCCTTCATCATAATTGGGATCATCGGGTAAGAGCTTACCGCTGTCAAAGAGGAAGCCGCCGACCATCCAGTCGTTACCCTGAACTTCCATTTTGAATACGTGGTCACCTTTGGTTAAGTAAACATTACCAACTTCAAAGTTTTTCAAATCCCAACCGCCACGTTTGATAACGAAGCCGTCTGCAATCACTTCATCGTCTAAGGTCAGTTTTGCGGTACATTCTGCACCGCCGGTCCAACCGTCAGAACCACGGATAGACAGTTTGTAGTTGCCTTCGTCTTCAACATGAACGTTAAAGGATACCCATTCGCCGGGTTTGGTGTCACCTAAGTGACCACCTGCGTATACGGTGGGCTTGGAATGGCTGATTTCAAAGAAATCATCATATTCCTGACCTAATACCCAACGGTTTACGTCCGGAATAACGCCTACCTCGTATAAATCATCCGGGTTGTATTCCCAAGCGAATACTCTCCAATCGGGATATTCCGCTTCTTTTAACAGGTGGCTGTACTGTTCTTCTAAGCCTGCATCAGCCATAATTTCCTGTGCTCTTGCGGGCCATTTACCGTCTAAAATATGGTAGGTAACATCAATTTTGTTTCTGTGTGTATCTTCTGTTTCTGCACTGAATCCGGTTTCTTCGGTATCAATATAGTTGTTGGTTGCATAGATATCTCTGATGATTGCACCAGAACGTACAAAGAGGGGATTCACTGCACGCTGAACAACGTTTTCTTCAACAGTAATCGCTGCACTTGCTTCGTCTAAGTAGATACCTCCACGCCAGTCGCCGGAATCCACTAAGTGATTGTATTTAATGGTGGATTCTTCCATTCTACCTAAAGTGTAAATATGAGCACCGTCATGGTTCTGAGAAGTAACGTTTTCCACGTAGTTGGATAACACGTGAATATCTCTTACTTCCGGCGGGTTCCAAACACCCCAACCCCAACCAACGGAGATACCGGTGTAAGGAACGTCACGAACGTCATTGTGTTCAATTACGGTGTGTGCAGGATAATAAACTGCCAAAGCGGCAGAACCGCATATTTCATATGCTACACGGTGGAATGCATTGTTGGCAACGGTGATGTATTCACATCTTTCCTGATCGTCGGAAAGTTCAACCTTATGGTTCCAGTTACCCACAACCAAACCGGTTGCTGCACTGTCTCTAAATAAGTTACCAACAACATTTGCATTTAAGATACCGTTGGTCATATTCAAACAGTTGGAGCCTAAGTTTACAAATTCACAGTTTTTAATGTCAATATACTGTGCTGCTTCAATGGTAACCTGCGCAGGCTGCATAATTTCCTTATGCCAGATTGCATCGTTGGTGCTTGCAATCAGATATTGGTCAGTCTGATTTACTTTCATACCGGTCTGAGACAGCTCGTTCCATGCCCCGTACTGGAATCTTAAGTTATTAAATTCCACGTTCTGCACCTTGTTCTGCAAGGAGCTACCGGACATATTGAGCAACCCTTCGGTGGTGGAAACCCAAACGTCTGCAGTGGTCATATCTTCTTCCTGGTAGGGATAGTAGTAAATTTTCTTTGCGTATTTATCAAAGAAGAATTCACCGGGTTCATCCAGCAATTCAATTGCATTTTCCAGATAGAATGCATCAGAGGGGTCAACATCCAGATGACTCATTCCGCCTAAGCTGGTTGCACAGGTCCAAACAGGCTGTGTCATTTTGAAGGTAACACTGGTGTCGCCATAAAATGCAGATTCAACCGGAGTTCTGGAGGTGGTCCATAAAACGGGCCAAACAATCATCATATCTTCCGGATGAGTCAGTTTTTTCGGGAAGTTGGTCAAAGGAACAACGAGACCGTCGGAATCGTATTTACTTCCTTCAATTTTATATAACTCGGAAGCTGCGTAACGATAACGGCTTTTTGCTAAAACTGCCGGAAATTCATTTACATACATATTTCTGGTATCTTCCACATGGCTTGCATCTGCAACCCAAATGGGAGAACCTTCCTGAGGCTGCCAGCCGGTAATCTGAGTACCACCGTTGAATACGGGGGGATTTAACAGCTCGTCGCCTTTGTAAATTACTTTATAGCCGTTACGACCGCTGATTTTTTCGTCCATGGTCATTTTTTCTTTGATGGGATAGTTACCACCAGCAAAATGAACCACGATATCGCCGGTCATTTCAGCATTGTATTTCTGCACTTCTTCGTTTGCTCTCTGCCAGGTAGCAAAGGGAGCTGCTTTGGAACCGTCATTTTCGTCGCTACCGTTAGGAGCAACATAAATGTCTTTATAAACATTTGCCAGAAGTTTTACTTCTTCGGTAGTTTCTTCTTCATCTGTCTGAAAATCTTCCAGTCTGTAGCTGGGTTCATCGGTTTCTAAGAAATTGATGAAGTCGATTTCTGCAGATTTGTCATGACAGAGAATTTTTAACTGATGTTCGCCTTCGGGAACCCAAACAGTTGCAATTTCCTGGCTGTTTCTATAGGTACAGCCGGCAACATCTGCTACTGCTAATTCAATGCCATCTAAATATGCGGTAATGCTACTGTTTTTGATTGCGTTGATTGCCAGTGCATATGCACCTGCGTTTTCAACGTTTACGGTATAAGTAACAAATTCGCCTTTTTTCAGAGCAAGAGAAGTCTTTTCGTATTCATACCAAACGTCGTCTTCCAGCTCTTCATATTCGTCAACATTTAAGTCCATCACGGATTTTTTGCGGTAATCAGAACTACCGTTACCTTCGCCATCTACACTGTAGAAATTATCCACGTCGAAGTCTTCTGCCTGAATTCTGGTGGGCAGATAATGGAAACGGTAGGGACCTTCGGTGGGAGCTAAATTAATTTTGGAAGCTTCGCCCATATATTCAAAGCGTAACTCATAAATGTTAGCACCTGCACCGGTGTGGTCGATTCTGATAACATGCTGACCTGCAGTCATTTCAACAGTTGCAACTCTGGCACTCCAGAAATTGGACCAGTTACTGCTGGCAGGAATAGTACCTTCGCTGATAAATTGGCCGTCTACGGTAACACCAAAGGTTACACCGTACATTGCTGCAGCACTACCATATACATCGTAGGTACCTGATTTGGTAACGTTTACGGTGTACTGATACCACATGGGAGGCATAGATCCCATGTGAAGAACCGGGCTATTATAGAAGTTTAAGGTAGCATCGTCACGATACTTCTGTGCATATGATTCCGGCTGACCATTCATTCTTGAGTGGCCCACGCCGGGACCACCCAAGTCGAAGTCTGCCATGTTAATTGTGCCCGGAAGATTATGCTGTTTAAAAGGAGTTGCTTCTGCTGCTTCTGCAATGATGGAAATGCCAAACATCATCATCAATGCCAACAGCAAACAGAATGATTTTTTCATTAACTTCATAAATTCTTCCTCATATTTTCTGTTGTGTAATTAGGAAATTTAGCCTGATGTGTGATTTAGGATTCAGGAGTGGTTTCAACTGCGCCCAGTGCTTCCATATAAGGCAGTGCAGCTGCGGTACAAGCATCTTCAAATGCTTCGATATCAACAATACCTTCGATACAAGCTTCTAATTCAGCCCATCTGGTTTCAAATTCGCCGGGTTTTGCACCTAAAGCGATACGGGTTTTGGATTCCCACTGTTCTCTGGTAGACCAGAATTCAATAACTTCCGGAATATCAGCGTAGATGGAAGACCAAATCTGAGTGGGCGGATATGCAACTACGTTTTTAACGTGTTCACTTTCAGGCGGGAATCTGAAGCCACCGTCACCGGTTTCAGCATATACATAAGATCTGTTGTAAATTAAGTGATGCCATTTGGTGGTGCCCAGCGGATATACGGGGAATTCGGAACCGGAGGTATCACCTAAACCAAGAGTTTCGCCATCCTGCAGTGCGGTGTCATCTAATTCTAAGAATTCACGGTTGAATCTTTCGTCATTGAATTTTCTGATCTGACGGCCGTCTTCACCATCTTCATAATGCCAGAGATCTTCAGACTGGGGACCCCAAGCTGCGATTTCTTCCCATTCGGTGGTGTACTGAGCATCAATCCAGTTTAAGAACTGATAAACATCAGCTTCAGCCATGGTGGTGGTCAGAGCCAGAGAGTTCATCCACATATTTCTTTCGGTGAATGCAGGATAATCGGGATGGTTGGGGATCTGCATGATTAACGGACGGAATCTGAAGGTTTTGCCCATTTCTTCCAGCTGATCATTTACGTTACCAACCTGGTTAAAAGTATTGATTGCTGCAATTGCATACTGACCGTTTAATACTTTTTCCTGATATAAGTTAGTGGGCTGTGCTAAGGATTCAGATTCGATAACTTCGTCATTTAACATCTGGTTCTGCAGTCTTGCAGATTCTTTTACGATGTCAGAGAGTAAGAATAATTCGTAACGTTTGGTGTTCCAGTTGATGGTACCGGAATAGTTGTGGTTTTTGTAACCCATTAATTCGGAACCGAACTGAGATAATGCTAACCAGTTGTCACCACCGTTGTAACCGAAGGGATACACGGTTTTGCCGCCTTCTTTATAGCCTTTTGCCTGGATTGCATACATAAATTCTACTAAATCTTCGGTAGAATAAATCGGAACGTCCAGCATAACGTCGCCTAAAGGAGCGTTGGTTTCTTCTAAGATTGCAGCTAATTCGTCATAGGTTTTTGCTTCGGGGAAGAAGTCTCTTAAAATGTCATCACGAACATATAAGCACTGAGTAGATAAGAAGGTAACGTCAGTTTCATATTTTAACTGAGTTTCTCTGATGTACTGAACATCTTCTTCTGCATAAGGTTCAAATTCAGCAGTCTGAGCGTAGAAGGGTTCATCATAGCTTACATGAATGTTGTAAGGAATACCGGTGATGTAGGTTTCGCCGTCTTTAGTTACGGTGAAAGCATCCCAGCGATCCTTGGGAGTTCTTGCCCACAGGTTGGGAGCAACCTTCTGAATCATTTCGGGAGTCAGATGATACAGAACGTTCATTTCGTCTAATTTGTTGAAGTGTGCGGGGCCCTGGAAAGCGCCACAGAACACAACATCGGGCATGTTTTTACCGGTTACCAGTCTGGTCAGCTTCGCATCCCAGGAACCGTTGTCATTACCGTAGATGTTTTTGTAGGAAACGTTGGTTTTTGCTTCTAACCAATCTTTGGTAACATCCTTGAAGCCAAGGTCAGCACCCATTGAATAGTCAGTACCCTGAGTGTTCCAACCAACGATTTCGAGGTGTCTGTCCGGCACAATGTAATTGCCGTTTTCGTCAAACTCAACTGTTGCAGCCTGTCTCTGTTTGCTTGATCCGCAAGCTGCCAGAGAAAGTGCCATGGTCGCTACTAAAAGTAAAGCGAGGATTCTTTTCATGGTTTTCATAATGTTTTCTCCTTTTTATATGTATTTTATTTTTACAAAATAAATGGGGGGAAATTTTCCCTATATAATATATAATAGTATAGGGACTTTTAAAATTAACCTTTTACTGCGCCGAGGTTAATACCCTTGATGAAGTATTTCTGCAGGAAGGGATATACCATCAGAATCGGTAACGTGGTGATAATTAAGGTCGCCGCTTTTACGGTATCACCGGTAACACGGGGAACCACCTGACCTTTACTCATAGCAGCCTGCATAGACATCTGGTTTGCAGTTTCTGCTTCTTTTACCAGACGCATCATTAAGTACTGCAGGGTGTGCAGGTCGGGGTCGGTAACGTAAATCAGAGTGGAGGTCCAGTCGTTCCATGCACCAACGGATACCCACAGTGCTACGCAGGCAACAACCGGCAAAGTCATGGGGAAAATGATGCGGAACATAATGGTGAAATCGTTTGCACCGTCAATCTTCGCACTTTCTTCCATTTCAGGCGGAAGCTCTTGCAGATAGGAACGGATAATAATCATATTGTAGAAACCGAACAAGCTGGGAATAACGTATACCCAGAAATTATCCAGTAAGCCTAAGTTACTGATGTTGATGTAGGTAGGAATGGTACCAACCGGAATATAGCCGGGTAACATCAGGAACAAGGTTAAGAATTTTCTGTAAGGTAAGCCTCTTCTGGTCAAGCCGTATGCTGCAGCATAGGTTACCAGCAATGCTAACACAGTGGAGCAAACAACTCTTGTTACAGAAATTTTTGCTGCCTGCAGGAATGCAGGGTTAGAAAGTACAGTGGTGTAGTTTTCCCAGGTGAACTTTCTGGGGAAAATGGTGATACCACCTGCCATAACGTCTCTACCGTCATTTAAAGAAATCGCTAACTGGTTTAAGTACGGGTAAACAGAGATGACGCAGATGAGCACCATGAGAATTGTATTAAAAACGCCAAAGCTTTTTTCGCCTAAACTTCTCTTCATGTCAATCAATCTCCTTTCTTACCAGATACTCTGTTCGGTAACTTTCTTAGAAATCCAGTTTGCAGTTACAACCAGGAACAAGCTAACCAGACCCTGGAATAAACCAAATGCAGTGGAGGAAGAATAGTCACCGCCCATAATACCACGACGGTATACAACGGTACCGATTACTTCAGTGTACGGCTGGGTGAATGCGTTCTGCATACCATATACCTGTTCAAAGTTAACGTTAATCAAACCGCCCAAAGACATAACCAAAATGATTACCATAGTGGGCTTAATGCTGGGCAGGGTGATATGCCAAACCTGTTTCCACTTGCCGCAACCGTCAATACTTGCAGCTTCGTACAGACCAGGGTCGATACCGGTAATCGCTGCTAAGAATACAACGGAGGAGTAACCAACATTTTTCCATAAGTGGGAAACAAACATAATGGTTAAGAAGTATTCGTGCTTCATTAAGGGGTTGGTGGGAACCCAACCGTCGATCAAAGCACCCATCAGCTGGTTGAAGGGACCTTCTTTTGCCAAGAAAGTGTACAAAAGACCGATAACGGAAATCCAGGATAAGAAGTGGGGGAAGTATGCAATGGTCTGAGAAACCTTCTTAAACCATTTGCTTCTGATTTCGTTAAACATCAGAGCCAGGATAATCGGGAAGGGGTAACCTCCGAATAAAATAACCAAACCGTATACGACGGTGTTGGATACTGCTTTTACCAAATCGGGATCTTTAAAAATCGCAATGAAATGTTCAAAGCCGTAGTTTGCTGCCCAAGGGCTTCCCAGGATACCTTCTACCGGATGGAAATTCTTAAATGCCATCACGATACCGTACATAGGCAGATAGGAAAAAATGATTGTCAGCACAATTGCCGGCAGAATCATTAAGTACGCACCGTTATATTTACGAATGTTGAAAAAGAAGCCTTTCTTCTTTTTCGGCGGTGCAACAAATTCCATTTCAGCAACACCTGTTCCAACTTCAGGGGAGGTAACTGCTTCCAGAACTTGTTCATTTGTCTGTTCCATTACTTTTTTCATGTTTCTCTCATTCCACCTTACTTTAATGTTTTTTGCGTTTTGGAACACATTGGCTTTCCCAAAACTGCCATTGGTGAAAAACCGTCTCCGACGATGTTTTATCAGACAACAAAACGGACAAAGTCCACCCTTTTTATAGCAGTTGACGTTGTCCTCGCCCGGCAGCACTAACCCACAGGAAGCACCGCCCGGAATACGGTTCGTTCAGAAATTGTAGTTTTTGGTCGAACCAAACTATATTATTTTGTCTATATTATACAAAAAAAAACTGTTTTTGTGAACCCATAATCTGCTTTTTTTATATACTAAAATATGCTTTTTTTCAATAATAATCACAGTTTTTGGCAAATTTTAGGGGTCGAAAACCTCAAATCACTATTTTTTGTAAAAAAATGGAAGTTTTTGTGCTGTTTTTTCTTGTTTTATTTTGCCATAATGTTTCTATAATGCAGAAAAGCATATTTTAAGGGTGTCAAAAAAACACATTTTAGGTTTACAAAAAACAAAAGATAAATTATACTATCATTGAAGTACTGTTGTCTGATTATCAGACATCTGATTATTTTTGCAGATTATTTTATAGGATCAATGCCGAAAGGACTGAGAGTTATGGCTATTTACGAACTGAAATTAAAACAGGTATCCTCCCTGGAAAAGGTGCTGTTTGACAAAGAACCCGTTCATGAAACCATCCGTGGTGGCTCTGCATTAAAAGGAGAAGAATACTCCTACCAGATTGCATTCACCAAAATTTTTAAAACCGACTGGTGGCACGGAAGAAGCAACCTGAAAGTCAGCGTGAACTCCGAGCTGTCTCCCTATATCACCGTAAGAAAGGTAAGAAATGTGCCTGTGGAGCTGGCTGCATTTCCCACAAAATGCGATAACGGTTATTATTCTCTGTCTGCCGGAATGTATCCAGACCCGTTAATGCCCATTACCAAAGAGCATCCGCTGTATGCTGTTTGCCATAAATGGCAGGCTGTTTGGATCAGTGTGCGGGTACCGGAAGACTGCAAGCCCGGTGTGTACCCCATCGAAATCACCTTCGAGGGTACTGATTATGATGACGACTACAAAACCTCCTCAGTGTTTAACCTGGAAGTCATTGATATGAAACTGCCCAAGCAGGAGATGATTTTCACCCAGTGGTTCCATTGCGACTGTATCGCTGATATGCACCACTGCGAAATTTTCTCCGACAAGCATTGGGAAATGATTGACAAATACATTCGTGTGGCAGTGGACAACGGCATCAATATGCTGCTCACTCCCCTGTTTACTCCCCCGCTGGACACCGCATATCTGGAAGAAAGAAAAACCGTTCAGTTGGTGGATTGTTTCTGTGATAACGGCAAGTATTCCTTCAAATTTGATAAGCTGGACAAGTGGATTGACATCTGCTTAAAAAATGGCGTGCAATATTTTGAAATGAGTCATCTGTTTACCCAATGGGGCGCAGTTCACACACCCAAAATCGTGGTCATTGCAGACGGCAAAGAAGAAAAACGATTTGGCTGGCACGTGGAAGCAAAAGCTCCCGAATACAAAGAGTTTATTGATGCTATGATGCCTGAGCTGGTGGCTTATCTGAAGAAAAAAGGCGTGCAGGATAAAGTATATTTCCATGTGTCCGACGAACCCTTCTTAAGCTTGGGCCATTTTGATTCGTATAAATATGCACAGGAGCTGCTTGCTCCCTACACCGATGGCTTCAAAATGCTGGATGCTCTTTCCGACATAGATTTTTATAAAAAAGGTTTAGTAAATACCCCTGTTCCTGCCAGTGACCGTATGGATAAATTTCTGCAGGAGGATATTAAAAACCGTTGGGTTTACTATTGTTCTGCTCAGGCGAA
The DNA here is from genome assembly GCA_045580405.1 of Clostridia bacterium. Lineage (GTDB taxonomy): Bacteria > Bacillota > Clostridia > UMGS1840 > UMGS1840 > SIG452. The sequence continues at coordinate 11,782 of JAZNNT010000047.1, forward strand.
GGATGTGTCCAACCGATTTTTGGCACAGCCCTCTGCCCGCAACAGAATTATGGGTACCCAGATGTTTAAATTTGACTGTGTGGGCTTCCTGCATTGGGGCTACAACTACTTCTACTCCATTCTTTCCAGAGGCTTAATCAATCCTTACGAAACCGTAGATTCCGAAGGTGCTTTCCCTGCAGGAGACGGCTTCAGCGTGTATCCCTACGGTGACGAAGTGGTGGAAAGTATCCGTTTGAAAGTGTTTAAAGACGGTATTCAGGACTACACGGCTATGCATCTTTTGGCAAGCTACAAGGGGAAGGACTATGTGGTAAATCTGATTGAAGAAATCGCAGGTCAAACCATCACCTTTGATAATTTCCCCTTCTTTGGTGACTATATTGTCCACTACCGCGAAAAGATTAATCAAGAACTGAAAAAACTGATTTAGTTTATTATGAAAAACCGCTACGACCGTCTGAGAAGAGACTTCTGAGGTTGCAATGCGAGGTATTTTTATGTATAAAATATTACTTGTGGATGACAATTACGTGCATCTGCAGAGCTTGCTCAGCTATATTGAGCCGGAAGAATTTAATATCAGCGGTATCAAAATTTCCCAAAGCGGATATGAGGCGTTGGAAATCTGCAAAGAATTTAAGCCGGACGTTGTAATTACCGATATATCCATGCCCGAAATTGACGGAATGGAGCTAACCGAAAAAATCCGCAGCATGGGAATTGACCCCCAATTTATCTACATCAGCTGTTACGATGACGTGGAGTATTTTCGACGTGCCATTGACAATGGTGTTGTGGCATATCTGATGAAGCCCATTATCCCCGATGAACTGCTCAAGGCAATAAAAAAAGCAATTAAACGGGCAGAAAAGAATTTTGAATCTGCCAACAGCCTGCAGCTTGGACGGGAAAATTATGTGTTTCGTTTGCTGTCTGCCAACACAACCGATACCTCCCATCTGTTTGAGGCGGCGCCAACACTTTTGATGCAGGATTTTCGTCATTTCATTTTGGTGAAAGCGAAATTTTTGGAAACGGAAGGAGACATTTTCTCCTCCTACAGTGACTTAAAAGAATTTCCCGAAGCGTTCTCTCACGGAATTGAATCGGTGGTGCTCCCCCATGGCACTGACGCAATGCTGGTACTGTTCATGAGTGAGAAAAATCATCATTTTCAGGATACTGTCCGCAGTGTTATGTGCAATAAAATCAAAGATTTGTTTGACCGCTATGCGGTTACCGTAAAAGCAGGTGCTTCCGATACAGGCGGCAATCTGTTTGAGTTAAAGTCTTTGGAAAAGCAGGCGGATTCTGCTCTGAAAACAAACCTGGAGCTGATTCGTTCGGACTACATTGCTTATTCTGATATTTCTGTAAAAAACGTTTCATTTAACTTTATTGCCTATAACGAAGCGGTTTCAAGCCTGGTGCGGGCCGATGTTACCCCTGCAGAAATCGGGCAGTTTATCAAAACCTTCAATTTTTCGGAGCCGGAATATGACGAAACATTGCTCAAGGAATTGTATTTGTCCACTGTTTCTTCCATCCAGGCAGTGCTGCTAAAAAATGGGATTGATATTGCCCAGATTGTGGGAAGAACAGACCTTTCCTATCACAAAATCAACCGGTTTTCCGACCCGGAACATTTTCTGATCTGGCTTCGCAATATTCTTACCTTAACAGGAGAATATTTAAAAAATTACAAGGGAAAATCCCAGTTTGCTCTGGTTCAGAAAACCATCAACTATATTCACAAAAATTTTTCCACCATTTCTTCCATCGAAGAGATTGCTTCCCAACTGTTTGTAAGCTATTCTCACTTAAGAAATGTGTTTAAACGGGAACTTGGTATCACCATTTATGACTATCTGCTGTCCGTTCGTATGGAGGAAGCAAAAAAACTGCTCTCCACCAGCAAAATGAATCTGACGCAGATTGCCTACAAGGTGGGCTATAGTGATTACGATTATTTTAAAACCGTTTTTGCAAAATACAACGGAATCACTCCCAGGGAGTTTCAGCAGGAAAACCAGAAGACTTCCGAAGATTGAGGTAACAATTCATGAAAAAACCGATGCGCAAAAGTTTACTGGAACAAATTTTACACGGTAACATCCGCGTTATCGGTTTTTTTGTGTTGCTTGTTTGGACCTACACCGTTTTCTTTGCCACCCAAAATGCCTATCTGTCCGGCCTTTCGGACCGAAAAAGCGACTTCGCAATGTATGTGGACAGCGTGGAGGAAACCTTTAATCAGGCAGTCATTCATTCCGAGCATATTGTACAATCCTCCTTTATCAGCGATGCCTTGAAACAGACCGACTACTCTGCGGATGAAATGCTTGAAATGCTTGACTATTCCAAAGAAATTATGCAATCTGCAGCCATCAATCAAAAAGGCCCGAAAATCTACACAACCAACGAAACATTCTTTGAATCCAACTGGTATTCCCATGTTTCTCGCCTGCATAACTACAAAGAGATTCTGCAGGCATTTGAGTCCAAAAAAACGGATATTGTATTCGACAAATCCATGAAATATTCCGGAGAAAATATTACCGAAATTGTGATGTACCGACGGCTGCCGAGAAATCCGGGCAACATCCTCAGTTATCAGATTCGGATTTTGCATTCAGAATCGCTGGGTTTCCCCGTAGAAATTGTGTTTTCCAATGACCCCAAGGTGCAGGATACCGATAACTATATCTCATTATCCGTAAACGACAGTCTTTCCTGTCTGATGAAGATTCCCAAAGGTGAGCTATACCGAAGCTGTGCGGAAGTCATTGTTTCAGCCCTTTTCATGCTGATGGTATTAATTGCATTGATTTTTTGGATTACCCGTCACACCGCACGAAAAACCCTGCGGGAAATCTATCGGTTTATGGGGAATCTGGATGGAGAAGATTTGCTCTATGACAGTGAATTTTTCCGCACGGAATACGATTTGCATGAATTAAACACCATTAAACAAACCCTGCATAAGCTTTCCTTGGAATTAAAAGCATATCACGATGCTGTGCAAAATGCAGAGCTGGAGAACAGACAATTGGAAATGGAACGTCTGTCTATGCAGCTGGACCCTCATATGCTCTATAACTCTCTTGCCTCCATCCGTTTGGACGCATATCGGATTCAGAACCAAAAAATTATGAATCTGGTGGACAATATGGCACTGTATTATCGGGAAATTCTAAAAAAAGACAGGAAACACATCTCGGTGGCAGACGAAATGGAAACCATTCGCAAATACCTGTTTATCAACGAACTTTCCCACGAAAAGAAATACCCTCTGGAAACAGAGATTGAGCCACATCTGATGATGCTTCCCATTCCGCCTCAGTTTTTTCATACCTTTGTGGAAAACTGTGTGGTACATGGACTTTCCGGTGCCAGAAAAGACTGTCTGATTAAAATTTCCATGCGCGAAGAAGACGGGTTTGTCCTCTCGGAAATCTACGACAACGGTTACGGTATGACTCCCGACCGTGTGACCATGTTAAACGAAGGCGGTCTGGATCAAAAGCATATTGGAATTTCCAACTCCCTAAAACGAATGAAGCTCTTTTTCGGAGACGAAAGCTCCATCCGTTTTGAAAGCGAAAAAAACAGTTATACCCGAGTCATCATCCGCTTTCCAAAACCTTCGGAATAAAACAAAAACACCTCTCATATATTGTATCAACCCAAAAACTGATATGAATCTGAGAGGTGATTTTTTTTGGACTTTTGCTACGATATTGACAAGCGGGTAATTCTTTTTGCGGACTACATTATCGAAAATCGCACCACTGTGCGGAAAACCGCTAAATATTTCGGTATTTCCAAGTCCACGGTACATAAGGATGTGGCGGTTCGTTTGAAATTTTTAGATCCTGACCGTTATGATGCGGTGCGGGAGGTTTTAAACCAAAATAAAGCAGAGCGGCATATCCGTGGCGGTCTTGCCACCAAACAGAAATATGCCGAACGGGGAGCGTGAGACAGCACTCCCCTTTTCTTTTCCCAAAAAAACAAGGGAAATGAATTGACAAAAAACTCCCTGTGTGATATACTTTTTGGTATAAAGATGTTGCTCTTGCTAACCATCTTGGGAGGCGTTTCCTCCACTAAAAAACAAGGGAGAATTTATAATGAAACAATCCGCATTACGTGCATTTTTGCGCATTTCAGTCACCGCCGCTCTTTATGTGGCGCTCACCTTGGCAGTTGCCCCTTTATCTTACGGGGCAGTGCAGTTTCGTATCTCAGAGGTGCTCACATTGCTCTGTTTTTTTAAGAAGGACTATTGCTATGCCTTAATTTTAGGCTGTGCCATCAGCAATCTGTTCAGCCCTTTAGGAGCATTGGATTTAATCTTTGGCGTGGCATCTACCGTGTTTAGCGTGATCGGGATGCGACTTGTTAAAAACATCTGGGCGGCATCGCTATTTCCCGCAATTTCCATGGTGTTTATTGCCTGGGAGCTTTCCTTACTGAATATGCCCTTCTGGTACAGTTTTCTGACATCAGCACTGGGGGAATTGGTTGTGGTTACCGCAATCGGCGTGCCCTTATTTACTGCCCTTTTGAAAAACCGGTTCTTCAGAGAAACGGTACTCCAATAAAAAAACAAACGGAGATTTGATATGTACGAATCCATTAAAACCGAGGCAAAAGCCCTCATCAAAGAATTTTTGAAAAAAACCGATGCCAAGGAAGGAAGTCTTTTGGTCATCGGGTGTTCCACTTCCGAAATATTAGGAAATAAAATCGGAACCAACTCTGCCTACGAGGCGGCAGAAGCTTTGTTTTCAGGTCTTTACCCCGTGTTAAAGAAAAAAGGAATCCATCTTGCTGCACAATGCTGTGAGCATTTAAACCGTGCCCTTGTGATGGAAAAAAAAGCGGCAAAAATATTGAGCTATGAACCGGTTTGGGTAGTTCCGAAGCCAAAAGCAGGCGGCTCTTTTGCCACAGTCTGCTACCAAAACTTTGCCGAACCCGTGGTGGTGGAAAACATCCGTGCAGATTTCGGCATTGATATTGGTGGCACACTGATCGGAATGCATTTAAAAGAAGTGGCTGTTCCCGTGCGGTTGGAAAACAGCCGTGTTGGTCAGGCAAATGTGCTTTGTGCCAATACCCGTCCCAAGCTTATTGGCGGTGCCCGTGCGGCATACGAATAAAAGAGGTTTTCTCACAATGAAATCACATAAAAAAGCTGTTGTTTTTACGCTGCTTACCCTTCTTTGGACAGCAGTCATTTTTTCCTTTTCCATGCAACCTGCCAATGTGTCTGTGGGTCTTTCCGGCGGTCTGTTGCAGCATTTTCTAAACTGGTTTTACGGACTGACCGGTGTTCATCTCCCGGCAGACCTTGTGCACACAATTATCCGAAAAACCGCTCACTTCTGCGAATTTTTTCTGCTTGGCGTATTCTCTTTTCAAGCAAGTCGCTATCTGTTTGAAAAAATGCTAATAAAGTGGCCTGCGCTTTTGTATGGTGCTTTAGTGGCAGTGGCAGATGAATGCATTCAATTCTGCACAGGAGCCGGAAGAGCGATGCGTGTTGCCGATATGATTTTAGACACCTGCGGTGTGGTAACTGCTGTTGTAATGATGGCTCTTCTTACAAAAAAGCATAAATACACAGAAAAAGAAAACAAAGTTGCATAAATATAAATTTTTTTTGGAGAAATCCAAAAGAAAATTGACTTTTGAAACGATCTGTGATATGATAGTATCCGAAGACAAAACAAAACCAAAAAAAGGAGGCGACATCCAATGGGCAAAATTATCGCAATTGCATCGGGAAAAGGCGGCGTGGGAAAGACCACAGTGGCAGCCAATCTATCTGCAGCATTGGCAAAGTTGGGAAAAAAAGTGCTCATTATTGACACGGATATCGGCCTTCGTAACTTAGATATTGTGTTTGGTGTGCAAAGCGTTATCGTGTATGATGTGACCGATGTTTACGAGGGAAAAATCCCGTTAATGGATGCTTGCTATCGCTTTGAAAAATACGGAGAACTGTATTTTCTGCCTGCTTCCCAGACCATTGAGAAAGAAGATCTGGCAGAAGAGAAATTTTCCCGGATGTTAACCGATGCAGCCCGGGAATTTGACTATATTTTTCTGGATGCTCCCGCAGGGATTGAAACCGGCTTTAAAAACTCCATATCCAAAGCAGATGCTACCATTACGGTGGTAACTCCTGATTTTGCCTCCATGCGGGATGCCGACCGAGTGCTTTCGGCAGCAAACAAAGTAAATATCCAAGAAAACTACGTGATTATCAATAAATTCAATCCCAAATTAGTACGAAAAAAACTGATGCCCAATGTGGATGAAATTTTAACCCGTTTAGGAACACCGCTGCTTGGCATCTGGCGGTATGAAGACAGCATGATTTCCTTTCAGAATCAGGGCAAGCTGATTCTGGATGACAAACATAAAAAATGCGTGAAAGAAATTATCAATTCCGCAAAACGGTTAACAGGGGAACAAGTCCCCGTAAAATTACGCTAACCATTCTTTAATCCATTCCAAACTACACATAGAAACGGAGGGTTCGACTATGAATATTGCTTTAATTGCACACGATCAAAAGAAAGAGCTGATGGTTCAGTTTGCAATTGCATACAAATTTATTCTGCAAAAACACAATTTGTTTGCTACCGGTACCACCGGCGGATTGGTTGCAGACGCAACAGGACTTCAGGTCCATCGGTTTTTATCCGGTCCTCAGGGCGGTGACCAGCAAATTGGCGCAAGAATTGCCTATAATGAAATCGACTTGGTACTGTTCTTCCGTGATCCCCTAACCGCTCAGCCTCACGAACCCGACGTAAATGCGTTATTCCGTTTGTGTGATGTGCATAACATTCCGTTGGCTACTAACGTAGCAACTGCAGAAGTTTTGATTCAAGGTCTGCAACGCGGAGACTTCGGCTGGCGTGATATTGTTAACCCCAAGAGGTAACAATGTTTTTAACCGCCTGTCTCATTGCTTGGTTATCCGGCTTATTTTTATCAGGATATTTGGATTCAAATATCCTGGTTTTTATATTAGCCTCTTTTTGTGTTCTGCTTGGCATGGGAATTTGCAGCATTGCATCCCATATCAGAAAACAAAAATGTTCTGCTTATAAACCTTTTGTAAAACTATTGATTTTATTGGTGATTGCAACAGCTTCTTCCCTCCTTTATCAGGGATACGAACAGTTTCACTATGAAAAAGCCGTTTCTTTTTGCCAGAAAAATCCAGGCACCGTCACAGGAGTGGTAACCAGTGAAGTCAGTCGTTATAACGATGTTGACTACTGCACACTCACGTTGGAAGATGGCGAAAACATTTTCATAAAAATCAAAACAGAAGAATCTTTATTCCCCGGAGAAAAGGTAACGCTGGCAGACCCCGTGCTAACAGTTGTGCACCCGCAAAACAAAACCTCTGATCAGACACGCCGTCTTATGGGGAACGATACCTTTTTGTCTGCCACCTTTCCCTATGAACCAACTGTCATTCGTCACGGTGTGGCAAACGGATGGTTATATTATTCCAAACTGCTGCGAGATTCAGCAAAAGAACACTTTCAAGCGAACTATCCGCCACAGGTTGCATCCTTTTTAACAGCCCTGTTAAGCTCGGATAAGTCCACGATGACAAGTGATCAATATCAGGAATTTATCAACACGGGAACCGTTCATATCATAGTGGTTTCGGGAATGCATTTTTCATTTCTCGCCTCCGCATTGCTGATGATTTTCGGCACCGTGATGCAAAGCCGGAGAAAACGGCTGTTGCTCACCCTTCCGCTGCTTTTTCTGTTTGCCTGGTTTACAGGCGGAACAATTTCGGTACTACGCTCCCTTCTGATGATTTCTCTTCTGTTTTGCTATGATATTTTCTATGTAAAACCGATAAAATCCTATGTAACGGTGTTGGCGGTTGCCTGCTTATTTGCAACCGTAACGCCAACCATAATTTTGAATCCGTCTTTTCTGCTTACCTTTGGAGCAACCTTTGGGATTACCGCCTTTTATGAACCTTTGGAAAGGTTTTTTGGAAAAATTCCTACCGGGTATCTGAGAAGCAATCTTGCCCTGTATATTGCGGTGCAGCCCTTTACCCTGCCCGTGATTTTACTGTACTTTTCGAGGATGCCTCTGGGTGCAATCCTTGCGAATTTTCTGGTAGCTCCTTTGGTTTCCCCCATTCTGATTCTTACCATTTTGGCGATGGCGTTAGCCAACCTTCCTCTGTTGGGCGGGTTTATAATCGGGCTTGGCACACTTCTTTCCCGGTTATTTCTCTGGCTGATTCACCTATCTGCTATGATAAGTCATCCGCTGACGCTTCCCCTTGGGAAGTTTCCCTTTCTTTTGTGGCTGGGTGGTGGCGTGCTGGTATTTATCCGGAGCAAGTTTCAATCAAAATTCAAAAGAATTTTTTCAGGTTTTTTTGCCACAATCCTTCTGATGACAGCGCTTATCCATACAGTCCTCCCCATTCCCAATAATGAACTGACAGTTAGCTTTCTGGGTGCCAAAAACACGAATTCTGCAATCATTACAACGCCTGCAGACCGTTTGATTTTATACGGAACCCTACAGGACATTGCATACGGACGGGGTTCTTCCTACAACGAGCATGCATCGGTGGCACTGATTATTCTAACGGAACTTTCCGACTCTGAAAAGACAACTGCCTTTCTAAAAGAACTACCCTCTGCACAAATTGTTTGCCCTGCAAAATACGGTAATCTTCTGGAAGGGTTTCACAATACCGTTTTTCTGCAAGAAAATTATGCTACCTGTGTGGACGGCATCAATATCCGCTTATTTTCCGATTCCAAAATGTTATATGAAGCGGAATTTTCTTATAAAGCCCATCAATTTTCTTTTTCGCAAAATGCGGACTATCTGCTTCGCAATTCGTACCAAAATCCCGATAAAATCTGGATTGTTAATTTTAAACAATCCGGTTCAGCTACAAGAAAATTTGCAAATCTTTCCGGTGAAATACATATACTATCCAAGAAAGAATGGCATCCTGATGCCAAGCACTATGACAATCATTCCCTTCTGGTATTTCATCAGAACGAAATATCCTTTTACACAACTTCCACAAACAAAAAGGAGCAAATTCTGTTATGGAACTAAAAGAGTTAAACCGGCAGATTACGGAGAAAAAGTTTTCTAACCTCTATCTGTTTTACGGCGAAGAGGATTACCTCAAGGAATTTTATATCAACCGAATCATCCAAAGCGTGGTGGATGATAATTTTGCTTGCTTTAATTTGTTTCATTATCAGAATTTACCCGAAAAAACCGAGCTGAGAAACGCTCTGGAGCAACCGCCTATGATGGCAGAATATAAGGTGGTTTACTTAAATCAGGTAGACCTTACGAAAGCTCCCTCCGACTTTCGGGAAGCACTCGCCGAGCAAATGAAAAATCTTGCTCCCTTCACCATTTTAATCCTGCGTGAAACCACAATGGACAAGCGATCTGCCATCTGGACCACGGCAAAAGCCATGGGAGAAACCGTGGAATGTGTGCATCCCAATCCGGCAGATATGCGTGCCTTTATCAATCGGGAATTTGCAAAACGGCAAAAAAGAATCCCCCCTGTTCTGATTGACAAGATCATTGCAGAGGGAGAACCCAATCTGTATGCCACGGTGAATTTAATCGACACCGTTTGCGCCTATATGCAGGACACTGACACCGTTTCCGAACAAATCCTGAACCAATTTTTGCAAAAGTCCATGCAGGCAGTAATTTTTGATTTATCGGAATTTTTGGTCACAGGACAAAAGGAAAAGGCGTACCGGCTTTTCAATCAACTGAAGCTAACGCCCTCCAAAACCCCTGCACAAATGATTTTCACCCTGCTCTCCCGCCATATTTCGGGAATGTATCTGGCTAAAATCAGCCAGGAGGAACGGATTCCAACTTCAGAAATTAAGCCGCTTTTGGGCAAAAATGTGCCGGATTTTGTGATTTCAAAATATCTAAGACAGGCAAAAAATGTCCCCATCTGTAAGTTGGAACGGTTGATTTGCTTCTGTGCTGAAACCGACTATAAACTAAAAAGCGGTCAGGTGACAGATCCGTATCTGGGAATTTACACCTTGTTTTTAAAATTCTGGTCTCTGTAAGAGAAAGGACGCTTTGCTATGACGCTACTCTTTGAAACCGTCAATGCCATTTCACCTGTGTTTTTAGTGATGTTTCTGGGAATGTTTTTAAATAAGCTTCGCTTCTTCTCAGATATCACCAAAGACGAAATTGTAAAGCTGGTTTACTATGTGGGAACTCCGGCTCTCTTGTTTCGCACAGTGGCAAAGGCGGATTTAACGGCTGCAATGGAGCCAAAGCTGATTGTGTTTATGCTTTGTGCCGTGTTGTGCTATGTGTTTTTACTCATTTTTTTCTGTTTTGGGATTCGTGACCCCAAAAAGAAGGGTGCCGTGGTGCAAATCGGCTACCGCTCCAACATTGCCATTGCAGGAATGCCTCTTGCCATGAGCTTAATGGCAGAGTCGGGAGTTCTCACCATGGCAATCACCGTTGCCTTTGTGACCATTTGCTATAATGTGACTGCCGTCATTTTACTCTCCTACTACGGCAACAAAACTCAAAAATTTTCCTCTTTGGTATTGGGTGTTTTAAAAAATCCGCTGATTATCGGCACCGTGCTGGGATTGATTGTTTCTGTATGGAAACTCCCTATTCCGCACATTCTGGATAAAGGTTTGGAATATGCGGGTGACATTGCAGCATCCTTAGGACTTTTAATCATCGGTGCCAACATTTCTCTAAAAGGCTTTCAGAATAACCGCGGCTATATTTTCTTAGCCGTATTTTTCAGAAATATTTTGGCTCCGTTTTTGTTCCTCGTTTCTGCAGTTCTTTTGGGTTTTCGGGGTGATGCTCTCATCATCATTGCCATTTTAAGTGCCACTCCTGCCGCAGTGAACTGCTTTGTGATGGCGAAAAAATTAGGGGTGGACCCCGATATTTCCGCATATGGCGTGTCTCTTACCTGTCTTGCCTCCATCGGAAGTATTTTCGTTTGTGTGTATCTTTTAAAGCTATTGGCTTTGGCATGAGGTAATGTATGAAAAATTCGTTTCGTATCTGTCCTTTCTGCGATAGTCCCGTATTAAAAGACGATTTCTTATGTCCCAAATGCAGAGAACTGATCACCCAATACCGCAAAACGCCAAAATGTGCCGTTTGCGGTCAGGATAAGGGACAAACCCCTCTTTGCAAGGAATGTGACAAACATTTACCACCCTTTCGTCTTGCTATTTCCTGCTATTATTATGACGGCGTCCCAAAAGATGCACTATTAGCCTACAAGCTGGGAAATCAGTTTTATAAGGCAAAAGGTTTTGCAAAACTGATGGCAGAAACTCTGGCGTCTTATCGCATTACGCCGGACCTTATCACCGCCGTTCCCTCCGGAGTGAAAACCTTCGTCAAAACGGGCTACAGTCCTGCCTTGGAATTGGCAATCCCCCTAAAGAAATTGCTGAGAGTTCCACTTTGTTCAGGCTTTCTCAGAAAGAAACTGTTTGTAAAACGGCAATCCTCTCTAAACGGAAAAGAACGGGTGGAAAATGCCAAAAACTGCTTTGCGGCAATGTCTCACCATAAACAGAAAATCCAAGGCAAAACCGTTCTGTTAATTGACGATGTCTATACCACAGGCTCCACCGCCCGGGAATGCACAAAGCTCCTGCTTTCTGTCGGTGCCAAAGATGTGTATGTGCTCACCCTTTTGGGCAATGCCAAACGATAATTTGTGGTTTTTTCATTTTTTTAGAAATTTTTCTTGATTTTTTAAAAAATGTATGCTATAATGTTTTCTGTCCGTAAACGGACGTATCGGGATATAGCGCAGTTTGGTAGCGCGCTTCGTTCGGGACGAAGAGGCCGCAGGTTCAAATCCTGTTATCCCGACCAAAAGAAAATGGGTAGCACCGTGAGGTGTTGCCCATTTTTTGTAACAGGATTTGAACCTTAAGAAGGCAACGAGCGTTTAGAAAACCGTTTGGGGAACGGTTTTTAGCGAAGTTGGTGTGCAGGCGGGTACCGAAAGGCAACGCCTTTGGGTCGCCAAACAATGAAGACGCCGACGGCGGCTGTATCCTGTTATCCCGACCAAAAAGAGTAGTTTTTTTAACTACTCTTTTTTATTATAATCTAAAACAGGATTTGAACCTTATTTTCATCCTGTTACAGTTTTTTAGAAAAAACACTTGAATGTTTTCCGCTTATTTGCTATAATAAAACCAAATGAATAAAGGAGGATGTTTCCCATGATCTTAGGCGGCTTAGACGTAGGTACTACCGGTTGTAAAATCGCGTTGTACAATGATGGGGCGGAGTTACTGACCACTTACTATAAAGAATATGACATCATCCGTAAAAACGGTCAGCACGAAATTGATTTTAACGATGTAAAAGCAGGGGTATTATCTCTGTTAAAGCAGGCAGTAGCCGAATATCAGATTGACGCATTAGGCGTTACCAGCTTTGGTGAAACCTTTGCCATGCTGGATGAAGACGACAATATTTTAGCACCTTCCATGCTGTATACGGACCCCAGAGGGGAGGAAGAATGCAAGCTGATGTGCGATATGATGGGCAAAGAACACTTGGCAGAAATCACCGGTGTGGAGCCCCATTCTCTCTACAGCTTCCCCAAAATTTTATGGCAAAAAAACCATAATCCCGAGCTTTACCAAAAATGTAAGCACATTTTATTAGGAGAAGACTTTATTGTATATACCTTAACGGGAAATGCTCAGATTGACTATTCCTTAGCAGCCCGTACCGGTATGTTTGACATTGAAAAACGCTGCTACTACGAAGAAGGCTTTGAAAAGCTGGGTGTGGACATTTCTCTGATGTCCAAAGCTGTTCCCACAGGTTCGATTGCAGGCAAAGTGAAAGAAGAACTCAAAAAAGAACTTGGCATTACTTATGATATCACCGTTGTCAACGGCGGTCACGATCAGGTTGGCGGTATGATCGGGGCAGGTATTTTCTCCACCGATTCCGCTATGGACGGAACCGGTACCGTGGAATGTATTCCTGTGGTATTGAACGAAAAGCCCACCAATCCCGGCATCTATAAATGTGGTTACTCCATCGTGCCTTATTTAGGCGACCAGTACGCTTGCTACGCCTTGTCTTACACCGGCGGTGCTACCTTAAAATGGTTCCGTGATAACTTTGCGGAATTGGAAAACAAAGAGGCAGAAGCAGCAGGCAAAAATGTGTATGCCCAGTTGGACAAGATGGCACCCGTTGGTCCTACCGGAATTTTGGTGCTTCCCCATTTCTCCGGGGCTGCAACTCCCTATATGGACAACGATTCCAAGGCGGCATTTGTGGGAATTACGTTGGAAACTTCCAAATATGACTTATACAAAGCCTTAATGGAAGGCACCTCCTACGAAATGCTCTTAAACTTCAACACCATGAAGGAAATGACCGGTCAGATTCAGGAAATCCGTGCAACCGGCGGCGGTGCTACCTCCGACTTATGGCTGCAGATTAAAGCAGATATCTTAAATACCGATATCACCGCATTGGACTGCAAGGAAGTTGGTTCTGCCGGTACCGTTGCATTGACAGGGGTTGCCATGGGCGTATGGTCTTCCGTGGAAGAAGCGGTAGAAAAGCTGGTAAAAGTGCGTAAGATTTTCCATCCCAATCCTGCGGTATCCCAGGCTTATCAGACTCACTACAAAAAATACGAAAACTTATACAAAGCAGTGAAAAATCTGTAAATCATAACCACTAGTAAACTAGTGGTTTGAACAGCCCCTAGAAGGGGC
>JAZNNT010000048.1:0-4275 GCA_045580405.1 Clostridia bacterium
AGCTTTTGCACTGCAAAAGCTTTTTTTATGTTTATTTATATAAGTAACATACAGTCGCCAAAGGAGAAAAATCTGTAGCCCTTTTCCTTGGCTTTTTCGTAGGCATTTAAGATTTTTTCACGGTCAGATAATGCGGAAACCAGCATTAAAAGAGTGGATTTCGGTAAGTGGAAGTTGGTCAACAGTCCGTCGATTACCTGAAATTCATAACCGGGATAAATGAAAATTTCGGTTTCGCCGGAGCAGGGGACGATGCCGCCGTGTTCCTGTGCCATTGCCTCCAAGGTACGAAGACTGGTTGTCCCAACCGAAATAATCCGTCTGCCTTCTTGTTTAGCAAGATTTAAAATATCGGCAGTTTCTTTGGGAACCTGATACCATTCCTTGTGCATCTTGTGGTTATTTACATCCTCCACGCTGACAGGACGGAATGTTCCAAGCCCTACATGCAGTGTCACATAGCAGGTGATGACGCCTTTTTCTTCCAATCGTTTGATGTATTCTTCGGTAAAGTGAAGACCTGCGGTCGGAGCAGCAGCAGAACCGTCAAATTTCGCATAAACAGTCTGATAACGGCTTTTATCTTCCAGCTTTTCTTTAATGTATGGCGGGAGGGGCATGTTACCCAGCTTTTCTAAGATAGTTTCAAATACGCCATCGTAGGTAAATTTCACGATTCGTCCGCCGTCATCTAATTCTTCGATGACTTCGGCAACCAGTTCTCCGTTTCCAAAAATAATTTTTCCGTGGAGCTTGATACGTTTAGCAGGCTTCATTAAGACCTCCCACTCGTCTAAATTCCGCCGTTTTAAGAGGAGCACTTCAATATGAGCCGTTCCGCCTTCCTTTATACCGTACAGACGGGCAGGGAGTACACGGGTGTTATTAAATACCAAAACATCACCCGGTTTTACATATTCAATTAAGTGATAAAACCGACTGTGAATAATGTTGCCGGTTTCTTTATCAAGCACCATCATTTTGGAGGCGGTGCGGTCTTGTAGGGGGGTTTGTGCTATCATTTCCTCGGGTAGCACATAGTTAAAATCGTCGGTTCTCATAGGTTCTCCTTGTATTTTTCGGGAACAGTTTCCAAAAGGGTTATTTCTTCGTGGGTTATTTCACGGTATTCTCCCAAATTCAGCTTTTCATCTAACAGCAGACTTCCGATTTGCACTCGTTTTAGGTAGGTGACTGTGGTGCCAAGAGCTTCAAACATCCGCTTTACCTGATGGAATTTCCCCTCAAAAATAGTGAGATAACAGCTGTTATCCGATAATACTTCCAAAAATGCAGGTTTGCATTGATAACCGTCATCAATCACAATTCCTTTTTGAAAATTTTCTACCCATTCAGATTGAAGTGGATTGTTAACTTCCACATAATATTTTTTGTTGACATGGTTTTTAGGACCGGTTATCCGATGGGCAAGCTGACCGTCGGTGGTTAAGAATACAAAGCCTTCGGTATCTTTATCCAGTCTGCCTGCAGGAAAAATTTTGTTTTTTGGAAATTCATCATCGGGGAGCAAATCCAAAACGGTTTTTTCTCTTGTGTCTTCCGTGGCACAGATATAGCCATCCGGTTTATTTAGCATCAGATGGAACTGCTCATGATAGCAGATTGCAATGCCGTTTGCCACAATATTACTATTGTTGGGGTCTACCTTGGTCGCTGGGTCGGTAATTGTTTTTTCATCAACCGAGACAGCCCCCGAGCGGATTAGTTTTACCACTTCTTTTCGGGAGCCGACCATTGCATTGGCCAAAATTTTATCCAGTCGTTCCATTTTTATTCCTCTATTTCATCTGGAATTTATCGTTGTTTTCTTTGATTTCTTCCTGTTCATTGTGGAAGTACTGTGCAATCACTTCTCTTGCGGCAGGAGCAATGGAGTTTCCGTGTCCGCCGTGTTCTACCACAACGGAAATGGCAATCTGCGGATTGTCATAAGGGGCAAAGGCAACAAAGAGACCATTGTTAGTGCCCGGAACTTCTGCCGTTCCCGTTTTACCACCTACGGCGATGGGAAAGTCCTGAAACACATTGCTTGCAGTACCATCTTCGGTAACAGAACGCATTCCCTCCATAATTGCTTGATAATTTTCCGGGCGAATGGAAATGGTTTCCACTGCATTTGGTTGCACTTCTTTGATTTCACCGGTGGAATAATCTTTGATTTTATATAGCAGATGGGCTTCGTATCGGGTACCGCCGTTTACAACGGTAGCAATATAATTAGCAAGCTGCAGGGGAGTGAACAGATTGTCCGATTGCCCGATGGAGGCTTGCAAAACATCTCCGGGATACCATGGTTTTCCAAGTTTTTCACGATACTCGGGGCCTGCCAGAATGCCTTTTTCTTCTCCTGGAATTTCAATACCGGTATATTCACCCAAGCCGACTTTTTTGGCATATTCGTTCAACTTTTCGATGCCAAGCTTACGACCGGTTTCATAGAAATAGTAGTTGCAGGATACTTTGATAGCATCTGCCACATTCACATAACCGTGATTACCGGGATACACGTGGCAGGTTGGTTGATAATCGTCATAGTACATATATTTTCCTTGGTCATAAATGAAATCGTCGGGGGAAGCAACATTTTCTTCCAACACAGCCAAGGAGGTTAAAATTTTAAAGGTGGAGCCGGGTGCATATGTTCCGGAAATTGCACGGTTCCAGAACGGTTTTAAGGGATTGTTATAGTTTTTGGTGTAATCCTTTTGAAAGGTTTCAATATCGTAGTCGGGATAAGATGCCATCGCCAGGATTTCACCGGTATGCACATCCACCACGGTTATGGCACCGCCGCCCACATCGTAAATGGTTTGTCTGAGTTCATGAATTACATCTTCCAAAGCCGCTTCCGCCGTTTTTTGGAGATCTAAGTCAATGGTTAAAATAATGTCATTGCCGGGTACTGCATTTTTTAAAACTTCCGTATCGGTAATTTTTCCAAATTCATTCTGCTGAATTTTTAAAACACCGTCTGTACCTTTTAATTCCAGATCATAGACTTTTTCGATACCTTCTTTTCCGATGATATCGGTAAAACCGTATCCCAAATCCTGAAGTTTTTCGTATTCCTCTTTATAAATCAAACCAACTCGGCCCAGGAGGTGAGGACTGACTTTTTCCGGATACAGTCTGTCGTAGGAGGTCATAATGTTGACGCCGGGGTAGCTTCTGTCGTTCTCCTTGATGATGGTAACCACGTTCATATTCACATTTTTTGCAAACACAAAGGGATTGTTCTGAGAAAAATCACGTAGTTCCATTTCGGAACGGACTGCAATAACTTTTCGGTGATATTCTTGGGGAATTTGCTCCGAAACATCGTATCGTTCTGCTAATGCGGCAATACATTCCTGAGCGGTTAAATCTGCCGGAAGCTTCATTTTTAAAAGATATGTCCGGACCTCCTCTTCCGGGAGAGTGTAGGTGTAGGGCAGTTCTGAAATGGGCAGATTCTCCATAAATTCCTGATTTTCTTTTTCCATTAAAAGAATCAGGTTGTAAACAGTATCGTTTACCCATTTTTTATTTTTCTGATACTGGGAAATTTCTAAATTATAGGTGATTTGGCTGGACACAATCACTCTTCCGTAACGGTCAAGTATTTCACCTCGTTCCGCTTTCAGCGGAACTGTTTTGACCGTACGCTTAATAGAGGCTTGTGCATATTCTTCTCCATTGACAATCTGCAGAGAAAACAGACGAAAAATCATTGCCAATAAGAAGAGTACTGCAATCGTAATGATAATGCCCAGACGCGAAAACATATCCTTTTTCATAACTGGAACACGCTCCTGTGCTTTTTCAGATTTCTTTTTTGAATGATGAGCATCAAAAGAAAAATGCCGAAATTATAGATAAATTCGATGAGTGCTGTGCGGGTAAATAAGATGAGAAATTCTCCTTCAAATAGGGAGGTGAAGAAGGCATAGCACAACGAATATAAAAAGCAGGTAATGAGTCCATAGACAGCTTCTATCACAAAATTTTCTGAGAATGCACTGTGATACAATTCACGGATGCCGAAGGCAACCAATGCAAATAGTGCTGTGTAGGTCCCGAAGAATCTTCCGGACACGCTGTCTAAGAAAAAACCTGCAATCAATGCTGTGTAAAAAGAATAGTGAGGCTTCCGTAAGAAAGAAATTGCCAGCACAAAGGATAACACAAAGTTAGGAGCCACTCCAAACAGACGAAGACGGTCAGCAAAAATAAGCTGCATGAAAAAAACTACAGCAGCTAAAAGTGTTTGCTTGA
>JAZNNT010000049.1:0-3640 GCA_045580405.1 Clostridia bacterium
CATTCCAAGACAAATACCAATAAAGAGTGTAGCCGGAAAATTAAAGAAATCAAAATGTGCCATTGCAAAAAATAACGATGAAAAAACAACAGCGGAAGTCGGAGGCCAAGCGGTCTTAGGAAGACAATTAGGGGCTACAACTCCTTGGCTCACAGAACGACATGGCTACGATCCGACTTGCATCATTCCAAGACAAATACCAATAAAGAGTGTAGCCGGAAAATTAAAGAAATCAAAATGTGCCATTGCAAAAAATAACGATGAAAAAACAACAGCGGCAATTGCGGATTTTTTTCTGATAGAATGAAATATCATCCTGCGGAATAACACTTCTTCAAATATAGCCGGTGTCAGACAAACCGCAAATATTTGTACTGCAAACTGAAAAAGGTTTTTTGCGGCAGGAATACTTGGTGGGAGAGTAAATCCCATTTTTTGCAGCATCATACTCAAAGGAAGATTCACAAATATTCCGAAAAACTGCAAGCAAATCCCAAGCATTGCAAACCGCGGAATATTAGAAATTTTTTGAGGATTACATTCTTCGTTTGTCAGGTAGCTTTCTTTTTTAAAAAGAAAATAAGTGGGAATAAAAACAGCAAAAAACTGCTGCAGAAAATATAATAAATATTTGATTGAAAACGAATGTGGGGCAGGAAGAAATTCCTGCCCTAAAACAGACACACCGAATTGTATTAACGGAATTAAAATCAGAATAATAAAATATCGCAACAGCGTTTTCTCCTTGGTTGTTGAGTTATGCCTCTAAAATAATGCCGTCCTCAATCGCAGAAATCATATTCACACGTTTTTCATGCCGTTCACCCTGAAATTCGGCATTCAGCCAATGTTTTAAAATCATTTTAGCCAGCTCGGGACCAACCACACGGGCACCCATTGCTAAGATATTGGCATTGTTGTGTTCTTTGGCAAGCTGTGCAGAATAGGGTTCTGTGCATACTACTGCACGGATTCCTTTTACCTTATTGGCAGCGATAGAAATTCCCACACCGGTACCGCACAATAAAATCCCACGGTCACATTCTCCGCTGGCAACAGCGAGTGCCACCTTTTGTGCATACACAGGATAGTCTGCACGGTCAGAGGAGTAGGCGCCGAAGTCTTTATATTCCAGGTTGTATGCTTTTAACACTTCAATCACAGCTTCTTTTAATTCAAAACCAACGTGATCGTTTCCAATTGCTATCATATCAAATTCTCCTTTTATTTTGCCATCGTGATAATATGTTCACACAGTTTTTGTGTAGAATCCGGTTTTTTAATTAACCGGATGTTGTCAAGCATCGTATTTATTTTCCGCTCATCCATGAATAACTGGGCAATGACTTCATCCACAGGACTGGTTTTGGAAATTTTCATACAGGCACCGAAGTTTAAAAGAAACTCCAGATTTCGTTCTTCCTGACCGGGAATCGGCTTAAATATTGCCATCGGAAGTTCTTTTGCCAAAGACTCGGAAACGGTAAGACCGCCGGGCTTTGTGATAATACAATCGGATGCGTCCATCAGCTTGTCCACATTGTTGACATAGCCAAAGTTATAAACCTTATGCTGATATTCTGCTTTGTCAATTTTTTTCTTTAGCTTTTTATTGTTACCGCAGACGGTAATCATCTGGAAATTCTTGTCAACAGTATCAATATTTTTAATCATTTTGGCAATGTTGCCATAGCCCATACTGCCGCTCATCACAAGGATGGTGGGAATATCGTCCACATTTAGTTCTTGTCGTACGGTTTGCTTGTCCGCTTTCGTGCGGAATTTTTCAAAAATAGGAATACCAAAGGGTAATAATTGCTCCTTTCGGAATCCTTTTTTGACCATGGACGGAATTAAGTATTCATTCGGTAATACATAATAATCCAATTGGGTAACTTCCCAGTGGGGATGAACTTTAAAATCCGTTACCACTCCCAGGGTGGGATAGGTGGTACCATGCTCTTTTAAGTATGTCATCAGTAACGCTGCATACACATGGGTGCATATCACAACGTCGGGATTATACTCTTCTAGAAAGGCTTCCATTTTCTTGTGGAATAACGAATTTGTAATCTGAAGCAGAATTGTATTGGAAGATTTGTTCTCCATTTTCTCTGCCAGACGGTAAAATTTGCCGTATAATTTGGGAGAATATTTGGTGGAAAGCAGATATCCCTGAGAGAGCGTTTCTTTGATAGCCGGACTGAAATATTCATAACAGTCCAGCTGCTTTACTTGATGACCTTTGTCTTCCATGTAAGTGGTAATAGCTTTCCCGGTCTGATGGTGACCTTGACCGGTGGTGATGGATAATATTAAGAGTTTCATAAAAATACCTCATCAATTTGAAAAATTATTTCAAAACTTCTCGGCACATTCTTTTTGCCAAGGCGCTGATTCGTCCTAAGGCATACTGATCCTCCATAGCAGGACGCTGTGCGCTTAATCCAAAGTGACCGCATCCGGATTCATCGGCATCGGTTACAATAGAGAATCCTAGTACCATGCAGCAATCCTGAATGGCACGCAGTGTTGATTGCTGACCGCCGTATTTGGTTGCGCCAACACTGACAGCACATGCGGGCTTTCCGAGAAATGCTTTTTTTGCACGGGCATCTCTTGTTTTATCAAAAAAACATTTCAGCTGTGCAGTCATAGAACCGAAATACACAGGACTGGCAAAAACCATTCCGTCAGCTTGCATACAGCGGTTCATCACATCTTCAAAAGAGGTTCCTAAATAACAGGAACGGTTGCAGGGAGAGGAACAGCACACGCAGTAGGGAAGCTTTAATTTAGCCAGTTCTTCTCCGATATGTATAATTTCAAATGCCACGCCCTGTTTTTCAATTTCCTGCCCTAATAAAGAGAGCAATTGAAATGTATTCCCATTGGTGTTCGGACTCGCATTGATAGCAATAATTTTTTTCAAATTTTTAAACGTCCTTTCTGTTTTTCAAGGAAAAATGATTTGATTTTTGATAATAGTTATGCCGGGAGGGTTTGTCCGGATAACCTTATGTTTCAATTATATAACAATTTGATTAAAAAGTAAAGTTTTTTTGTGTTTTTTATTTACATTTTACAAAGTTGGTGCTATAATAAACTTGTAAAAAAGTATGCATGCATTTTGGAGGTACTTATGAAAATTTTAGTTACAGGAGGCGCCGGATATATCGGTAGCCACACAGTGTTACTTCTTTTGGAAAATGGCTACGATGTTGTTGTGGTAGATAATTTTTCCAATAGCTGTTTTGAGTCTTTGAAGCGGGTTATGGAAATTACCGGTAAAACTGTTGATTTTTATGAATGCGATATCAATGATTATGATAAATTGGACGAAATCTTTACGCAGCACGACATTTCCTCTGTAATCCACTTTGCAGGGTTGAAGGCAGTTGGGGAATCGGTATCCATTCCGCTTCGCTATTATGAAAACAATCTGACCGGAACATTTACTCTGTTAGAGGTTATGATAAAGCACAATGTGAAGAAATTGGTATTTTCTTCTTCTGCAACTGTATCCTGTAGAGATGATTCCTTGTGGTAATCACTTTCTGCGACAGCGCTTTCATCCGTGGTTTTCCTGCGCAGGGTAAACAGTAAAAATGGTTCGATCTGCATATAAAAAATAACAAGA
>JAZNNT010000050.1:0-4616 GCA_045580405.1 Clostridia bacterium
ATGCTCCCGTGTATGCCATCAGGATGATTGGAAGCACAATTTCGTTGGCGGGAAGTCCCAGCAGAAAGGCAAGAAGAATCACACCGTCCATCCCTAAAGCAGTCCCGACGGGATTTAAAAGATTGCCTAAAAACATCAGAAGGGTGTTGTTTCCAATCCATATGTGTGATACCAGCCACAGAACGGCTCCTGCCGGTACAGCAACCGTAACTGCTCTCCCCAATACAAACAGACTACGGTCTAATAACGACCTGAGCAGTACCTTTCCTATCTGCGGTTTCCGAAAGGGTGGAAGCTCTAAAGCAAAAAATGAGGGTTCTCCCCGAAGCACGGTTTTTGATAACAAAAAGGAAACCAAAAAAGTCATTAAGATTCCCAAAAGAATCAGACCGGTCAGAATCAAGGCACCTATCCAGGAAGATTGTGACTGTGCAAAGAATACTGTAAGAATAGCCAGTAGAGTAGGAAATTTTCCGTTGCAGGGAACCAGACTGTTGGTTAATACTGCAAGTAATCGTTCCCGTTTGGAATCAATAATCCGGGTTCCCGTTACACCAACAGCATTACATCCAAATCCCATACACATTGTAAGAGCCTGTTTTCCGCAGGCATTGCATTTTTGTAGGGTATGATCCAGATTAAAGGCTATTCTTGGCAGATAACCAAGATCCTCCAACAGGGTGAATAACGGAAAAAAGATTGCCATTGGCGGCAGCATCACGGAAATGATGCGCCCCACTGTGGCAAACACGCCATGAAAGAGAAAATCGGAAAGCAGGGGAGGAATCCCTACGAAATCTGCTCCTGCCATCAGCCATTTTTCCAAATGCTGAAAAATTCGGGAAAGCAGCTCAGAAGGATAGTTAGCACCCACCATAGTAATCCAAAAAATGATTGCAAGAAGACCTAACATAATGGGAAATCCTGTCCATTTTCCTGTTAGAATTTTATCGATGCGTTCTTCTTTTTGACGGTAATTACTGTTGCCGTAGGTAATTGTTTCTTTTGCTATTGCTTCTGCTTCTGTTATCAGGTCGGGTGCGATGCTTTGTGTAAGAACCGTTTTGGAATCTGTTTTTGTTTTTGCGACTTTGGAAACCTGCTGCATCAGGTCGGATAAACCGTTTTTCCTGTTAGCTGAAGTAGCCACAACTGCAACTCCCAGCAGCTCCGAGAGCTTGTGAGTGTCCACGGTGATTCCTTTCCTGGCTGCTTCATCCATCAGATTGACACAAACCACCACCCGATTGGTAATGGCAAGAATCTGTAATACCAGATTCAGATTCCGTTCCAAAGAAGTGGCATCGCAAACCACGATTAACGCATCGTAACGTCCGGCATACAGAAATTCTTTTGCCACTTCTTCCTCTTCAGAATGAGCGTGCAGTGAATAGGTTCCCGGAATATCGGTGAGAAGATACTCTTTTCCTTCAAAACGAAAGGTTCCTTTGGCTGTGCTGACAGTTTTTCCGGGCCAGTTTCCGGTATGCTGCCGAAGTCCTGTCAATGCATTGAACACGGTGCTTTTTCCCACGTTTGGATTTCCCATTAAGCCCACGGTAAATGTGGGGCTATCCTTTGTTTTCATGGGGAACACCTCCTTTTTTTACACGGATTTTTTCGGCATCTTTTTTTCGCAATGCAAGAAGTGTTCCTCTCACGCGGTAGGCAACCGGATCTCCTGCAGATGCAAAAAATACACAAGAAACAGTACACCCCGGTGTCAATCCAAGGTCTTCCAATCTTCTTTTATGTTCTCTTTGGGATAAATTATGAAGCACTGTTGCATATTCTCCCGGCAATAATTCGGATAAAAAGCATGTTTGTGGCATATGTTATTCCTCCGCGGAATTTTAGTTTTATAAGTCTCTATCTTTATCCTATGAAAAAAATTGCCGTTTGTGATAAGTGGGAAAAAATACTTGCACTTTTCACAAAAGGGTAGTATAATAAGAGTAATATCATCCAGGAAAGGTGAGCATAACGATGAATTATAACCTACAATACAAAGATATGAAAGCAGTTTGCACCACCTATGGTGCGGAATTGATTTCTTTAACCCGTGCAAACGGTAGAGAAGTAATCTGGCAGGGAGACAAAACTTATTGGGGAGGCGTGAATCCCAATTTGTTTCCTATTGTTTGCAGCTTAAAAAATTCCAAAACTGTGATTGACGGGGTAGAATATACGATTCCTAAACACGGTTTTGCAAGACGGATGGAATTTGAGGTTTTTCACAAGACAGAAAGTAGCATTACATTTCTTTTGACCGACAATGAAAAAACCAGAGAATGCTATCCCTATGCCTTTGGCTTTTATGTAACCCATACGTTAACGGATGACGGCTTTATCACCACCTATCGTGTGGAAAACAGAAATGAAAAAACGATGCTGTTCGGCTTAGGGGGACATACCGCCTATAATTGTCCGATGGCAGAAGGGGATCAGTTTACCGATTATGAAATCCGTTTTAATCGGGCGGAAACCCATCCTGTATATCAGTGTGTAGCAGATGATTTAGGCGGACTGTTGTACGAAAGAGGAATCCGTACCGAGTATCAAAATGTGACAAGCATTCCGCTTCGCTATTCCATTTTTGATCTGGATGCCTTAATGTTCTCCAAATTGAATTCTGATAAAATCAGTCTGGTACACAAGGAAAAAGGCTATGGAGTGGAGGTAACTGTAAACGGGTTCTCCTGTCTTGGTATCTGGACTCCGATTGGACTTCAGGCGCCTTTCCTTTGTATTGAGCCATGGACCATTATTCCTGATAAGGAAGACACTACCGGTATCTTTGCAGAAAAACCGAATATTACTGCATTACCTCAGGGAGAATCCAAAGAGTTTTCCTATCAGATCCGTTTGATTTAACAGGGGTGCAAGAAAATGAAAAAATATCCCTTCTGGGTTATCAAAAATGATGCGAAACGCTTGTTGCGTGGAAAATGGAATCCATTGGTTTTGGCACTGTTTATTCCGTTTTTACTGTTTGTGGCATTTCAGGTAAAAGTTACAATGCAGCTTGAAAGCATGCCTCCTACTCCTTTACAACGGCAGTATGTGTTATTGTCGGAGATTGTGACATTAGCTTTTTCAATTGTTGTGCAGTTGATTACGGTTGGCATTTATGAAAATCTGAAGCCTACCCGTGAAAAAGCAAGCTTTTTTCTGGTATACAGGGTGGCTGTGAAAAAAATCTGGAAAATGTTGCCCACAATTTTAATTGGTATTGTACTTCCTTATGCATTGGCATACTTGCTGTCGTCGGATGAAGTGTTTCGTTTCTACGATTATCTGATGTTCAGCGTGATGGATATTTATGCCTATAAAGTTTTAATTGTAATTCTTTTTTATTTGCTGCAGATTTTATCGGTTTACTTGCAGTTTTCGTTGCTGTTAGTTCCAGCCATCACAGTAGAACATCCAGAACATGGTGGTATTCGGTTGATGAAGGAAAGTTTTTTAATCACGAAAGGAAACCGTATTTATCTTTTGATGATGACCATAAGCTTTGTAGGATGGTTGATTTTGGGAGCTATGGCATTTTATATTGGTGTCCTGTGGGCAATGCTTTATCTGCTGAGTGCCCATTATGCTTATTACAGACGTCTGACTGTTCCGGAAGAACCATTAAATTTAGCGTAAAAAAACTGTGATACCAAAATGGTATCACAGTTTTTTGTTTGCAAATTAGCTTTCAAAGAGTTTTCCAAGTACTGTTGCTGCGGTAGTTGCCAGCTTTTTCTCGGTATCGTCTAACGTAACGTTCGTTTCTGTAGCATATAGAATTACAGAACCGATGACATCGCCTTCTGAAACAATGGGAATTACCGTACCGCACAGATAGGTGTTGTTGTGGTCTAATAAGTGTACTCTGGAGTCGCCGGAACGATTCACAAAATATGCATCCCGGCTTTTTAGTACTGTTTCAATTTCATTGGAAATCTTTTGATCAGTCAGTTCTTTTTTGCCTGTTCCTGCCACACAGATAATGGTATCGTTATCGGTTATTGCTGTATTATGTCCGCTGATTTTGTATAATGCATCCGCATATTGTGTGGCAAAATTGCCAAGTTCACCCACAGCAGAGTATTTTTTGAAAATGACTTCGCCTTCTTTGTTGGTGAAAATCTCCAAAGGATCTCCTTCTCGGATGCGCATGGTTCTGCGGATTTCTTTGGGAATTACTACTCTTCCAAGGTCATCAATTCGTCTTACAATTCCTGTTGCTTTCATATAATTAGCTCCTTTATTTTTTATATTTGAAAAACACCGAAAAAGCCCGATATATAGGGCTTTTCAGGGGATAATATATTTTGAAAATCACTCTGTTTTACGCTCGATTTTATCATAAAAAACGCACCGGCTTTTTTCAGCACAAAATCAGAATACAAATCAAATAAACTGATATTACGACTCTTTTTGATAAAAAAATCGCAACACGTCCCAAATCCCTGTTCATGTGAATTTCTTATTACTATTATTTCTCTTTTTTCAGGGATTATGTGTCAATAAAATATAAATATAAAAGTTCAACCAATTATTATTTCATGAATTTTATTTTCAACAGATGAGCAAAAGCATCATCTAATGTTCTGTCTGTATCTGCATAC
>JAZNNT010000051.1:0-5120 GCA_045580405.1 Clostridia bacterium
AAACCGGAAACGTATTAGTATGAACACTGTAAACAGTATCAGCGCTTTGCAGTTGAATTGGGTCCAGAATCCTAATGCTTGGGGAACCAGAAAACTTAACTTCATAATTCCTAACACCGCTGCGGCAATTAAACCAACTACAGAAGCACGAAGGCCCTCAAAAGCTGCTTTTACATATCTGTTCTCATTGAATTTTTTTAGAATTTGAGCAATCAGAAGAATGATAATCCAAGAGGGAAGTACAATACTTAAGGATGCTACAATACCGCCTAAGATACCATTTCCGGTAAAACCGGTGTAAGTTGCCATGTTAATCCCTAACGGGCCCGGTGTGGATTCCGAAACTGCCACAATATTGGCAAGATCGGCTGCGGTGAACCAATCGTATTTTTCCACCAGCTTATCTAAAAAGGGGAGTGTTGCCAATCCGCCGCCAACGGCAAACAGACCAATCTGGAGAAATTCCCAAGAAAGGAGAGCTAAATTCATGCCGGTTCATCCTCCTTTTTCAGATATGTAAAAATGCCACCTGCTCCTGCTAATAATACAATCCAGATAGGATTTAATTTGGTAAAAGCACTCAGAAAAAATGCAATCACACAAAAAATTACATGAGTCCAGTTTTTTACAGATTTTTTCCATAAATTCCAAATTGCAACAAACACAGTTGCACAAACAGCAACCCGGATACCGGAAAAAGCGTTTTGCACAATCGGATACTGGGAGAAGCTCTTTAGAAAAGATGCGATAAGCATAATGATAATAACAGAGGGTGTAATGACTCCCAGTGTTGAAAAAATACTGCCTATCACGCCTTTTTTCTGGTATCCCACAAAGGTAGAAACATTCACTGCAATAATACCGGGAGTACATTGTCCTACAGCGTAATAATTTAAAAGCTCTTCATTGGTTGTCCAATTTTTCTTTTCAATGAGTTCCTTCTGCATAATCGGTAGCATGGCATAGCCGCCGCCAAAGGTAAAACCGCCGATTTTTGCAAAGGTTAAAAATAAATCAAATAATTCTTTCACGGGTTTCTCCTTTCTGAGAGGATTCATAACGGAAATCCAGTTCGTGTTCCATTCGGAGTTGGTATGCTTCTTTTCCGGAGAAGTCGGAAAAAGAAGAGGTTTTACCATCTGATTTTAATCGAATGACTTTCAGATTGTCCAATTCATTATAAAAGTTTAAAATATCCAGAAATTCGTCAATCAATTCCTGACTGTGAGTTGTAAGGAAAAGCTGAATTTGTTTCTTCTTCGCAAGAGAAAACAAAAATGAAACGCCTTCGTAAAGTGTTTGCACCGATAATTGAGATTCAAAATGATCCAGTAAAAGCACTCCGTGATGGAAGCCAGACATTGCATCTGCAACACAGAAAAGTTTTTGGATGCCGGCGGAGAAGAACGATTCATCAACTGCTCCGTATGTATCATGTATTACGTAAGTGTTTCTGAAATCCGGTGAATAAATATCTGTATATCGCTCATCAAATAAAGATAAAAAAGAAAGTACTTTTTCCTTTACCACAGAGTCCTTAGCAATGTTTTCCAAAGAAGAAATTTTAGCATTTTTTCCGATTCGTTTGACTTTTACTGCTGGGTTAACCGGATGCTTTAGCGAGACATCTTGCAGTGACAATTCCACTTGCTTGGTATGTTCCTCAGGGATTCCGAAGTGATGGCATCCACGAAATGTGGTTTCTGATGAGGATTCATAAGAAGTAAGCTCCGTGAAATAAGGCTTATTAAAAACCTTTCCTTCTATACGGATGTACGGACGGATTTGTTGTTTGTCAAATAAGTTGTAAAAAGTTTTCGATGACCCGTTGGCAAACTTTAAAAATTGACCGACATCTTTAGGATTTGCCAGAAGCTCCACAGCATTTAAGAATGTGGTTTTTCCGGAGCCGTTTGGGCCGGTAATCAAGTTGATAGGAGCAAGGTCATGCAGAGAAATGTTTCGCATTCCTTTTAAGGAAGTGACACAAAGGGAACTTATATAGCTTGCATCTTCCAAACAGACCACTCCTCCCGATTCTGTTTCAAATAATCAATTCTGTGTATTATAGCATATTTTTTATAAAATAGCAAGTCTTTTCCCAAAAATCTGCGGTTTTGAAAATAAGATGCCCGGATTTGGAAAATACTATAAAAAGAAAGGACTGATCAAATGCGTTTTCGATGGTATTTAACTCCCGTTGATGACAAAAACTGCGATCTTGTTATTCGGGTATTTTGCGGGCAGGATGAATGCTTTGCAGAGTTTTCTTCAGAGTTTTTAACCGGACGAAAAATTCGTATGGTAAAACTGATTTTAGGCACAGCTTTAGCGGTTTCAATTCCGTTTTCTTTGGTTACAAAGGCTAAGGACAGATATTCTATGACCTATTTGTCTTACGGCAGTTACCAAACGCAATTGGAATATGTTGCGCTATCACAGAACAGTTTTTCCGTCATTTCTCCCAGCTATTTTAATATTGCTTCAGACGGCAGTCTGCAGGTGGAAGAAATCAGTCAGGGCTATGTTGAGACCATGCATGAAAAAAATGTAAAGATTGTGCCGTTTTTGAGTAATCATTGGGATAAGAGGGGTGGCAGTCTTGCTTTAGAGCGTGTAGAATCCTTGGCGGAGGAGATTGTAGATGCGGTGCTCAGTTACAATCTGGACGGTGTCAATGTGGATATTGAAAATGTGTCTCATCAGTACCGTGAAAAATATACCGAATTAGTCCGTCTGTTAAGACAAAAGCTTCCCAAAGAAAAAGAAGTTTCAGTTGCTGTTGCCGCCAATCCAAAAGGTTGGATGTTGGGGTGGCACGGTTCCTATGACTATAAGGAACTTGGAAAATATGCGGATCACTTATTTGTAATGGCGTATGATGAACATTATAACGGTGGGGAAGCCGGACCTGTGGCAAGTATCGCCTTTGTGGAAGCGTCTATTCAATATGCTCTCAAGTATGTTCCAAAAGAAAAGGTGGTTTTGGGCGTTCCTTTTTTTGGAAGAATCTGGAGTGAAGACAAAAGCGTAAAAGGTGTTGGTATGACCAATCGTCAGATTGCTTCAGCCATTGAAAAAACCGGTGGCAGCGTTACGGTTGACCCTGTTTTAAAAAGTGTGAAGGCTGATATTCGTGTGCATTCTTCACATTCAATTACCGTGAACGGATCAAAATTAAAGCCGGGAAATTACACCATTTGGTATGACAATAGTGATACATTAAAATATAAGCTTAGTTTGGTGGACAAATACGGATTGAAGGGAGCAGGAAGCTGGAGTGTGGGACAGGAGACAAAAGACGTGTGGGATTATTATTCTTTGTGGCTCAACGGAATTTATTTTTCCGATACCTTTTCTCACTTTGCCAAAGATGATGCCATTGTTGTTGCAAAAAAAGGTTGGATGGAAGGATCTGGAAATCACCAATTTCTTCCGGAAGACGGATTAACCAGAGCACAGGCTGCCACCATTCTTTGCAGATATTTGAATTTGGATGGAGAGGTGGCAAAAAATCAGTTTCCTGATACACAAAATCATTGGGCAGAAAAAGAAATGGATTTGGCTGTGTATTATGGTTTGATGAACGGATATCCGGATGGTACCTTTCAACCGAACAGAGCGGTTACCCGAGAGGAAATTGCCGTTATTTTACAGCGGATTTTACAATACGAATCAAACGGCACAAAACGGACGGCATCTTTTTCTGATGTAACTGATGAGCGTTGGTCATATCATGAGATTACGGCATTAATAGATGCTGGGCTTTTTAGCGGTTATCCCGACGGAACATTTCGCCCAGAACAGTTTTTGTCACGAGGAGAAATGGCTCATCTTTTACGAAAAACCTTGCCATGATTATAGTAAAATTATAAAAAACTTTTTCTTTTCTTCTATCATAAAATAGATAACGAGGATATTTCTTGTAAATTTTTTTGTAAAAAAATGAATTTTTTGACGAAAAAATCTTGCAAATTGCAATTTGATGTTGTATAATATTTCTTTGAAAAGTAGCGATGATATGCAATCTGTTTTAGAGTTGCAATTTCAAATTGTAAAAAATAATCCGATAGATGAAAAGGAGTGTTTGAGTATGGCAATCAGCAATGCATACCTGCAAGGAATTTATGAAAGCGTTGAAAAGAAAAACGCAAATGAGCCCGAATTTTTGCAGGCAGTAAAAGAAGTTTTGGAAACTCTGGTTCCCGTGATTGAAAAAAGACCTGATTTTGTTGATGCAGGTGTTGTAGAAAGAATGGTAGAACCTGAAAGAATCATCACCTTCCGTATTTCTTGGGTGGATGACAATAATAAAGTGCAGGTAAACAGAGGTTACCGTGTGCAGTTTAACAGCGCAATCGGTCCTTACAAGGGCGGTATGAGATTCCATCCCACCGTGAACCAGTCTGTTATCAAGTTCTTAGGTTTTGAACAGACCTTGAAAAACTCCCTGACCACTCTGCCCATGGGCGGCGGTAAAGGTGGTTCCGATTTTGACCCCAAAGGAAAATCTGACGGAGAAATTATGAGATTCTGTCAGAGCTTAATGACTGAGCTTGCAAAACACATCGGTGCTGATACCGACGTTCCTGCAGGCGATATCGGTGTTGGTGCAAGAGAAATCGGTTACTTATTCGGTCAGTATAAAAGACTTCGCAACGAATATACCGGTGTGTTAACCGGTAAAGGTTTAACCTACGGCGGTTCTTTGGCAAGAAAAGAAGCAACCGGTTATGGTCTTCTGTATTATACTAATGAAATGTTAAAAGCAAATGGTAAATCCTTAGAAGGTGCAAAAGTTGTTGTTTCCGGTTCCGGTAATGTTGCAATTTATGCAACCGAAAAAGCACAGCAGCTGGGCGCAACCGTAATTGCGCTGTCTGACTCCAACGGTTATGTTGTAGACGAAGACGGTATCAAATTAGATACTGTAAAACAGATCAAAGAAGTAGAAAGAAAACGTATTTCCGAATATGTAAAATATCATCCCAATGCAAAATACTACGAAGGCAAAGGTATTTGGACTGTTAAATGTGACATTGCTCTGCCTTGCGCAACTCAGAACGAACTGAATCTGGACGATGCAAAAGCATTGGTGGCAAACGGTTAAGTCGGAGGCC
>JAZNNT010000052.1:0-4487 GCA_045580405.1 Clostridia bacterium
ATGTTCATCATCAATATCGTTGATATAAATGATTTTGGGCATGTTTTTACGTTCCGCATAGTCCCATGCATTTTCTGAGCCAACACCAACGCCGGATTTACCGCTTACCAAAATAACAACGGCATCCGCAGCACGAAGACCGCAAGCTAATTCTCCTTCAAAATCGAAGAATCCGGGAGTATCTATAATATTAATCTTTGTATCTTTCCATTCACCGCTGGAAATTGCCGTGGAAATGGAAATACCACGTTTGATTTCTTCGGGGTTGTAATCCATAACGGTATTTCCGTCTACGATTTTGCCCAGTCTGTCAATTTCCTTCATATTGAGAAGCATCGCTTCTGCCAATGCGGTTTTACCGCAGCCTCCATGTGCTGCCAAAGCAATATTTCTGATATTTTTTACATTGTAGTCCAAATGAACTCATCCTCTCTTTTTTGGTCTTTTCGCACAATCCAATAAAATACAAGATTCAAACCCAGGCGGACACAAAGATTTTGCACCTGCCCAAAAAAACTATGCAGTATATTCTGCAAAAATACCTTCTATCGGTGGGCGGGAAAATCTGTTCCGAACAGGGGAGACGGTATTTATTTGATGACTGATTCTATTATACAATATTCATTTGAAAAAATCAACTGAAATTTTCACGATATTTTTCCGTTTTTTTGTGCAATTTTCACAAATATTTTTTCGCGGATGAAAATTCTGCCTTTTAATTTGAAAAAAAATAAAAAAAAAGCTTGACAATCTTGACTTTTAGTGATAATATGATATAACCGCATTTTAATGGAAAAGTGTTCCTATTTATAAAGGTATTTTGACGGATATTCAAAGAATATCAAGCAAAATAACTGGCAATGTTGCACGAAAACATCGGTATTTCTTCCCGAAAAAAACAGAGGAGAAAATTCATCTCCCAAAATTTTTTTGAAAGAAAAATCGGTGGGTTCCATGAGGTAAATTTTTAGAAGAGGTGATTTTTGTGGTACATCCGGTCCGCTACGGCAATGTAGAGAGAATGAACTACTCCAAAATCGAAAACGTTCTGGAATTCCCCAACCTGATTGAAATTCAGAAGGATTCCTACGAATGGTTTATCAACCAGGGGATCAGAGACGTGTTTGAGAGCGTTTCTCCGATTGTGGATCATATGGACAAATACGTGCTGGAATTTGTTGACTACAGATTCGATGACAAGCCGAAGTACTCTGTTGCAGAGGCAAAGAAAAGAGAATCTACCTATTCCGTGCCCCTTCGCGTCCTGATGAGACTGGTAAACAAAGAAACAGGCGAAGTGAAGGAACAGGAAATTTACATGGGTGAATTCCCGAAAATGACCGATTCCGGTACCTTTATCATTAACGGTGCCGAACGTGTTATCGTGAGCCAGGTTGTGCGTTCTCCCAGCATCTATTTTGAAATGCAGAGAGACAAATCCGGGAAAGAACTCTATCTTTCTACCATGATTCCCAACCGTGGTGCATGGATTGAGTTTGAAACCGACTCCAACGACGTGCTGTCTGTTCGTATTGACAGAACCAGAAAAATCGTTGCGACTATCCTGCTGAAAGCTTTAGGCTACACCACCAATCACGAGATCGCTGAACTCTTCGATCACGATCCTTTAATCGTGAACACTTTGGAAAAGGACCCTGCAAAGAACACCGAAGAAGCAATTATCAAGATTTATGAAAAACTACGTCCCGGTGAACCCGCTTCCTTTGAAAATGCGAAAAAACTGATTTTAGACTTACTGTCTGACCCCAAACGCTATGATATTGCAAGAGTGGGCAGATATAAATTCGATAAAAAGCTCTCCTTTTACCTTCGTGTAACAGGCAGAGTGCTGGCGAAAGATGTTGTATGTCCTGAAACCGGTGAGATTTTAGGCTCCGCAGGAGATTTAATCACCGCTGAAATGGCAAAAGAGTTCGACCGTTCTCCCGTGAATGCTATCTATCTGAAGCTGGATGACGGTTCCGAACTGAAGGTAATTTCCAACAACACCTGTGATATTACCTACTTCTTCCCCAAAGCAGACACCAAAATTATCAATGAAAAAGTACATTACGGTCTGTTAAAACCCATTTTAGATTCCGATTTATCCGATAAGGAAAAATTAAAGGAAGTTTATCGCCAGAAAAATATTCTGATTACCAAAACAGTTACCACCGATGATATTGTGGGTACCGTCAGCTACCATATTTGTATTGCGAAAGGTGTGGGTACCACCGACGATATCGACCATTTGGGTAACCGTAGAATCCGTTCTGTGGGCGAACTGCTCCAGAACCAGGTAAGAGTTGGTTTAGCAAGACTGGAACGTGTGGTTCGTGAAAGAATGACCGTTCAGCAGGAAACCGACATCTTAACTCCTCAGACTTTAGTAAACGTGCGTCCCGTATATGCGGCAATGAAAGAATTTTTCGGAAGCTCTCAGCTGTCTCAGTTCATGGACCAGACCAACCCCTTAGCAGAGTTGACTCATAAGAGAAGACTTTCTGCATTAGGTCCCGGCGGTTTGTCCAGAGACCGTGCCGGATTTGAAGTGCGTGACGTTCACCATTCTCACTACGGCAGAATGTGTCCCATTGAAACCCCTGAAGGCCCCAACATCGGTCTGATCAACTGTTTGTCCACCTATGCAAAAGTGAACGAATACGGTTTCATGGAATCTCCCTACCGTAAGATTGACAAGAAAAAGAAAAAAGTTACCAATATTGTGGAATACTTAACCGCAGATGTGGAAGACAACTACATCATCGCTCAGGCTACCGAACCGCTGGATTCCAAAGGTTATTTTGTGAATGAAAAGGTAACTGCAAGATTCAGAGAAAACATTATTGAAGTTGACCGTGACCGTGTTGACTACATGGACGTTTCTCCCAAACAGCTGGTTTCCGTTGCAACTGCGATGATTCCCTTCTTGGAAAACGATGACGCAAACCGTGCGCTGATGGGCTCCAACATGCAGAGACAGGCTGTTCCGCTGTTAAAACCCGACAGCCCCATTGTTGGTACCGGTATGGAATACCAGGCTGCTGTTGTCTCCGGTGTGGTTGTGGTTGCGCAGGAGGATGGTATCGTTACCTCGGTTGACGGTGATCACGTTATGGTGAAAACCGACGCAGGCGAAGAAAAGAACTACGAACTCATCAAGTTCAAACGTTCCAACCAGAGCACCTGCTTAAATCAGCGTCCCGTTGTTGCAAAAGGTGACAGAGTGACCAAAGGCACCGTTATTGCAGACGGTCCTTCCACCGACCACGGTGAAACCGCACTGGGTAAAAATGCTTTAATCGGCTTTATGACCTGGGAAGGTTACAACTACGAAGACGCTATCTTAATTAACGAAAGACTCATCAGAGATGACGTATATACTTCTATTCATATTGAAAAGTATGAAATTGAAGCAAGAGATACCAAACTTGGCCCTGAAGAAATCACCAGAGATATTCCCAATGTTGGGGAAGACGCTTTGAAAGATCTGGACGAAAGAGGTATTATCCGCATCGGTGCCGAAGTAAAACCCGGCGACGTGCTGGTTGGTAAAGTTTCTCCCAAGGGTGAAACTGAATTAACCAGTGAAGAACGTCTGCTTCGCGCAATCTTCGGTGAAAAGGCAAGAGAAGTGAGAAACACCTCCTTAAGAGTGCCTCACGGTGAATGCGGTACCATTATTGATGTTAACGTGTTTACCCGTGAAAACGGTGACGAAATGTCTCCCGGCGTGAACATGATTGTCCGCGTTAACATTGCACAGAAGCGTAAGATTTCTGTGGGTGACAAAATGGCTGGTAGACATGGTAACAAAGGTGTTATTTCCAGAGTTCTTCCGGAAGAAGATATGCCTTATTTACCCGACGGCAGACCGTTGGATATCGTGTTGAATCCCTTGGGTGTACCCTCCCGTATGAACATCGGTCAGGTGTTGGAAGTGCATTTGGGCTATGCTGCAAAAGCGTTAGGCTGGAAGATTGCAACTCCCGTGTTTGACGGTGCTGTGGAAGAAGATATCGTGTCTGCATTTGAACAGGCAGGTATCGGCTATAACGAAGAATTACTCCCCGAATACGAAAAACGGGAAGCAGAATTCAAAAAAGAAAAAGCAAAATTTGAAAAAGCAAAAGCAAAAATGTCTCCCGAAGAGTATAAAGAAGCCGAAATGGAAATTATGCTCAAAGAGACAGAATTAAAGGAATTTAAAGGCAAGGTTTACGACGGTAAAACCGTTTTATATGACGGTAGAACCGGGGAACCCTTCGATAACCGTGTTACTGTGGGTTATATGTATTACCTGAAGCTGCATCATCTGGTTGATGATAAGATTCATGCCCGTTCCACCGGTCCCTACCCCTTAGTAACTCAGCAGCCTCTGGGCGGTAAAGCACAGTTCGGCGGTCAGAGATTCGGGGAAATGGAAGTTTGGGCGCTGGAAGCATACGGCGCTGCTCATACTCTGCAGGAAATCCTCACCGTGAAGT
>JAZNNT010000053.1:0-7269 GCA_045580405.1 Clostridia bacterium
ACATAAAACAAGTTTGGATGAGAAGAAATCATGTTAAAAAAATTATCAATAACCAATTGACTAATGTTATAATCTATGATATAATACTCATATAAGTTTCAAGATTTCTATTTGAGAAATCACAGTATTCTAAGTTTACAAAGTGTCAATGAGCACATCTGTGCTTTTTGGCACTTTTTTTATTTTCCGGATTTCTACCCAAATAAGGGTTGAAATAAATAAATTTTTATAAGGCAGGTAGTCCCTGCACGAAAGGAGACATCGTTATGATGAAAGTATTCTCAACAAACGTCGTAATCTCGAAAAGATA
Source organism: Clostridia bacterium (assembly GCA_045580405.1). Lineage (GTDB taxonomy): Bacteria > Bacillota > Clostridia > UMGS1840 > UMGS1840 > SIG452. The sequence continues at coordinate 311 of JAZNNT010000053.1, forward strand.
CGACAACAACCCTGCACTTAAGTTTCACAACGGAGAAAAAGGCAGAGTCGTAAAATTCCGTATCGGAGAAAAAGTTTACGATCCTAATGCTGAAAACAATTACCGTTGGGTAAATTTAAGTGTCAAAGCATTCAATGGTATGTGTGACCGCATCGAGAAGATGAAGCTCGGTGAAGGTTCATATGTCAACCTTGTAGGTACCTTAGATGAGGAAACGTGGACTGACGGCGACGGTAAAACGAGATCGGCGATGGTTATCGTCTTGGATGATATCGAGTATGCCGGCAGTTCAAAACCGAAGAACACTGCAGAAAATGGAACCTCTCAGGCAGGCAATACCCAACCAAACTTCAATCATCCTGCCCAGGGAACAACACCGTCAGATAACTTTACCGGTTATCAGAATTTTGGCGGTGCCGGAGGCATGTTTGACGAAAACTAACGGGATGTTGAAATGAAATCAGGCGTAATGAAAACGCACATAAGTATCTTTTATGTTACTTGTGTGCGTTTTTTACGTTTATTGGGAGGTTGAAGTATGAACAATGAAAGTTTTCTCCTGTTGCCTGACGGAGAAAAAAATGAAAAGCTCGCAAACGCATTATCGGAGAAAACAAATAACAGTCTGACAGAAGATGAAGTCCGGGTGATTTTGGATAACATTTCTTTTAACAGACAGTATCTTATCAAAACGTATCCGGATGCAGTGATTTTTTTAGAAGCCCTTGCATTATCTGACCATCAGGATTGTCAAATACTTTTTGGCAACCGGTTGGAAGCACCATTTATCATGTTTGATGAGACTCATTCTGCAGCAGTCATTACTAAAACAAAACGAGACGGAAAAGTTACAGATGTAATTTATCTGTATGTTCCGCAATCCTGATTCTAAAGGAGATAAAGCTATGAGATTACCGATAGAAAAGGGAAGTGTTATAAGAGAGATTCTCATATTCATATTGGCACTGCTACTCATTGTGTTTATGGGTAGAATATGGCCGATACTTCTCCTTATAATTCTTGTTTTATTTGGATGGTTGGTTTTTTGGTTATTCCGCATTTGTATGGAATCCAAAAAAATGGAACCGCAACCAATTCCGGTACCTACAAAAAAGCCATTACGTATTCCCACGCAAGAGGATGTGCTATCAATGGCTTATTCTGTAATACTCAGGCGAATTACTGAAATCGTTCAAAAACGGTATCCTCAGGCACGTTGGGTCTTTGAATCATCAAATGCTCGCAGAAAAATAGATAATAGCGATGAGGTCTATATTCTGCTAAATCGTGCAGGTGGTTATAGCCGTGCGAAAGTAATTATTTCTAATCTGCAGGTAACAGATATTGAGTTTGTTGTACTTAAAACAGAGGAAATTGCCGAAAGTACAGAAGCTAATGATTTAGATGATTCAGAAGAGTTACCGGAAAACTATGAGCTGATTGCTTACGAATGGGTAGAAAAACATATCATGGAGCTAAATACCCGATGCAATGAAGTGCTTGGTGAAGGAAAAACATCGGTTCTTATCACTGCAGAAGAATTACCCGGCAAAGAAAGCTGGCTGGAAATTTGTAAACAGTTAAAGAAGAACCAAATTGAAAATCTTGAATGTGTTCCGGAAGGAATACTAATTAATCTTAAGCAGTAATCTGCAGAAAGGAATTAACAATGAGCAATGTTTCTAATTTATTTAATTACGGTCGTTCTTTACCGGAACCATTTAATACCTTAAAAAGCAAAAAAATTAAGGTATCTTCTAAATATGGAGACGGAACACAAGCAACACTGTGTGCGACTGTTATTAAAGCCGTTAATGCGGCTTGTGCATGTATGAATCACAGTGGGGAAGGTGCATACGGTACGCTGGATGCAAAAGGAATTGCAGAATATTCCTCCTCGAATTCTCCTGATGAGTTTCACATTGCGGTCTACGACAGTGTGAACGGTTCCATACTTGCCAGCGTTTTTAACAAGAGCACCGAAGTAATTGAATCTTATGTAGCACATTCATCAGCCAGAGATGGAGCAGCCGTTATGATGGCGATGCTTCCGACACTTTTAACCGATGATGAGTTCCGTGATAATTTCGATATCTACTATGATCAGTTTTTGGCAGGCTTTACAGATATGGCAGTTGCTACTAATGCGATGGCGTTTCTTTGTGATAACGCATACAGACGTATTAAGGATGATGGCTGTTCTGCCCATGTGCCCGTAGAAATTGATAAATCGGGTAATATCATGCGTGTTGCACGGAGCCATATCGATTCCGGAAGCTTCACTCCGCACATTGTACTTGCCGGTGAATTTTCTATTTTTTGTTCTACAGGACCTGCTCCGGTTAAGAAAGCCAGTACCTTTATTGAGCATACCGATTTTGTGAATCAGTACACATTAGATACTGCCCGTGTTTTAACACCGGCAGAAGAGTCGATGGTACCGGAACTTCCCGAATGGTATATTATACCGCCGGAAGTAGTAGATATTTGCAAACACGCTCAATGTACTACCGGAAAATCTATGCAGATGCGAAATTTCCTTCTGCGAGGTCCCGCAGGTACAGGGAAAACTATGGGAGCAAAAGCAGTTGCGGCAGGACTTGGATTACCGTATATGAAGTATACATGCTCTGCAGGCACGGAAATTTACGATTTTATCGGTCAGATTTTTCCCGATGCTTGTTCGAATTCAACGGGAAATGCACAGCTTGACAGTGAACTTCAGCAATTAAAAGCAATGGGGGGTATTAACTACGCCAATGTTGCAAAGCTGATGAATCTTCCGGATTTGGACGATATGGATTATGACCCGCAGGGAGTATATCGGACTCTTACCGGAAAAGAAAATCCAAATGCAACCACTCAGGATTGTATGCGCATTGTGTTGAACAAAGTTACAGATAAAATCAAAGATTTGTCCAGACATAATGATTCAGCAGAATCCAAGGGGCAGAGTTTTACCTATGTGGAAACAGATTTTCTGACCGCATTAAAGAACGGATATGTGGTTGAAATACAGGAACCTACCACGATTATGCAACCCGGTGTTCTGGTTGGTCTGAACTCACTTTTAGAGCAGACCGGTTCGATTACATTACCAACAGGTGAAGTTATCCAAAGACATCCCGATGCCGTTGTAATTGTAACAACCAATATCAGCTACGAAGGCTGCCGTGGTATGAATCAATCTGTAATCGACAGAATGAGTCTGGTATGCGATGTAGAACCGCCGTCCCCTGAAATTATGATTCAAAGAGCGATGAGTGTTACCGGAGAAACTGATGAATATCTGGTCAGCCAAATGGTGCAAGTTGTCAATGACTTAGCAGAATACTGCAGAACGCACGGTGTTACCGATGGGTCCTATGGTATGCGAAGTCTGATTGACTGGATTGAAAGCAGTTCTATTACCAACAATGTCTATGAGTCAGCATTGTATACTATTATCAGCAAAGCGACCACAGACGAATTGGAACGGGAAGCTATCATCTCATCTGTGCTCGAGCCGATTTTTGCTCCTCCGAGGAAAAAGGCGACAGCATAATTTCTAAGGAAAGGAGGTTCGCCACGTTATGGCACGGGTGAATCACAAATTAGTCAAACAGCGTTTGAACGAAAAACGAAGCAAAATAACTGACCGCCAATTCTTTACATCCCGACTTCTTGCGGGACATTTTGAAGATATGGCAGCAGCACTGACACGACGTTATAAATATAACAGGCGTGTTCATGTGAATTTGGTATGGGAGCCGGACAGTTCGTTGACAGCGATGACCAATAACCGTGTGATTATCATTAATTGTGGTCACAAGTTTATTACCAAAGTCAGAGGACGTGAAAACCGTTATCAAGTGGTTTGCGGTTTCTTCGCTCATGAATTGGGGCATGTACTTTATACGGATTTTCTGCTTCAGCAAAGTCACATCAATTTGCTAGGACAGAAACAATGGTTTCCGGAAAAACCAATCTTAAAAACAAATGCAGATATCCGCAGAGAAGCGGCATTATGGAATTATGCCAATGATTCTGAAGAAAATATGCAGGCAGTTCAATATGTGATATCAGCGATTTGCAATATCATAGAGGACGGTTATATTGAAGACAGAATGCTTTTGAATTTTCCCGGCACTTTACGATATGGTCTGGAAACACTCAGAGAAATACATTTTGAAGAAATGCCGACGGTGACACAATTGATTGAGGAAGAAGATTCCGGTAAGAGGCAGTTATTTGAAAGTATTATGCAGAGTCTGTTATCCTATGTGAAGTTCGGTGAAATCAAATATGGAGATGAACCGTTAAACGATGTGCGTATCAAAACAGTATTTGAACTCATATCAGACATTGACAATGCACTTATGAGCAATTCTGCAAAGGACAGGCTACGTACTGCAAACTACATTATGGTTTATTGTTGGGATTATCTTTTGGACTATCTTGAAGAGTGCAAGAAACGACATAAAGAAGCAATTGCTTCCGGTGCAACCGGAACGCTTTCGGAAACTCTTGCAGGAATGTTAGGTTCAATGTCCGGAAGTTCTGCTGTCGGAACCGGTGATACTCATCCCATTGCAAAGGGAACAGACGGACCGAGTACCACAGCAACAGCACTCAAACGAGCTAAAACCAAAAAGGATGCAGGAAAAGCCGAAGAGGAAAAAGGATCATCAAACGATGAGAATTCTCCTCAGACCGAAACAGAAAATGAAAATAATCAGTCTGAGTCTGGAGGGGAATTCCCTGATGATTCCATAACTGATGGTCTTAACCCGCTTGATGGCAATTTAGAGAAAAGTACGAAACAGAATGTTACTGCATCGGAAGGCGGTCGTATTCCGTATCACCAAACTGATACTCTTTCGGAACCTGAAGGAGGAACAACTGAGTATGATACAAACTATGAACGTCAGAAATATGACAGAGCAGCATCTGATATCGAAAGAATTCTTGATAAAATGGCGGAGAAAGCTGCTTGTACGGAGCTTGAGAATGAAAGAATCCGAGAACTCCGTGATGTTGCTCAGAATATTTCCTATGGAGATATCCATAAGGGTGTAGGCATCCGTATCAATCGAATCAATTCTGTTGATCAGAGTCTGATTGACCAATTTAATGAAGTTTCAACACCTTTGCTTGCAATTTCAAATCAACTAAAACGGAATATTCTGAGACAGTTTGATGATTACCGACGTGGCGGAAAACAGACAGGACTGATGATGGGACGCCGTCTTGAAATCAGAACGGTATGCCGTCAGGACGGTAAGGTGTTTTCCAAAACAGCACTTCCTAATGAAATTCCGGAGTTATCGGTAGGACTTCTGCTGGATGAATCCGGATCAATGGGTTGCGGCGATCGTTGTACTTATGCCAGAGCAGCTGCAATTATTTTGCACGACTTTTGTGAAAGTTTAGATATTCCTGTTATGATATATGGACATTCTACCAGCGGTGATGATGTTCATCTACATTCTTATGCTGAGTTTGAAGGCTTTGATAACGATGATAAATATCGCTTAATGGATATTCATGCCCGAGGAAGTAACCGTGACGGTGCAGCACTTCGATTTGTCGCAGAACGGTTGTCAAAACGGAATGAAGATGTTAAAATTCTCATACTTGTTTCGGATGGTCAACCTGCACATCACGGATACAGCGGAACTGCAGCGGAAGAAGATCTTCGTGGTATCAAACAGGAATATCAACACAAAGGCATTTTATTTGTTGCTGCTGCGATTGGTGATGATAAGGAAAATATTGAAAGAATTTACGGAAACTCCTTTATGGATATTACAGACCTTTCACAGCTTCCTATTAAACTGACATCCATCATCAAAAAACACTTACAATTCTAATAACAATAACAGTTGCCCGGATAGGGTAAACCAATGACCATTACGGGCAACTGCAATATCTACTTTTGCCCGTAGTGTGTCTTCTATGAAAGGAGATATATTATGCATTTTTCTTATTTAGTAACAGTAGATATACCCCAAATTACACCCGATCCACAATACGTTCAAATGATTCAAGATCGTATTACAGAAATAAAGCAAAGTATGAACGGTGACGATAAGAGCGATTTTATGAAGGGAATTGCTTTGACAGAACTACTTGGACTTCAGAATGAGTTTGCTCGTCAGGTATCGCATGAAATTGCTAATGTGATGGAACCGTTTTCAGAAGGGACAGAAGATCCCGACTATTTAGAGTTTGATGACCGTACTGATGAATTAAAAGAGGAATATGAAAATGACACTTGCGATTTTATTCGGTTACCTGAAGGCAGAATGGTCAACATTTATAACCGTGCAGTTTATGATAAGTTTTTCATTGGAGAAGATGGAAAAGTTTATCAAAAATACTTTGGTCAACTAAAGCAACCAAAACGATCAAAACGCGCCAAAAAGATGGTGGCTTTTAAGGATTATCCGTACAAAAAATTATATAAAACTTTTGAACAGTTTGCGACGGAAGCAAAAGGATTTGATTATAATGAAGAACATCAAGGATATGGGTATTTTTATAATCCAAATGCCTTTTGGGATTGGTACCAAATTGGTGGTCGCTGGCCACAGATGTTTCTCGTAAAAGATACCTGTGAAGATTCTTCTGTTGGGGAGAGAAGCTGGTATAATGAAAACGAGAAATATGAAGCACCCGAAGGATATAAATGGGTTTGCGCTGCTCGTAAAAAAGATATCCAATGGCAGGCTCATTATGACTGGAACCTAAAAAAGAAGACTGAACTGTATTACAATCTTTTGGAATACTTTAAAAATGGTGAGTGTCCTAAAGAATGGCATGCAACGATTACTAAAGATGGAATTACCGTATGGGGTGATAAACTCTACATAAAAGGTGAAACATTGGATGAATTTTTAGTTCGGTGTAAGGTTACAAAAGATTATCCTTATCAGATTTTTCCATTTGGCTACTTGCATGATTATGATTATGTTACC
>JAZNNT010000054.1:0-12383 GCA_045580405.1 Clostridia bacterium
CCCTCGGAAAAAAACAGAATTTTGCAGTTTCAGCAAATGCTGATAGCCGGTGGCATAAATGCCACGGTACGACGGACCTTGGGTACCGATATCAACGCTGCCTGCGGTCAGTTGAGACGGGCTGAGACCAAGCGAAAGGAAGGTGAGTTACAGTGATACACGGTGTAACAAACGTTGGCAAAAAACGCGAATTGAATGAAGACAGTTTTTATTTTCAAACCGATAAAAAAGGGTTTCTAATGATTGTTTCAGACGGAATGGGCGGTCACAATGCAGGAGAAATTGCAAGTGATATGGCGGTGAAAGCGATATTGGAATATGCAAAAAAGCATGACATTTTCCTTGATCCGGAGATTTCGTTGCGTCAGGCAGTATCCTATGCCAATAAGAAGATATACACAGCAGCTTGCAAAAAGGCAACTTTGCGGGGCATGGGAGCCACGTTGGTTGTGGCAGTAGGAAACTCCAAAAAAATGTGTATCGCCAATGTGGGAGATTCTCGTGCTTACCTAATTTCTAAAGAGAAAATTCAGCAGATTACAAAAGATCATTCCTATGTGTATGAATTGCAAAAAAACGGAGTGATCACTCCTGAGGAAGCGAAAATTCATCCTCGCAGAAATGAAATTCTAAAGGCACTTGGTATTGCCCCTGAGGTTTATCCGGATATTTTCTTTCTGGACACAGAGAAAACAGACAAGCTTCTCTTGTGCACTGACGGGCTTACCGGCCATGTATCAGATGACGAAATATATGCCATTGTTAACCGATATAGCCGTAAGGCTGCGGTGGAAGCATTAGTCAAATTGGCAAATGACTATGGCGGTTCAGATAATATCACAGTTGTGCTTCGGTAATACAGATTAGTAATCAAAATAAGGAGATATATTATTATGATTGGAAAAATTCTGGGCGGACGATATGAGCTTTTGGAATTAATCGGCGTAGGGGGAATGTCACGGGTATATAAGGCAAAATGCAACCTCTTAAACCGTTATGTTGCTGTTAAAATTTTAAAAGAAGAATATAACGAGGATAAGGAATTTATCAAACGTTTTTATATTGAATCTCAGGCGGCTGCATCCTTGTCAAGTCCGCATATCGTGTCTATTTACGATGTGGGGGATGAAGAAAACCTTCACTATATTGTAATGGAATATGTGGAAGGCGTTACTTTAAAGGATGTGATTAAAGAGAACGGTGTTTTGGCATGGAATGTGGCGTTGAACTTTTCTATGCAGATTCTTGCAGCCTTGGAATGTGCTCACAAGAATGGTATTGTGCATAGAGATATTAAGCCGCACAATATGATTGTTACCGAAGACGGTGTGCTGAAGGTGACCGATTTTGGAATTGCCAGAGCCGTTAATAGCAATGAAACCAAGAAGATTGATACCGATGTGATTGGTTCTGTGCATTATATTTCACCCGAACAGGCAAAAGGTATTATGATTGATGCCAGATGTGATTTGTATTCCCTGGGTGTAGTGATGTATGAAATGCTTACCGGAAAGCTTCCTTATGACGGTGAAAACCCTGTTTCCGTTGCTTTGATGCATATTAGTTCAGAACCAATTTCTATTAAAGAACTGAATTTGTCTGTTCCTAATGAATTGGTTCGGATTGTCACCAAGTCTATGCAACGGGATGTTTTAAACCGTTATCAGAATGCAAGAGAAATGGCAGGCGATTTGACAGAGTTTAAAAAGGTGGAAAATCTGACCACCAAAGAAAATGAAGATGCCGTTGCTGCTGAAATTATTGAACTGGTTAAAAATGCGAAAAAAGAAGAGACTCCGGCAGAGGTGATTCCGGTTCACACCGTGGAACATTCTGCAATGGAGCAAAAGGAAGTTGAAATTCCTGTTCATATTGCAAAAAAGAAATCAGAAATGAATGCCAAACAGGAAAAAATTGCCATGTGGTCAGCCATCGGATTATCCACTGCAATTGTTATTGCTATCGTTTTTGTATTTATCAAGATTCTGTTCCCCGGCTTTGATTTTGCATCAGTTTCCAAGCCGAAAGAATACTTATTACCCAATGTTGTCGGACAACATATTGATACTGTGCGTCCGAAATTAGAGGCAGAGGGATTAACCGTTATTGTGAACGAAGTGGAAGACGATTCTGAAGCAGACGGTACCATTTTACGGCAGAAACCCAGCGGCAATATTCATGTGAAGGTGAACAAAACCAGAGTTGAACTGGATGTGGTTGTTTCCGATGCTGAAAACGAAGAAAAAATTGATGTTCCTGATGTTACGGATAAGGAATATCGTCAGGCAAAACAGGAATTGGAAAAAGCCGGATTTAAAGTTCGTATTATAGAAGAAGAGTCCGATGAATCCGAAAAAGGGTATGTAATCCGTCAGAATCCCGGCGCGGAAAAGAAGGTTTCCAAAGGCAGCGAAGTAGTTCTTTATGTAGCAATTGAAGCTGAAATATCTGTGCCTAATTTTGTTGGTATGACTGAAGCAGAAGCAACTAAAACGGCTTCTGAGTTTGATTTAGTAGTTACATTTGTAGAAAAAGAAGGCACTGATGACGTAGGTAAAATTACGCAGCAGTCTCCGCAGAAGGGAACTAAGGTTGAACGAGGTTCTTCTGTTCGTTTAACTATGATTGTGGCATCGTCAGAACCAAGCCCCACTCCTACTTCCACTCCGGCGGCTTCCTCCAAACAGTCTCTGACCATTGATTTACCGCAGGATCGTGACAGTGCTACTGTCGTAATCAAGAGAGATGGCAGCGAAGTTTATCGTCAGACCCATCAGACTTCTGAAAAACGTGTTACCGTTTCGGTAACCGGTAGCGGTACCCAGAAGATTGAAATTACTATTGACGGACAGTTATTCTTCTCGCAGAACGTAAAATTTAATTAATTTGTAGTCGAAATCATATCGAATTGAAAAGAGGTGCAGGTGCAGTTTGAAGGGTTTGCTGACAAAGGGAATCGGCGGTTTTTACTATGTGGAAACAGAAAACGGTTGTTATGAATGCAAAGCAAGAGGGATTTTCCGAAAAAATGAAATTACCCCCACAGTTGGAGATCGGGTGGAAATTGCAGTCATTTCTGCGGAACAGAAAAAAGGAAGCCTCACAGAAATCTATCCCAGAAAGAATTTGCTGATTCGTCCCAGTATTGCTAATGTGGACCATTTTATCATTGTAGCACCTGCGAAATCTCCTGATTTTGATACCTTTTTTGTAGATAAACTATTGGTATTTTGCGAATTATATCACATCGAGCCGTTAATTGTGATCAATAAAACAGACCTTCAAAAAGGAGAACAATACGGAGAATTGTATCAAAAAATCGGTTACCCTGTGATTTATACAAGCACCATAAACGGAGAGGGAATTTCCAAGGTGAAAGAAAGTATTTTGGGTGGAATCAATGTGTTTGCCGGATTTTCCGGGGCAGGGAAGTCTTCCTTGTTAAATCAGCTTGTTGAAAACGCTGACCTTGCAACCGGCGAAATCAGCAAAATCACCCGGGGACGTCATACAACCCGCCATTCGGAATTGTTTCAGATTGCGCCCGAAACCTATGTTGCAGATACTCCCGGCTTTTCTTCGTTGGAAATTGATTTTGCCATTCCCAATCTTGATGAGCTGTTTCCTGAATTTCTGGATACGCTTTGCCAGTTTAAAGGCTGTTCCCACACTAAGGAAAAAGGCTGCGGTGTATTGGCAGCATTACAGGAAGGGAAAATTGCATCCTCCCGATACCAAAGCTATTTGCAGATATACGAAAAAATCAAAGATATTAAACCCTGGCATAAAAAGTAGAAAGGAGTATGGAGAATGGTACAGGTTTCCCCATCATTATTAGCAGCAGATTTTTCAAATTTACGGGAAGAAATTCACTCTGTTAAATCAGCTGATTTTTTGCATCTGGATGTTATGGACGGACATTTTGTTCCCAATTTAACTATGGGGCCTTGTGTGATTTCATCCATTCGTCCCCATTCCGATTTGCTCTTTGATACTCATCTAATGATTGATAACCCGCTAAAATATATTGAGCCTTTTGCCAAAGCTGGTTCTGATTATATTACCGTACATATGGAGCAAACGGATGATATTGCAGAATGCATCCGTCTTGTGAAAAGCTTCGGAAAAAAGCCGGGACTTGCAATCAGTCCTGATACTCCGGCTTCTGTTTTGTTACCCTATTTAGAGGAAATTTTCATGATTACGGTGATGTCGGTTTATCCCGGCTTTGGCGGACAGAAATTTATTGAATCCACTTATGAAAAAGTAAAAGAAGTAAGCCGTATGATCCAGAAAAAAGATATTTTGCTTTCTGTAGACGGTGGTGTGGATTTAACAAATATTCGTGCACTGGAAGAAGCCGGAGCAACGATGGTGGTTGCCGGCAGCAGCGTTTTTGGTGCTATAAACCGCGAAGAAATGATTCGGCAGTTACAAGGAGAATAGTATTTTGAATGTGTTGATAATAGCTGCAGGAGAGAATAAAAATCCAAAGAAACTGTTGGAATACGTCAATGCAGCGGATTATATTATTTGTGCTGATGCAGGATATGACCACGCGAAAGCCGTTGGCATTGTACCGGATATTTTGGTGGGTGATTTTGATTCCTTGCAGGAAGAACCTGCTGATTTTCTGAGAAAAGTAAAACTGCCGGTGGAAAAAGATGAAACCGATACCTTGTATGCTTTGCGATTTGCTTTTTCCAAAGGAGCAACCAAGGTGGTTTTATACGGTGGAATCGGGACCCGCTTTGACCATAGCTATGCTAATATCTGTTTATTGCAGCATGCTATGGTAAGAGAGATTGCCATGGTGGTAACTGATGGTAAAACCGAGATATATCTCACAGATTCCAAACTGAAGCTGAACGGCAGGAAAGGACAAACTGTTTCTGTTTATTCTTTTTCGGATATTTGCGAGGGGGTTACCTTGCATGGCTTTTATTATCCGTTGGAGAATGCCGTATTGCAAAAATACGATATTGTCGGAACCAGCAATGTTGTGACAGAAGATGAGGCAGAAATTGCAGTTTCCTCCGGAACATTACTGATTGTTTGTAACCAATTGAACTGATACCAATATAATGATAGTAGAACTATTGTTATGTTGGTATTTTTTTATAGGAAAAGGATGGAGGTGCCACCGAATGAAAAATTTTCGCGGATGTTTTTCTTTAAGCTGGGGATTGGTGCTTTCTGCCTTAGGATTAGGAATCTTAATTGCATTGTCAGTTCCATTGGTCATTATTGTGATTATGCTGTCTTGCCTTCTGATAGGAGTAGGCTGTCTTTGGTCACTGTGCCGTCGGGGGAGAAAGTTTTAAAAAAGAAAAGGAGAAGATCTTATGAAAATTGTTGTTTACCGTCCACCGTCTTATTTAAAGGGATTGTTTCGATGGATATTTCGGGTGAAAAAATGAGAAAAAAAGGGTTGCTGTTTTGCAACCCTTTTTTTCTTCTGTTCTTCCTTGGTATTTTTTTATGGGTTTTGGCTACAATGGTAGGAAGAGGTGATTTTATGTTTGAAAAAAAATTTACCGAGAAAGCGGCATCTGTGTTAACCTATGCAGAACAGCTTGCCAGAGATTTTTCCCAAAGTTATTTGGGCAGTGAGCATCTGTTGTACGGGCTATTGAAAGAAAAAAACGGCATTGCGTATCGCATTCTTTCGTCAAACGGGTTAACAGAACGAAACCTGTTGCAGAAAATCAGCGATATTTATGGTGTGCCGTCTTCCGTATATTCCGGAAAAGTCACCTTTACGCCAAAAACAAAACAGATGATTGAGCTCAGTTTCTTGGAAGCCAAGGAAATGGGACATAACTATATCGGCACAGAACATTTGTTATTGGCTTTGTTGTCTTTGGAAGATTCCATAGCAGGAAGAATCCTTTTACAACTAAAATTGAATCCCGAAAAAATGAAAACAGATATTTATGACATGGTATCGGGAGGGATGCTTCCTCCAAGCTTGGGAGAGAAAACAAAAAACACCCATAGTTCAAAAAAATCAGCTGTAGAAACACCGTTTTTAAACAGCGTTTCCAGAGATTTGACCAAAATGTGTTTGGAGGGAAGCGTAGACCCGGTGATCGGTCGTGACAAAGAAATCGAACGGGTCGTTCAAGTACTTTGTCGCCGCAGTAAAAACAATCCATGCCTAATAGGAGAACCGGGCGTTGGAAAGACGGCAATTATTGAAGGATTGGCGCAAAAGATTGCCGACGGCGATATTCCCGATATCTTAAAAAACAAACGAATTTTATCGTTGGATATTTCATCCGTTTTGGCAGGCACCAAATATCGAGGGGAGTTTGAAGAACGGGTAAAAAAAGCGGTGGATGAGGCAAAGAAAAATGAAAATATCATCTTATTTATTGACGAAATCCATAATATTGTGGGGGCAGGGGCAGCAGAAGGAGCCATTGATGCAGCAAATATTTTAAAGCCCTTTTTAAGCCGGGGAGAAATTCATTTAATTGGTGCCACCACCTTTGAAGAATATCGGAAACATATCGAAAAGGATGCCGCACTGGAACGACGGTTTCAACCTGTAATTGTTGCGGAACCAAGTATTGAGGATACCGTTCGTATGTTAGACGGTATTAAAGACCATTATGAAACACATCACAATGTGAAAATTACCGAGGAGGCGATCCGAAGTGCAGCAGAATTGTCGCATCGCTATTTGCGGGATCGGTTTCTTCCTGATAAAGCCATTGATTTAATAGATGAAGCAGCCTCCCGCATGAAATTAAAATTGCATACTGTTCCGTCTCATATCCGTGATACGGAAAGTAAATTGAAAGGGGTTTTAAAAGAAAAGGAAGAGGCAATTACGACTCAGGATTACAGTCGTGCACTGGTTATGCGAGAAGAGGAAAATGCCTTGCATGAAGACTATCAAACCCAAATGGACGCATGGAGGACATCCAGATTTCAGGATGAACAGGTGATAACGTCTGCTCACATCAGCGATATCGTTGCAGAATGGACGGGGATTCCGTTAACCAAATTAGAGCAAGATGAACAAACCAAACTGTTGGATTTGGAGGATAACTTAAAAGAGAGAATTGTTGGTCAGGAGGAAGCAATTTCCGCAGTTTCCAAGGCAATCAGACGGGCAAAAGCAGGACTGAACGATCCCGACAGACCGCTGGGGTCCTTTTTGTTCTTAGGTCCAACCGGAGTGGGAAAAACTGAGCTGTCCAAAGCGTTAGCCAAGCAAGTTTTTGGCACGGAAGATGCCATGATTCGGTTGGATATGTCAGAGTATATGGAAAAGCACAGCGTTTCAAAAATGATTGGCTCTCCACCTGGATATGTGGGCTATCAGGAGGGCGGAAAGCTCACAGAAAAAATCCGCCGCTATCCCTACAGCTTAGTGCTTTTTGACGAAATTGAAAAAGCGCATCCTGATGTGTTCCATCTGTTGCTTCAGATTTTGGATGATGGCATTTTAACCGATTCCTCCGGCAGACGGGTCAGCTTTAAAAATGCATTGTTAATTATGACATCCAATATTGGAGCTAAGGAGTTAACGGAGGAGATTCGTCCCACGGGATTTCGGGAGCAAGGCTTCGACCATCTTAAGAATCATGAAGAGCTGTCTCAAAAAGTCATCAAAAAGCTGAATAAATATTTCCGTCCGGAGTTTCTAAATCGGATTGATGAAATGATTGTATTTCGGAAACTGACGGAGCAAGATTTGAAAAAGATTGTTGAAATTTTACTGAATCGACTTCAGCAAAGATTAAAAAAACAAGGCTTTTATGTGAGCTTTTCCGAGGAGGTTATTTCTCATATTGTAAAGTTCGGTTCGGATTCACGCTACGGCGCCAGACCCTTAAAACGGGCGGTTCAAAAACAAATTGAAGATTTTTTGGCAGAGGCAATTCTAAGAGGAGAATTTTTAAAAGAAAAACCTGTGAAAATTATTTTAAAAAATGATAAAATCTGCTTGGAAATAAATTGACAAAAGTGTAAAAATAGTGTATGATATAAGGTAGAAAAAATATAATTGGTGAAGTATATTCTTCTGCCGTATTTTTGAGGGTTTTCTATGCAGATTAAAACAGTCATAACAGGTCAGCTGGAAGAGAATTGTCATCTTATCTGGGATTGTGAAAAGCGTTGTCTTGTGGTTGATCCCGGTGACGATTTTGATCGTATTTGGGAAGTAATATCTGAGCAAGGACTTTTGGTTGAAACAATTGCTTTAACACATGGTCACTATGACCATGTGGGTGCTGTCAATGAGCTTCGTAAAAAAACCGGAGCAAAAGTGATTGCTCACGAGGAAGAAAAGGCTTTGATTGTAAATCCCCAAATATCTCTTTCCTGTTTTTTTAAACCTGATTTTCCAACTCCCGTTGTGGATTTATATGTGCGGGAAGGAGACACTGTCACTGCGGGCAGTCTTTCCTTCACTGTAATGCATACTCCCGGGCACACGCAGGGGGGGATGTGCTTATACACAGACGGCATTTTATTTTCCGGAGATACTGTGTTTTTGGGAACCCTTGGCAGATGGGATTTTCCCACAGGAGATTTGTCCAAACTGATTTATTCCATCACCAAACGGATTTTCTCGCTTCCATCTGACACTGTGATTTATTCGGGTCACGGTCCCAAAACAACAGTCGGGGAAGAAAAACATCACAATGAGGTTTTAAGATGGTCATCAATTTAAAAAATGAGATAGAATCTTTTCACTATGGGATATACCATCTTTTGAAAATGATTTTCCCTTTCGATGAAATCATCTGTAATGGCGAAAATGCTGATTTGGATATTTCCTATCAAATCAACGATACTTCGGTCACTGTGACCTGTGGGGAAAGAATACAGACAGAACCAATCATCCGCGACGATGTGCTTCTGACATTAAAAAGAGCAATTTATTATGTGACCGATGCTCAATTGCCCTTCGGAATTTTAACCGGTGTTCGTCCGTCTCAGACTGCTCTGAAATTTTCAGACAACGTTACCCGGGGATTATCCTCTGTGTATCTGGTTTCTCCTAAGAAGGCAGAAGTGATGAAGCAGTGTGCTGACCAACTGATTAAAACAAGTCAAACGCTAACCAAAAAAGAAATTTCTTTATATATTCATATTCCGTTTTGTCCCACGCGATGTGGTTACTGTTCGTTCACATTAGAGTATTTAAAACCTTACTCATTACTCATTGATGACTATTTTACCGCACTGCTTCGGGAAGTAAAAGCTGTGCTGCAAACTGTTCAGGAATGTGATTTGAGCTTAAACTCTGTCTATATCGGTGGTGGCACACCTACCGTGTTAACGGAAAAACAGTTAGAAGAGCTGATTAAAACAGTTTTATCTTTTCAAACTCCAAAGGAGTTTTCTGTGGAAGCAGGACGGGCGGATACGGTAACATATGAAAAACTTTCTGTGTTGTCTCAGATGGGGGTAAACCGCATCAGCATCAATCCGCAGACCTTAAATCAGGCGACTCTGGATCGAATCGGAAGACGGCATACCGTTACCGAGTTTTTAAAAGCCTATGAATTAAGTCGAAAATTTTCTTTTGATACTGTGAACACCGATTTAATTGCGGCACTTCCGGGGGAAAATTTTTCGGATTATAAATATTCTTTGGACGGCATTTTAGCCTTAAAACCTGAGCATATCACCGTACATACCTTATGTAAAAAACGAACCTCCGATCTTCGGATGCAAAATGCGAAGGAGCAGTTTTTAGAAGCGGAAAGGATGCTTCAATATTCTTATGAAGTGTTAGCCGATTCTTACCAGCCATATTATATCTACCGTCAGAAAAATGCGGTGGCAGGATTGGAAAACATTGGCTTTATGCGAAATAATAAGGTATGTAGATATAATATTTTTATGATGGAGGAGATTTCGTCTGTCATAGCGGTTGGTGCTGGAGGAACCTCCAAGCTGACTGATTTTATCACGAAAAAACCGTTTTCCAAACTACGCACTGACAAGCAACCGGAACGGTACATGAAGGACCTGGATGACATTATTCGTGAAAAACAAAATTTTTTACAAGAGGGAAGTCATCTGCTTTAAATTTTAATAGGAGGAATCCGGATGAACATTTGGCATGATATGAGGGATGAGCGAATCACCCCCGAAAAGTTTTCTGCTGTGATAGAAATTGAAAAAGGTGGAAAAAACAAATATGAACTGGATAAGGAAACCGGTCTTTTAAAGTTAGACCGTGTGTTATACACTTCCACCCATTATCCGGCAAACTATGGGTTTATTCCCAGAACCTATGCTCAGGACGGTGACCCGTTAGATGTGTTGGTGCTTTGTACGGAAGGTATTCTTCCCATGACGGTGGTGGAATGTTATCCCATTGGTGTTATCCGTATGATTGATGACGGAGCCGTTGACGAAAAAATTATTGCCGTTTGTGAGAACGACCCGTATCACAATTCTTTCCGTGACGTTTCGGAATTGCCCAATCATTTGTTTCACGAAATCAAGCATTTTTACGAAGTGTATAAAATGCTGGAATATAAAGAGACCATTGTCAATATGGTGGAAGGTGCAGAGGTAGCAAAACAGGTTATTGCCGATTGCATCGAAAACTATAAAAAAGAATTTTTGAAAAAATAACTTACAACATGGAGAACATTATGAAAAGTTTATTGGTAGCCCAGTCCGGCGGTCCCACTGCCGCCATTAACGCAAGCTTGGCAGGCGTCATCAGCGGTGCCCAAAAAGAAATCAATATTGATAAGATTTACGGAGCCGTTTACGGCATTGAAGGCGTGTTAAATGATAATTTAATAGAACTAAACGGTATTGATTTGGATGTTTTAAAACAGACGCCGGCGGCGTATTTAGGTTCTTGCCGCAAAAAATTACCGGCAGCATCCGATAACCCGGAAATTTATCAGCAGATTTTTTCTTATTTTTCTCACAAAAACATTGGTTATTTTCTCTATATTGGTGGAAATGACTCCATGGACACCGTTTGTAAATTATCTGATTATGCCAAAGAGCATCACATAGATGTAAAAATCATTGGTGTTCCCAAAACTATTGATAATGATTTGGCAATCACAGACCATACGCCGGGATTTGGTTCTGCGGCAAAATATGTGGCAACTACTGTTGCAGAAATCACGGAAGACAGTATGGTATATGATTTAAAATCTGTCACCGTTGTGGAAATTATGGGACGTCATGCAGGATGGTTAACCGGTGCAGCAGCTTTGGCGAGAAATGAAAACAGAAGCGCACCTCACCTAATATATTTACCTGAGGTGGCTTTTTCCAAAGAACAGTTTTTAAAAGATATTCAAGCTTTATTTGAAAAAGGCATCCATCAGGTGATTGTGGCAGTTTCCGAAGGGATTCACGATGAAAATGGAACTTTGATTTGCGAGGGTGCAACCAGCACTACCGATTCCTTTGGCCATGCTATGTTAAGCGGTGCAGGAAAAGCGCTGGAAAACTTAGTAAAAGCCGAGCTTTCTTGCAAGGCAAGAAGCGTGGAATTAAATGTTTGTCAGCGCTGTGCCGGACACTTGTTATCCAAAACTGATATCACGGAATCCTTTGCCATCGGAGAAGCTGGAGTACAGCAGGCTGTGGCAGGGCATAGCGGAGAAATGATGGTGTTTCGGCGTCTCTCCGGTACCCCTTATGAAATTAGTATGGAAGGTGCCGATATCCATAAAAGTGCTAACATCGAAAAATGTGTACCCACCGAGTGGATTGTGGACAATAATGATGTCACAGAAGAACTTATTTCATACTTACAGCCGCTCATTTTAGGTGAAGTTTGCGTTGTGTTTGACGAAAACGGCTTGCCAAAACACTTACATAGATAGGAACTACAAAAATGTATCAGGATTTTTCATATTATTATGACCGTTTTGCCTATGATATTGATTATGGCAAATTTTATCGGTACTACAAAAAAATATTTGAGAAATTTTCCATAAATCCCAAGCTTGTTCTGGATATCTGTTGCGGTACGGGAACCTTAACCCGACTGATGGCAAAAGATTATGAGATGATTGGAGTAGATAACTCCTGGGAAATGCTGGATGTTGCCAGAGAAAAAGATCCTGATGCTACCATTTTATACTTAAATCAGTCGATGACCGATTTTGAGCTTTACGGTACGGTAGATGTGTGCTACTCCTCTTTGGATAGTGTGAACTACCTTTTGGAAAAACAAGATTTAAAAAAACATTTTAAATTGGTAAAAAATTATTTGAACCCCAACGGATTATATATTTTTGATATTTCCACCATTTATAAATTCCGTTATATTTTGGGAAACAACACTTTTACTGATGAAACCGAAACTGAAATGTTTGTTTGGCAAAACAATTATGAAGACCGCCTTTTAACTATGGATTTGGATATCT
>JAZNNT010000055.1:0-3075 GCA_045580405.1 Clostridia bacterium
CAAAAACAGAACTGTTGGCAAAAATATCCGATAAGGATGACAGAATGCTCTTATCATCTGTGTATGATAAATTAGAGCACTCTTATCAGAAAAATTATCCTGTGTTTTCCGATTTTCTGGATGAGCGGCAAATTGCTTTGGTAAAATCGCTGTTTTCTTTTTGGAAAGACGATTTATGCTTTTTTGGAGGCATCGGGAATGCAGGCAGAAATATTTGCCATCTCCGATTTGGATACGAGGAGTATCCCATTAAACTGGTGGAGCTTTCCTTTCCAAAGGGAGCGGTTGTTTCCCATCGCGATGTTTTAGGTTCTTTGATGGGACTTGGCATCAAAAGGCAAAAAATTGGAGATATTTTAGTAGATGACGTTGCTGTTGTGGCAGTAAAAGAAGAAATATTGAAATATCTGACAGAAAATTTGATTTCTGTTGGCAGATACCCGGTAACACTACGTGTTCTGGATGATTTTTCAGTCAAGAGCACCGAGAAGTTTTCCTATCGTCAGACCACGGTAGCAGCACTGCGGCTGGATTGTATCGTTTCAGATATTACCCGTTTATCCCGGGAGAAAGCAAAGGATTTGATTCTTTCCGGAAAAGTAAAAGTCAATCATTTTGAAGAAACCCATTACAATAAGGTGCTTTCTTTGGGAGATATAATTTCTGTTTCCAAAAAAGGGCGTTTCGTTCTGGAGGAAATAGAAGGTGTTACCCGTAAAGACCGCGTAAAAATTACAATCAAGAAATATGAATAAGGCATAGGAGCTCCATACTCTTATGCCTTTATCTGAAAAAGGGGGATTTGTTATGTACACACCGATTGAACTTGAAAACATTACCTTTAAAAAGGCTGCTTTTGGCTATAGCCAGGATGAGGTAGAACAATTTGTGGAGCGAATTTACAAGGATTATGACAAGTTGTATAAGGAAAATCTGGCATTAAAAGACAAAAATAATATGCTTTCTGATGCAATCCGTGAATACAAATCTATGGAAGATGCATTGAGGGATACTGTGGTAACTGCCCATTCTATTTCCGACGAAGTAAAGAAAAATGCACATAAGGAAGCAGAAGTTATTGTAAAAGAAGCCAATGTGCAAAAGGATGAGATGATCGCAAAAGCAAATGAAGAGCTTTCTGCGATTCAAGCTCAGATTGCAACCTTAAAACAGGAATTTAATATTTACAAATCTAAAATCAGAAGCTTGATTCAGTCTCAGATAGAAATTTTGGAATTGGATCAATAAGGGTATATCTATGATAGCGTTATACATTGGAATTGTTCTATTTTTAATCTTTGTTACCAGAATCCTGGCATACTGGGGAATTTATGCCTTGGCACAGTCTGAAATCATTGTAATCCCTGAAGTTTTGAAGTTAACATTTGTGCAGAATTTTGGTGCGGGTTTTGGTATTTTTGAAGGTGCAAAAATCCTGCTGATTAGCATTTCTGTAATTTTGTTTCTTGCGATTACTTATTATGTGGTAGCAAAGAAAAAAGAAATCCGTCTTTTCACGCTGATTCCGTTAGCAATGGTGGCAGGAGGCGGTATTTCTAATGTAGCAGACCGTTTTCAGTTTGGATATGTAGTGGATTATATTAACGTTTATTGCATTAACTATCCGGTTTTTAATCTTGCAGATATTTGCATTGTGGTTGGTGTGTTTTGGATTGCGGCAAAAATTTTATTTGCGAAGGAACCCCGGGAATAGTAGGAGTTAACCTATGGAGCTGATTGTTTCGACAACCGAAAAAATTAGGATTGACAAATATCTTGCTGAGCATTGTTCTGAGTTCACCAGAAGTTTTGTGCAAAAGCTGATTGAGGAAGGTCATATCACTGTAAACGGGAATGCCTGCACGAAAAAAACAACGGTTTCAAATGGCGACGTAGTGGTTTGTCAGATTCCTCAGCCGAAAGAACTTTCAGTTACGGCAGAGAATATTCCGTTGGAAATTGTTTATGAAGACGATTCTTTAATTGTAGTCAATAAGCCTCGGGGAATGGTGGTTCATCCTGCAAATGGAAATTTAGATGGCACATTGGTTAATGCACTTTTGTATCACTGTAAGGGACGTCTTTCTTCCATTAACGGTGTCATCCGTCCCGGAATTGTTCACCGCATTGACAAGGATACCAGCGGAATCCTTTTAGTTGCCAAAACAGATGCAGCACATCTATCCTTGGCAGAACAAATTAAGGAACATTCTGTGAAAAGAGAGTATATTGCTTTACTGGATGGTGTTATAAAAGAGGAAGAGGGGACTGTAGACAAGCCCATCGGAAGAAGTGAAAAAGACCGTAAGAAAATGGCAATTACCTTAAAAAATTCCAGAAATGCTGTAACACATTACAAGGTTTTAGAACGATATCAAGGATATTGCCTGGTGAAGTGCCGCTTAGAAACCGGCAGAACTCATCAGATTCGGGTGCATATGGCAAGCCTCGGTCATCCTGTTACCGGTGACCCGGTATATGGAGCAAAAAAGCAGAAACTGTTCCAGAACGGGCAGCTTCTACATGCAAAAACCATTGGATTTATTCATCCGAAAACCGGAGAATATATGGAATTTATTTCTGAGCTTCCTTTGGATTTTCAGAATGTTTTAACCAAGCTGAATCGTCAGGAGATTTGATATCATGAAAACATTAGAAGAAATTCGTGCCTTTTTTGAGCATGACCGATTTGCAACGGAAAACGGAATGGTGATTGATGAGGTAGCAGAGCATTATGCCAAATGCAGTTTAGTGATTTCCAACCGGCATAAAAACGCGGTTGGCGGAGTAATGGGCGGTGTTTATTTTACGTTAGCAGATTTTTGCTACGCTGTTGCAACCAATCATCTGGAACCAAGATGGGTATCCTTGAATTCTACCATTTCATTTTTAGGAAGACCAAAAGGGGAACGTTTAATTGCCACTGCGAAATGTATTAAAAACGGTCGCTCTACAAATTGTTACACAATTAGCGTAACCGATGAATTAAACAATCTTGTTGCCACTGTTTCGATTACAGGGTTTGCAACGAAATAAATATCAAAAAAAGACTATCCTGATTGGATAGCCCTTTTT
>JAZNNT010000056.1:0-4624 GCA_045580405.1 Clostridia bacterium
GATATAATCAAACATATGCTGACACACAGAAAAATGAAAATCAGCGATTTAGCAAACAAGCTAAACACATCAAAACAAAATCTATGTAATAAATTCCGAAGAGGCAATATGTGCGAAAAAGATATTATTACAATATCAGAATCCTTAGGCTACAAAGTTGTTATTCACTTTGAAGAAATGGAGGGATACGATGGCTAAAGTTAATACACGAAAACGTGGTAAATCCTGGGAATATTATTTTGAAGCAGCAAAAATCGATGGGGTTCGATCAAAAATCTCAAAAAGTGGATTTAACACTCAAAAAGAAGCTTTAGCTGCTGGAACAAAAGCTCTTAATGAATACAACAATGCCGGTCTGCATTTCGTCCCATCCGAAATCAGTTTCAGCGACTACATCGATTTTTGGTTTAAAGAATATGCCGAAGTAAACCTTAAGCCGGAAACATTGGTAAATTACCGAAAAAGAATAAAAAACCACATAAAACCCGCTTTTGCAAAATACAAATTGAAATCAATTACTGCAACAATCTTGCAAGCCTTCATTAATCAAAAATTCAATGAAGGATATAGTCGTAATTCATTAAAATCTATGAAAGGGATTCTGTCAAAATCTTTTATGTGTGCCGTAGAGCCTTTCGGATTAATCCAATCAAATCCAATGGTTTTTGTTAAGGTCCCTTCAGAAAGGGCAAAATCTGAAATACCAACACGAAAGGATCCACATATTTATATAACAAAAGAATGGATTGATAAAATTTTCAAAAGATTCCCCAAAGGAACCAGCACCTACATCCCTATGTGTTTCTCATACCGTTGCGGAACTCGCCCCGGAGAAAGTTTTGCTTTTGAATGGGAACATATCGACTTTGAAAAAAAACAAATACATATAAAACAACAGGTGCAATGGAATAACATTGAAAAAGTGTGGTATTTTTCTGATCCGAAATACGATTCATTTCGCACTGTAGATGTTGATGATGAATTTATGAAAGTTCTTTCTGAGGAATATGAGAATCAACAACGAGCTAAAGAATTTTATGGAAAACACTACACCCGTTTATATGAAAATGATAATCGAGAACTTAACACCGATGGCATTGGTCGTGAAATTCACTTGGTATGTGTTCGGCAAAATGGAGAATTTATTATCCCCCGTTCCATGCAACACACCTCATCAATAATACATCATGAATTAGGTTTCACAGATTTTGATATGCATTCACTTCGTGTTACACATGCGACAATGTTGATTGAAAATGGTGCACCAGTTAAATATGTTCAAAATCGTCTTGGACATAAAAAGCTTGAAGTAACAATGCAAATTTATACAAAATTAAGTCCTTTAATGATTGAACATGGAAAAAGCATTTTGGAATCTGTTTTCTAAAAAAAACTTCAATTTTTTTGACACCCAATTTCGATTTGTCACCCAAAATTTTTTCAAATTTGTCACCCATTAAAATTTTTGGGTGACAAATGGGTGACAAATCGAATTTTTTTAACTATTTTTTACAAAAAAAGGACTTGTGCCAAAAACAACACAAGTCCTTAAAACCGTTGATATTACTACTATTTAGAAGCTTCTTCGATTGCAACTGCAACAGCAACAGACATACCAACCATGGGGTTGTTACCTGCGCCGATTAAGCCCATCATTTCAACGTGAGCCGGAACGGAAGAAGAACCTGCAAACTGAGCATCAGAGTGCATTCTTCCCATGGTGTCGGTTAAGCCGTAAGACGCGGGGCCTGCAGCCATGTTATCGGGATGCAGAGTTCTTCCGGTACCGCCGCCGGATGCAACGGAGAAGTATTTTTTACCCTGCTGCATGCATTCTTTTTTGTAAGTGCCTGCAACAGGATGCTGGAATCTGGTGGGGTTGGTGGAGTTACCGGTGATGGAAACGCCAACGTTTTCTTTGTGCATAATTGCCACGCCTTCACGAACGTCGTCACAGCCGTAGCATCTAACTTTTGCTCTTTCACCGTCGGAATAAGCTTTTTCGGAAACAACTTTCAGTTCACCGGTGTAATAGTCAAACTGAGTTTTTACATAGGTGAAGCCGTTGATTCTGGAGATGATTTCTGCAGCATCTTTACCCAGACCATTTAAGATAACTTTTAAGGGTTCTTTTCTAACTTTATTTGCGGATTTAGCGATACCGATTGCACCTTCAGCAGCTGCAAAGGATTCATGACCTGCTAAGAATGCAAAACATTTGGTATCTTCACGAAGCAGCATCGCTGCTAAGTTACCATGGCCTAAACCTACTTTTCTGTCGTCTGCAACGGAACCGGGAATACAGAATGCCTGCAAACCTTCACCGATTACTTCTGCAGCGTCAGCAGCGTTGGTAACGCCGCGTTTAATTGCTAAAGCAGCACCTAAGATATATGCCCAGCAAGCGTTTTCAAAACAGATGGGCTGGATGCCTTTTACGATGTTATAAACATCAATACCTTTATCTTCGCAAATTTTTCTTGCTTCTTCGATGGAAGCGATTCCGTTTGCTTCCAGACATTTGGTAATGCCTGCGATTCTTCTTTCGTAACCTTCAAATAATGGCATAATCGTTTCCCTCCTTATTCTTTTCTCGGATCTACGTAGGATGCTGCATCAGCAAATCTTCCGTAGGTACCGGTTGCTTTCTTCATTGCTTCTTCAGGGCTGGTGCCTGCTTTGATCATATCCATCATTCTGCCGAAGCTGATGAATTCATAACCGATAATGTGTTTTTCATCATCCAAAGCAATTTTGGTAACATAGCCTTCTGCCATTTCCAGGTATCTGGGGCCTTTTGCAGAAGAGGAATACATGGTACCAACCTGGCTTCTTAAGCCTTTTCCTAAGTCTTCTAAACCTGCACCGATGGGTAAGCCGCCTTCGGAGAATGCAGTCTGGGTTCTTCCGTAGATAATCTGCAGGAAGAGCTCTCTCATAGCAGTGTTGATAGCATCACAAACCAAGTCAGTATTTACTGCTTCCAGCAAGGTTTTGCCGGTTAAGATTTCTGCTGCCATTGCTGCAGAGTGAGTCATACCGCTACAGCCGATGGTTTCTACCAACGCTTCTTCAATAATACCGTCTTTCACGTTTAAGGTCAGCTTACATGCACCCTGCTGAGGAGCACACCAGCCGATACCGTGTGTTAAACCGGAAATGTCTTTTACTTCTTTTGCCTGGACCCATTTGCCTTCTTCCGGGATCGGTGCCGGACCGTGATTGGGGCCTTTGGCTACACAAGTCATTTGTTCCACTTCATGTGTAAACTTGCTCATTACTTGAAACCTCCATAGATTTATGTTAATATAGTTTTTTACCAAACTATATTATACATAATTTTCCTCTGTTTGTCCACTCTTTTTGCAATTTTTTTAGAATTTTTTTGATTTTTTCAAAAATAGTTTCAATTTCTTTTTTAAAATGCCTCCATTTCAGATAAATTGATGGAAATTCGTATTTTTTAATGCTTTTCTTCATATAATAAACCATACGAAAATGAAAAATACAAAATAAATAAGAACGATTACTTATCGATTGAATCTGGAGGAATCAACATGCTTATCCTGAAGGTATCCAAAAATTCCAATCCCGGCTCGGTGGCGGGAGCATTGTCGGGCATTGTAAGAGAGCGAGGTTCAGCCGAGCTGCAAGCCATAGGCGCCGCAGCCGTGAACCAGGCGGTAAAAGCCGTTGCCATTGCCAGAGGCTTTCTGGCTCCCAGCGGTTTTGACATTGTATGTGTACCTGCTTTTTCCGAAATCGAGGTAGCAGGCGAAGAACGAACAGCGATTAAATTTATGATTACTGATAAAAACAACTGATATTTCTTGTCCACAAAGAAAGGAGTCTACTCTTGAAACGTCAAATCACTATGAGAAAAATATCCGGGAGCAGGCTCCTTTTACTGACACTGTTTTTATTATCAGGATGTGCAACGCAATCCGAATCCGATGTTTTACCACTCCCCACCCCGTCTCCTGCAGTTACCGAAAGTCCCTTGCCGGAGGCTTCAGAATCCCCTGCTCCAAAAAACGAAACTGTTGGACAAGCCTTCACTAAAATTTATGACAACATTCCCGAACGCAATCAGAATTTAGCTCTTGCAATTAAGGCAATTGACGGAATCGTTTTAAAATCCGGAGAAGTATTTTCCTTTAACAAAACCGTCGGTCCACGCACTGCGGAAAAAGGATACAAGGAAGCTATCGGCTATGATGAAAATGGAGAAAAAACGCCCACCGTGGGCGGTGGCGTGTGCCAGATTTCTTCCACGCTATATATGGCGGCATTAAACGGAAATTTTGAAATTATAGAGCGGCATTCTCATTCTCACGAGGTACCCTATGCCGACTCCGACCACGATGCAACCGTGTCCTACGGAGGATATGATTTCCGTTTTCAAAACAACCGGGACAAGCCGGTTGAAATTCATGTTGCAATAAACGAGGAAAAGGTATTTGCAGAGCTGATTCTTTTAAATAAATCATAACCACTAGTAAACTAGTGGTTTGAACAGCCCCTAGAAGGGGCTATTACAGGCTTAACCCCTCAAAGGGGCATCGAAGGTTTGACACCGCATTACAATTACTGGCAGCCGCTCACGTGCGGCTGTCTTTTTTTA
>JAZNNT010000057.1:0-5290 GCA_045580405.1 Clostridia bacterium
CTATGCTTACGGTGCTACTCCTTCCTTCAAAGGCACTACCGACAAAGCAGCTGATGCTCAGTACACCTACACCTTCGCTGGTTGGGATACCGAGATCGCCGCAGTAACCGCCAATGCTACCTATACTGCTCAGTATAACAAAACTGTAAATGAATACACCGTTACCTGGATCGTTGATGGCGTAACTACCACCGAAACCTATGCTTACGGTGCTACTCCTTCCTTCAAAGGCACTACCGACAAAGCAGCTGATGCTCAGTACACCTACACCTTCACCGGTTGGGATACCGAAATCGCTGCAGTAACCGGTGATGCTACCTACACTGCACAGTATGAAGCAACCCTCTTAGACGGTTTCACCGGCTTTGCATTAAACGGCGATACCGCTACTGTAACCTACAAGAAAGCAGCTGATGCTGATGACGGAATCGTAACCTTGTTCGTTGCAGAATATGCTGGCAACAAACTGGTTCAGATTAACTTAGTAACCATCGACACTACCAAACAGGAAGTAGGTACTGCTGTAGAATACTCTGTATCCTTACCGACCGCTTCTACCGGTACTGTAAAAGCAATGCTGTTCACCAGCAACTTAGTTCCCCTGTTCTAAAAGGTTCTAAGAGATTCTAAGAGGTTCTAAAAAATTCTAAAAGATTCAAAATCCAATAGAATAACAAAAAACGGAGTATCCGAAAGGATGCTCCGTTTTTTTATGCCGTCATACCGAAAAAATATTCTCCGGTAAAAAAGCAAATTTTAGGAAATACTGTTTAGCAGATTTTCCTGTGATTTTACCTTGCTTCCTATTTACAAAAAATTAATAATATGTTATAATGTAGTTGTCAAAGTAGGTTAAAAAAATTATGACTAAAAAAAAAAATGAGACCCAACATATGAGACATAAAAAACTGCTTGCCTTGCTTATGACTCTCGTGATGGTAGTGTCTATGTTCACCATGACCGCTACCACCGTGTCTGCAGCAAACACAGGCAAAATCAAAAACGTCATCTATATGATTCCCGATGGCGGCGGCATGGAGCCTTTTTGGTTGGCTGATGCCCTAAAAGAAGCCGGTGGTATGAACACCGACATCTTCCCTTACGTTACCCCCCAAACCGTAGATAAAATGTATTTACGGGATTATCTGGTTGCAGGTATGACTACCTATGCAGCAAATGCAGATATCACGGACTCTGCTGCTGCAGGTACCGCAATGGCAATCGGATACAAAACCAATCTGTATCAGATTGGTGTGGACACCTCCTACAAACCCAAAGCAAACATTTTGGAAGCTGCGCAGCTTTCCGGCAGAAAAACCGGTTTGGTTACCCGCTATGAGTTTGCACATGCAACTCCGGCAGCTTTCTCCGCACATGCGGCAAACCGTTCTGACTACCGTATGATGTCTGAACAGATTGTAAACCAGGGCATTGACGTTGTTCTCTCCCCCGGTCTTTACAATAATGTTTGTCAGTTTGACGATGCATTGGATACCGTAACCAATATGGGTTACACCTTAATTAACAGCAAATATGACTTAGCAAACGTGCAAAAAGGCGATAGAATCTGGAGCTATATGCCCACCTATTCCTTCGACTACCAAAACACTGCTGCTTCTCCCACTTTGGCGGAAATGACCGACGCTGCAATCCGTGCATTGGAATGTGACGAAGGCTTCTTCATGATGGTGGAAGGAAGCGCTGTGGATACCGGTGGACACGATAACAACGCTTTAGAAATGATCGGTAACTATATTGCATTTGACGAAGCTTGTAAAGTGGCAATCGAATATGCTAAAGGCAGAACCGACACCATCGTTATGGTTGCTCCTGACCATGATACCGGCGGTTTAAATGTTTTAAACGAATCTGCGGCTGTTTCCAGCTTAAGAAGCGGTTCTAATCCTTCCAGCAGTGCAATCACCTGGACTTCTAAAGACCACACTGCAAGAAACGGTGGTGTGTTCTTATATGTACCTTCCGGAATCTCCTACCCTACCGGTGCAAGCTCCAATCCCGGTGTAGCATCCAACTTTGACAACTACACCATCGACAATGATGATTTAGCTCATTATCTGGCAGACTGTATGGGCTTTAGCTTAGATGATGCAACCGATGAATTATTTGTAAACGTTAGTAGCTTAGGTACCTACAATAAAACTTCTACCTATACCGGTACCTTCACCTTCAACAATTCTAACTGTACCGTAGAAGCAAACCAGTCTTATGCTACCATCAACGGCGAACGTGTAAGCTTAGACGGTCAGGTTGCATTCTATGAATACAACACCGGTAAATTCTATGCTCCTCAGAAACTGTTAAACTACTTAGACGGTACTGAAGTACCCGATGAAGACGCTACCACCGGTGGCGGAACTACAACCAACCCCTTAATCACCCAGACCTCCATTAACTCTATGGGTACTGCAGCAACCTTCTGGGGCAATGTTTCCACTTATGAAAATGTAACCAACAACGATAATACCTCTATCACCATTGCTCCCGGTGGATGGGCAACCTTCAACGTGCCCGTTGCAAACTCCGGTATTTACTACCTGCAGGTAAAATCCTCCGGCGGTGATACCACTCTGGAAATGCTGGTAAATGACGAATACTACGCAGAAATGCCGGTATATTCCACCGAACAGGATTACTACTTAAACAACGGCGAATACGAATTCCTGTATATGCCTGCAGGAAAACAAGCTGTGAAATTCACCAATATCGGTACCGAAGCTTGTACCGTTTCCGAAATCCGTCTGATTGCATCTCAGAACGCAGTAGATGCAGGCGTTACTCCCACGATGGCATCTGTAAAGCGTCGTGCTGTATGGCTGGGTGCATCTCAGAACCAGGTTGACCATTATAACGGCTACACCTCCGGTGCTGCATCCTCCGCAACCTTAGCTCCCGGCGCTTATACCAAAATCAGTGTAAGCGGACTGCCCTACAGCGGTATCTATGGCTTACAGCTGAAATTAAGCTCCGTAAGCGGCACTGCAAATATCCGCGCATTCAGCGGAAACGGTTACTATGCTGACTACAGCATCAGTGAAGCGGGCGTATGGACCAACCGTATGTCTCCCGCAAGAGACTGCCCCATCTACTTCAAGAGTGGCAGCAATACCTTATACATTAAAAATACCGGTAGCACCAACTTCACCTTCCAGGAATTTGACCTGGCAAGAATGGATGCAGGTGACTCCTTAGACTTTAAATATCTGCTGAAGGCTACCACCACCCTACCCGACGGTACCACCGTTTCTCCCAGCTTGACCCCTGCAAAAGCAGAATGGGCTTATGCTGCACAGAATCAGGAAGGTTACTTCAACGGTTACACCTCTGACGGTGAACCCAATGTAACCTTAGCTCCCGGCGAATTTGCTACTGTTACCGTAACTGACATTCCTTATACTGGTGTATATGCATTCCAGTTAAGACTGCCTACCATCAGCGGTACTGCAAATGTTAGAGTTACCACTGACAAAGGTTACTACGGTGACTATTCCATTACCGAAGCAAATACCTGGACCAACAGAATGACCCCCGGTCAGGACCAGCCTATTTACTTCACCACCGGTACCAACACCTTCTATATTGAAAATACCGGTACCACTTCCTTCTACATTAAAGACTATGATATCGGTAGAATGGACGCCGGCAACTCTATGGATTTCTCCTATCTGTTAAAACAGACTGACAGAATTCCCGGTACAGATGCTCCTCAGCCGACTGCAACTCCCACTCCGACCGCTACTCCTGTTCCCACCACCACTCCTACCGCAACTCCTACTCCCACCACTGTACCCGACGATGTTGCGTCCTCTGTGTTTGAAGGTAATATGAACAACTATGTTTCTGCTACCGATCTTCAGACCGACAGCGCAGATGCTGTAGGTATCTGGGACAAAGATACCAAATCAAACAGCCAGGTTACCTACGCGCTGGAAATTGCAGAAAGCGGTAAATACACCATCGATGCAAAATTATCTCACACCACCGGCTATGCTACCACTTTTGGTACCATTTATTATACTGTAAACGGTCAGACCACCTCTTATAACGGTAACTTCACCTCTGGTGCTTGGACTCCTTCCTCCACCACTGTGGAACTGCCCGCAGGTACCAATAACGTTACCATTACCTATGACTGTGATTACAGCGGTAACGCAATTAAAGTACATGGCTTAAAAGCAACCTTAGTAGAAAGCGGTGCGGTAACTCCTACCACAACTCCTGCTCCTACTACAGCACCTACCGCTACTCCGGCGCCCACCTCTGCTCCTTCCACCAATATTCCTCCGATTCCTGCAAAGACCATCGACAGCTGGAACGGTAAGTATACCGACGTGGGCGTTGATTACGGAACCGAATACTTCCCCGGCGGTGCTAAAAAATATGTAGGCTCCGAAGTTTCCGGTTACGCAAACGACTATTACAAATCAACCGGTTCTTCTGTAACCTATACCTTTGATGCACCCTACACCGGTGTATATGTATTCCAGACCTATGCCGGTGACTATTCAACAGGAACTGCAGGTTTTGAAATCAGTACCGAAGAAGGCTATTACTGGCAGGTAAACCGTACTTCTACCGGTTGGTCCAGTTCAGATGCCACCGACGCTTTGATCTTCTTAAGAGAAGGTGAAAACGAAATCACTGTTACCTGGACCGGCGCAGGCTCTGCTGGTTTATACGAAATCGATATCGGTTTATTCAACGAAAGCGGAGATTACTCCTCTATGGCATTCTATAACTTAATTCCCTACAGAGGAGAACCGGCAACTTACACCGTTACCTGGATTGTTGACGGCGTAACCACTACCGAAACCTATGCTTACGGTGATACTCCTTCTTACAAAGGCACTACCGACAAAGCAGCTGATGCTCAGTACACCTACACCTTCACCGGTTGGGATAAAGAAATCGCTGCAGTAACCGGTAATGCTACCTATACTGCTCAGTATAACAAAACTGTAAACGAATACACCGTTACCTGGATTGTGGATGGCGTAACCACCACCGAAACCTACGAATACGGTGCTACTCCTTCCTTCAAAGCTACTACCGACAAAGCAGCTGATGCTCAGTATACCTACACCTTCGCAGGTTGGGATAAAGAAATCGCTGCAGTAACCGGTGATGTTACCTATACTGCACAGTATGACAAAGCTATAAATGAATACACCGTTACCTGGATTGTGGATGGCGTAACCACCACCGAAACCTACGAATACGGTGCTACTCCTTCCTTCAAAGCTACTACCGACAAAGCAGCTGATGCTCAGTA
>JAZNNT010000058.1:0-5101 GCA_045580405.1 Clostridia bacterium
AAGATATCAGAAGCCGTGCTAACAACTATATGAATCTTTCTGAACCTTATGGTGGCGAAACAACGGTTCTTCATTATTTAGAAGTGCTTCGTGACAGAATTGGTTTTGATAAATTAAAAGAAAAAGTGACAAATCCCTTAACCGGCAGAAAAATCGGTGCCTACTATGGCTGCTTGTTGCTTCGTCCGGGGAAAATTATGGCATTTGATAATCCGGAAAACCCCACTATTATGGAAGACTTTATTCGTGCACTTGGAGCAGAACCTGTGGTTTATCCTTACCGTAACGAATGCTGCGGCGGATATATTTCCTTAAAAGAAAAAGATATGGCAAAATCCATGTGCGATAAAATTTCAGAAAGTGCCAAAGGCTTTGGAGCAGATTGCTTAATTACTGCCTGTCCGCTTTGTATGTATAACTTAAATCAATCCACAAAAGAATTACCCGTTTACTATTTCACCGAGCTTTTAGCAGAGGCTCTGGGAGTAAAAGAGGAGGCAAACGAGGAATGAGTCACAGAAACTATGCTGAAAAAATCAAAGAAATCAGCGGAGTGAATCCGTATAAATGTATGAAATGTGGCAAATGTTCAGCCACTTGTCCGTCATATGACGAAATGGACATTAAACCCCATCAGTTTGTAACCTATGTGCAAAACGGTGAAATTGATGCACTGGCAAATTCCAAATCCTTATGGAAATGTTTGTCTTGCTTTGCCTGTGTGGAACGCTGTCCCAGAGATGTAAAACCCGGAAAGCTGATCGATGCAGCACGTCAGATTGTGGTTCGGGAACGTGGCGGAGATTATTTATCCGCAGATGAAATTCCCGCATTGTTAGATGAAGAACTTCCCCAGCAGCTTTTGGTAAGCGCTTTTAGAAGATATAAGAGGTAGGTGAGCAGTATGCAGAGAATTGGTGTTTTTGTTTGCCATTGCGGGTCCAATATTGCCGCAACGGTAAATGTTGAAAAAGTTGTTGAAATCATAAAAAAAGAACCCGGCGTGTGTCACGCTGAGGATTATCCTTATATGTGTTCCGAAGCAGGTCAGATGAAAATCTTAGAAGCTGTTCGGGAAAAGAATTTAACCGGGATTGTGGTTTGTTCCTGTTCTCCCCGTATGCATGAAGCTACTTTCAGAAAAGCTGCAGAACGTGCAGGTTTAAACCCCTATATGGTGGAAATTGCCAATATCCGTGAGCATTGCTCCTGGATTCATAAAGATATGGAAGAAGCAACCCAGAAAGCTGTGATTTTGGCAAGAGCAGCGGTTGCTAAGGTAAACTTAAATACTCCTCTGCAGGCAGGGGAAAGCCGTGTGACCAAGCGTGCGTTGGTTATCGGCGGCGGTATTGCAGGAATCCAGACAGCTTTGGATATTGCAGATGCAGGCTACGAAGTTGATATTGTGGAAAAAACTCCTTCCATCGGTGGCAGAATGTCTCAGCTGGATAAAACATTCCCCACCTTAGACTGTTCCGCTTGTATTTTAACTCCTAAAATGGTGGAAGCGGCAGCTCACGACAAAATCAATATTTATACGTATTCTGAAGTGGATAAGGTAACCGGATTTGTTGGAGATTTTACGGTTGACATTCGCAAAAAAGCAAGAAGTGTTGACAGTAACAAGTGTACCGGCTGCGGTGTTTGTCAGGAAAAATGTCCTTCTAAGAAATCCTTAAATGAATTTAACCGTGGCTTAAATACCAGAAGTGCCATCTATACCCCTTTTGCACAGGCAATTCCCAATGTGCCGGTTATCGACCGTGAGGCTTGTATCAAGTTTAAAACCGGAAAATGTGGTGTGTGTGAAAAGGTTTGTCAGGCGGGTGCTATTGATTACAACCAAAAAGACGAAATTATCACCGAAAAATACGGTGCGATTGTAGTGGCTACCGGCTTTGATACCATTAAATTAGATAACTATGACGAATATGCCTATAACCAGAGCAAAGACGTTATCACCTCCTTAGAGCTGGAACGTATTATGAACGCTGCCGGCCCCACCAAAGGTCACTTGGAACGTTTATCCGACGGAAAAGCTCCTAAGGAAATGGTGTTCATTCAGTGTGTGGGTAGCCGTTGTGCTGACAACAGAGGTAAGAGTTACTGCTCCAAAATCTGTTGTATGTACACTGCAAAACACGCGATGCTCATCCGTGATAAATACCCGGATGTAAACGTAACCGTGTTCTACATCGACGTTCGTACTCCCGGTAAAAATTTTGATGAGTTTTACAGACGTGCCGTGGAAGAATACGGTGTGAACTATGTAAAAGGTCAGGTCGGAAAAGTTGCACCGCTTCCTAACGGAAAACTGTTGGTGCAGGGCTCTGACTTACTGGATAACAAACAGATTTTAAAAGAAGCAGACATGGTTGTGTTGGCAACTGCCATCGAACCGGAAGCATCTGTTCGTCAGATTGCAACCATGCTGACTGCAAGTATTGATACCAATAACTTCTTAACCGAAGCTCATCCCAAACTTCGTCCCGTGGAATCTCCCACTGCAGGGGTGTTCTTATCAGGTGTGTGTCAGGGACCCAAGGATATTCCTGAAACAGTTGCTCAGGCTGGTGCGGCAGCAGTCAAAGCCATCGGTCTTTTAGCAAAAGATAAGCTGACTACCAATCCCTGCACAGCAAAAGCAGATGAACTTCTTTGTAACGGTTGTTCCCAGTGTGCAAATGTTTGTCCCTACGGTGCAATCACTTATATGGATAAAGAAGTAAACGATCACGGAATCCGTGAAGTAAGAAGAGTGGCTCAGGTAAACAACGCACTCTGTCAGGGCTGCGGTGCTTGTACCGTAACCTGTCCGTCCGGCGCGATGGACCTGCAGGGCTTCTCTAACAGACAGATTATTGCGGAGGTGGATGCGATATGCCGTTAAATGAAAACGAATTCAGACCGAAAATTGTTGCATTTTGCTGTAACTGGTGCAGCTATGCCGGTGCAGACTTGGCAGGCAGCAGCCGTCTCTCTTATCCTGCAGATGTAAAAATTATTAAAGTTCCTTGTTCCTGCCGTGTGAACCCTATGTTTATTCTGCGTGCATTTGAAAAAGGTGCTGACGGGGTTATCATTTGCGGATGCCATCCCGGAGACTGTCACTACTCCACCGGTAACTATTATGCACGTCGCCGTATGACCTTGCTGTTTTCCATGCTGGAATACTTAGGCATTGAAAAGGGCAGAACCCGTGTGGAATGGGTATCTGCGGCAGAAGGCGTGAAATTTTCCCAAACAATGAACGAATTTGTGGAAACTATCCGTTCTCTGGGTAAAAATGTGAGATTGGGGGATTTACGATGCAAGAATTAGTAAAACGTGCAGCCCAGCTTTTAAAAGACGGCACCGTTGCCCGTGTG
Source organism: Clostridia bacterium (assembly GCA_045580405.1). Lineage (GTDB taxonomy): Bacteria > Bacillota > Clostridia > UMGS1840 > UMGS1840 > SIG452. The sequence continues at coordinate 3,372 of JAZNNT010000058.1, forward strand.
CTTGGCTGGAAAATCGGCGATCTTCCCTATAATCCGGAACCGGCGTTTTTTGAAAGTGAAGAAGCATTATCTGATTTTGTATATAATGCTTTTTGCGGTGCAAACTTAAGCAAATATATGATTGAAGCCTCCAAACTGGACGGCAAAACCTTAGTATTTTTAAAGCCCTGCGATTCCTACAGCTTTAACCAGCTGTTAAAGGAACACCGTGTTGACCGTGACAAGGCATATATTATCGGTGTTGGCTGCAAAGGTAAATTGGATATTGAAAACATCAGAAAACAGGGGATCAAAGGAATTGAAGCAATCCAAGGTATCGAAATGAGTGATGCCTGCGATACATTGAAAATTTCCACCGTGTACGGTGACAAAACTTGTTCCTATGATGATGCAATGCTGTCCCGTTGTCATTCCTGCAAAGGTAAAGAACACGTAATTTTTGATGAACAGATTGGCGAATCCCGTGATACAGCAACTCTTGACAGATTCTCCGAAGTAGAAGCCATTGAAAAAATGTCTCCCGAAGAAAAATTTGAGTTTTTCCGCAAAGAACTGTCCAAATGTATTCGTTGTAACGCTTGCAGAAATGTTTGTCCTGCCTGCAGCTGCAGAAAATGTGTGTTTGATAGTGACAAATTTGTCAGTGCTCAGAAAGCCAATGTGGATACCTTCCAGGAAAATATGTTCCATATTATTCGTGCGTTCCACGTAGCCGGCAGATGTACCGACTGTGGTGAATGCAGTCGTGTGTGTCCTCAGGGTATTCCGCTTCATTTGTTTAACCGTAAGTTTATCAAGGATATCAATGATTTTTACGGTGATTATGTTGCCGGAGAAGACATCAACAACGAGGCTCCTTTAACTCACTTTGAGTTTTCCGACAGAGAGCCTAACGAAGAAAGGGGATAATGTATGTTAAAGATATCAAAAAATAATTTATCCGCATTATTCCAAAAAATCAAAGAACAACGAGAGTTATATCTTCCTATTTGTGTGGCTGATCAGGTGAATTTTGGCGTTTACAGTGAGGATGCAGAGGTTTCGCTGGACATTTTAAAAACCGTAAAATCTCCCAAAGATGCTTTCTTCCCGCAGAGTGAAACCTTATATACCTGCAATAAAGAAGAAAACAAATGGGCCATTACTCCTGAAGAGCTGCAAAATCAGGAATTTGTGGTGTTTGGTATCAAAGCCTGTGATGTGAAAGGCATTGAGGTGCTGGACCAGGTGTTCTTAGCGGAACCTGTTGATACCTTCTACAAGGCTCGCCGTGACCACGGTATTTTAGTGGCATTAGCTTGCAATGAACCGGAAGAAAGCTGCTTCTGTAAGGCATACGGCATTGATTGCACCGACCCCAAAGCAGATGTTGCTACCTGGTTGATTGGTAATGAGCTTTACTGGAATCCCTTAACTAAAAAAGGTCAGATTCTGACTGAGGCGGTAAAGGATTTACTGGAAGAAACTGACGATTCCAAAGTGAAAGCGCAGCAGGATGCAACTAAAAAAATCGTGGAAAAATTGCCGTATATGAACCTTTCTTTAGAAGGCTGGAACGGTGATGTGTTAACCGAAAAATTTGAATCTCCCTTATGGGAAGAACTTTATAAGCCTTGTCTGGCTTGCGGAACCTGTACCTTTGTGTGTCCCACCTGCCAGTGTTATGACATCAAAGATTATAACACCGGTAACGGAGTACAGCGGTATCGTTGTTGGGATTCCTGTATGTA
>JAZNNT010000059.1:0-9380 GCA_045580405.1 Clostridia bacterium
GCATTGGTGGCAAACGGTTGTTATGCAGTAGCAGAAGGTGCAAATATGCCTTCTACTCCTGATGCGATTGCATATATTCAGGGAAATGGCTTACTGTTCGGTCCTGCAAAAGCAGCAAACGCAGGTGGTGTTGCTACCTCCGGTCTGGAAATGAGTCAGAACAGCATGAGATATAGCTGGAGTTTTGAAGAAGTAGATGCAAAACTGCACGATATTATGGTGAATATTTACAAGAGCTGTGAAACTGCTGCAAAAGATTATGGCTGTGAAGGCAACTTAGCTGCAGGTGCAAACATTGCAGGCTTCTTAAAGGTTGCAGAATCTATGAAAGCTCAGGGTATCGCTTACTAATTACTTTATGCACATTAAAAACTGTCGGAGATTTTCTCCGGCAGTTTTTTTGTTCTTCCATAATTCTACAGCTTTCGACCCTATCCGACAGAGAGAAATGTCGTGCAGAATCGAATCAGCAGGAATGTCGGAATTTGTCGTGTAAAAATTGGAAAATATTTCCAAAAATATCTTGATTTTTTGAAAATATTGTGTTATATTATATTCAGAAAATGAAAAAAGAACATGATATATGCATATTCAAATGATTCTTGTCAAAGTATGGTTAAAAAAGGAGCGCGACCTTTCAGACCAAGCATAAAAAGTGATAGGGAGATATAACTATGAAAAGTATCATTGTGATAGACGACAACATTTCTTTAGTGAACGAGCTTGCTGCTCATTTAAAACAAGACACATATTTTGGAGATATTTTCACGGCGCACGAAGGCAAGGAAGCCCTGCAGACCATCCGTGAGGTGCAACCGCAGATCATACTGACCGACATTGCAATGCCAAACGGAGACGGCATTTGGCTATTAGAACATTTGAAGGAAGAAAATCTTTTAACAGATAACACAACCGTTATTTACATGATGGATATCAAGCTTCCTGCCATTGAAAAATTAATTATGGATCTTGGCGCCGACTATTTTATGATGAAGCCATTTGATATCCCGGTTGCGGTGACTCAGATTAAAACAGTTTCCAGTGGAGAAAAACATACCAGAGGAGCTTTGGATCCTGCAGTGAAGCTTTCTCATATTGCAACTTCCAAGGAAAATCCCATTTTAGAGCAAATGGTAACAAACATTTTTCATGAATTGGGAATGCCGGCACACATTAAAGGATATGAGTATTTACGATATGCAATTTTAAGAGTGCTTGAAAATCGCAAATTATTGCACAGCGTGACCAAGGAGCTTTATCCTATGACTGCCAAGGAATTTGATTCCAAACCAAGTCGTGTGGAAAGAGCAATTCGCCATGCCATTGAAGTTGCCTGGAGCAGGGGAGATGCGGAAAACATTGCCAAACTGTTTGGCTGTACTGTGTTGTCTTCCCGTGGTAAGCCAACTAACTCAGAATTTCTCGCTATGATTGCCGATAATATTTTATTAAGATTATCAGCGTAATAATTTGTCCGTTCCATTCTATATAATTCTTTTCCCGGGTAAGGAGACTGTTTTGCATCATTGCAGGCAGTCTCTTTGCCTTTTTAGTTTGACAATTCCATTACAACTATTGCACTTTTTCTTCCAATCATATATAATAGACTTGTCGATTTTTAAAAAAGCGGAGTGGAAAACGATGAAAATACTGGTGGAATTTTTTGATTCCTGTCAATTGAATAATGTGATTGCGGGTATCAGCTGTCAGCCTGAGAAAATTATTTTTTTAGGAGACTCTGATATTATGACACCGCCCAAAAAGGAAGCTCTCAAGCGTTTTTTCCGCTTAAGAAAACAAAAAGTTTCTTTGGAATACATTGTTGTGCAGCCCGGTTCTTATCAGGATATTGTGGAAAAAATAGAGAAGCTTCTGTCAGTGAATACGGATATTTGTTTTGATGTTACCGGTGGCAATGATTTATTTCTGCTTGCAACAGGGGAGATTTCATGTTCGCAAACATTTCCTGTTATTCGTTTTGATATTTTATCAGGCACCATGCTACGGATTAAAAATGCCGGACATCTTTCTGAACCGTCATTGGCATCACTTACCGTACGCCAAAGTATTGTGTTACATGGCGGAGATATTATTAATCCGCAAAACTATTTACCCAGAGAACAGCTGACTCGAGCTTTTAGCAGGGATGTACGTGATTTGTTTCAGATCAGTAAACAACGTCCAAAGCTTTGGAATCAGTTTGTAATTGGCTTGGAAGGGATGCTTAACATTGCGGTTGTTAGTCCCGAATTAAAAGTTTATGCTGACCTTTCGTTGGTTTCGGAGATTAACTACCGGAAAATAACTGCGTATAACTTTTTAGAACAGTTGTATGATCGGGGATTGATTTTAGATTATTATCATGACGAAAAAACACTTCGTTTTCAGTATAAAAATGAGCAGGTACATTACTTGATGTCAAAATCAGGAAATATTCTTGAGTTGTATTCTTATTTGATGATTTATGAGTTATGCAAACAGGATAAGTTAGCATTTTTTGATCAGAGAATGGGCGTTTTGGTAGACTGGGACGGCGTGGTTGAACCTCGATATCATAGCGGAACAAAAAACGAGGTGGATTTGATACTCACAAAGCGGGCGGTTCCAATCTTTATTTCCTGTAAGCATGGTGAGGTGTTAAAGGAAGCTTTGTATGAGCTGCACACTGTGGCAGAGCATTACGGCGGAAAATTTGCAAAAAAGGTTTTGATTACTGCGGAATTGAGCAATGTTCCCAATAAAAGAATCAGCTTTTTAGAACGAGCCCGTGATATGGGAATTGAGGTCATTTACAACGTGAACCGTATGACCGAAGAAGAATTTTGCGAAAGACTTCTTGAAATTGGAACCTAAGTGAAAAAACACGAAAAAAACACAGATTATTTTGTTTGTTTCTATTGCGAAAACGGAAAAAATATGATATACTGAATTGATTATATTTTTAGAAACAGATTCCCAGAAAAATTAACGAAAGTAGAGAGTAATATGTTTAAAGCTTTAATTGAGAAAATGATTGGTTCCTACTCAGACCGTGAAATTAAAAAGATTAAACCTTTGGTAGACAAGGTGTTGTCTTACGAAGAAGCATACGGAAAACTGAGTGACGATGAACTCAAGGCGAAAACCCCTGAGTTTATTTCCCGTTTAGCAAAGGGAGAAACCTTAGACGACCTTTTGCCGGAAGCTTTTGCCACTGTTCGCGAAGCATCCTGGCGTGTGCTTGGACTAAAGCATTATCCCGTGCAGATTATCGGAGGAATTGTGCTTCATCAAGGCCGTATTTCTGAAATGAAAACCGGGGAAGGTAAAACTTTGGTTGCAACCTTACCAGCTTATTTAAATGCGTTAACCAAACGTGGAGTTCATATTGTTACGGTGAATGATTACCTTGCAAAGCGTGACAGCGAATGGATGGGGAAGGTATATCAGTTTTTAGGATTAACGGTTGGCCTGGTGATTCACGATGTGGAACCGCAGAACCGCCATCAGTCTTATGCTTGCGACATTACCTATGGTACCAATAATGAATTTGGTTTTGACTATTTAAGAGACAATATGGTCATTTATAAAGAACAGATGGTGCAAAGAGGGCACTATTTTGCTATCGTGGACGAGGTAGACAGTATTTTAATTGACGAAGCAAGAACTCCGCTGATTATTTCCGGTCAGGGAGATAAATCCACTGAGATTTATCAGTTGGCGGACCGCTTTGTAAAAGGCTTAAAACGAAAGGTAGTTGTGGAAGAAGATACGAAAGTGTTGTCTGATGAGGGCGATGCCGACTATATCGTGGACGAAAAATCCAAAACAGCAAACCTGACTGCTCAAGGGATTCAAAAAGCAGAAGAGCATTTCCGTATTGAAAATTTATCCGACCCTGAAAATTTGACCTTATCGCATCACATCAATCAGGCGCTTCGGGCAAACGGTATTATGAAATTAGACCGTGATTATGTGGTCAAAGACGGTGAAATCATCATTGTTGATGAATTTACCGGTCGTTTAATGTTTGGCAGACGTTATTCCGAAGGTCTCCATCAGGCAATTGAAGCTAAAGAAGGCGTAAAGGTAGAGCGAGAATCTAAAACGTTGGCAACCATTACTTTCCAGAATTATTTCCGTTTGTATGAAAAGCTGTCCGGTATGACCGGTACTGCAAAAACCGAGGAAGAAGAATTTCAGGAAATATATAGTTTGGACTGTATTGAAATTCCTACGAACAAACCTTTACTTCGTGAGGATGCTCCGGATGCAGTTTATAAAACGGAGCTTGGAAAGTATAATGCAGTCATCAATGAAATTATTACCCGTCACCAGACAGGACAGCCCATTCTGGTGGGTACCGTTTCTATTGACAAATCAGAAATTTTGTCAGCACTGTTAAAACGCCGTGGCGTAAAACATGAGGTTTTGAACGCAAAAAATCATGACAAAGAAGCGCAGATTATTGCACAGGCAGGTAAGAAAAATGCCGTTACCATTGCAACCAATATGGCTGGTCGTGGTACTGACATTATGTTAGGCGGTAATGCCGAATATCTGGCGAAAGCCGATTTGGTGAAAGCCGGATATGAGGATCGTGTGATTGCAGAAGCAACCGGTTTTGCGCATACGGAAGATGAAGAAATTTTAAAAGCAAGACAGGAATATACGCAGGCTTTAAAGAACTATAACGAGCAATTAAAACAGGAAAAAGAAGAAGTGTTAAAAGCCGGCGGTCTTTGTATTATCGGTACAGAACGTCATGAATCCCGCCGTATTGATAATCAGCTACGCGGTCGTGCAGGCCGTCAGGGTGACCCCGGTTTCACCAAATTCTTTCTATCCTTAGAAGATGAGCTGATGCGTTTGTTTGGTTCTGAACGGGTTCGCAGCGTGGTGGAAGCTTTAGGCTTGCCGGAAGATGAACCCATTGAACACAATATGCTTACAAAAGCTATCGAAAGTGCACAAAAACGTGTGGAAGGCAAAAACTTCAGCATCCGTAAGCACGTTTTACAGTTTGATGATGTGATGAATCAGCAAAGAGAAATTATTTACGGAGAACGCCAGAAGGTGTTAAACGGTGAAAGTCTCCGGGATAATATTATCAAAATGATTGGAGACAGCGTTTCTGCAACTGTGGATCAGTTCTGTGGTATCAGTGAGTATGCGGACGACTGGAATCTGACCGGATTAGCCGATGCTGTCAATAAAATCTACACCACCGAAGACAATCCTTTCCGTGTTGATGAAATTGATCTGGAAGAGGTCACCAAAGAAAACCTAAAAGCACAAATTAAAGATATGGCAATGGCAAAATATGAAGCCAAAGAAGAAGAATTTGGTGAACAGATGCGTGAAATTGAACGAGTGGTTCTGCTTCGTGCAGTAGACAGCCATTGGATGGACCATATTGACGATATGGATCAGCTCAAAAACGGGATTAATCTGCGTGCATATGGTCAGAGAGACCCTGTTGTGGAATATAAATATGAAGGCTTCGATATGTTTGAAGCGATGATTCAGGGAATTTCTGATCAAACTGCAAAAACAGTGCTGAATGTGGCACTCCGTCAGCCGATTGAACGTAAGCAGGTGGCGATTCCAAATGAAACGCCCAGTGACGGCAGTTTGAAAAAAGCTCCTGCACGTGCTCAGAATAAGGTGGGGCCGAACGACCCCTGTCCCTGCGGCAGCGGCAAGAAGTATAAAAAATGCTGCAGACCGTAAGCAATTTGTTGGAAACTTTTAGCAATAAAGGATGTGATAAGTTTGTTGGAATTTGAAGAATTAAAACTGCGTTTAACCAACTCCAAAGAACAAATGAACGAATTGAGGGATTCACTTTAATGTTTCTAAATTAGAAGCAGAAATTAGCGAATTGGACCATCAGTCTGCAGAACCCGGTTTTTGGGAGGATTTAGAAAACTCCCAGAAGGTGTTGCAACGACTCAAAGGCTTAAAAGATAAGCTGCAAAGCTTCTCCAATTTGGAAACTCTTTATGAAGACATTTTTGTTCTGATTGAATTAGCAGGCGAGGAAGAGGATGCTTCCGAGTTGTTGGAAGAAGCTCTGTCCATGGAAAAAGACTTTGTGAAAAAGCTTGAAACCATGTTGTTAGAAACCTTATTGTCTGAAGAATATGATGGCAATAACGCAATCATTTCCCTCCATTCCGGTGCCGGTGGTACTGAAGCTCAGGATTGGGTACAAATGCTTTACAGAATGTATCTTCGTTGGGCGGAAAAACGTGGATTCAAAACAGAAACCTTGGATTATCTGGACGGGGATGAAGCGGGGATTAAAAGTGTTACCGTGTTAGTTAGCGGTCTGAATGCATACGGTTACCTGAAAGCGGAAAAAGGGGTACACCGATTGGTGCGTATTTCTCCCTTTGATTCCTCCGGCAGACGTCATACTTCCTTTGCATCTTTGGATGTAATGCCGGAATTGCCGGATGATATTCAAATTGATATCAATCCCGAGGATTTAAAGGTAGATACCTACCGTGCATCCGGTGCGGGTGGTCAGCATATCAATAAAACTGAGTCAGCAATCCGTATTACTCATCTTCCCACAGGAATCGTAGTATCCTGCCAAAATGAGCGAAGCCAGCACAAAAACCGTGATACAGCAATGAAAATGCTTTATGCAAAGCTCTTAGAATTAAAAGAGCAGGCGCACAAGGATAAGATCGAGGATTTAAAAGGGGAACAGTTGGATATTGGCTGGGGAAGCCAGATCCGATCCTATGTGTTCCATCCTTACAGCATGGTGAAAGATCACAGAACCTTGGAAGAAACCGGTAATGTTACCGCCGTGATGGATGGGGAATTAGATGCATTCATCAACGCTTATTTAAAAGAACAGGCGAAAGGAAAAAAAGAATAAGATGTTTGAAAAATTAGGTTTTTTGGAAGAAAAATATATTGAATTAAACAAAAAAGCTGCGGATCCGGATGTGATTAGTGATCAGGATCAGTTTCGCTCTGTGATGAAAGAAATTGCCGAATTGGAACCCATCGTAGAAAAATACCGGGAATATAAACAGGCACAGCAGGAAATGAATGATGCCAAAGAGATGATGGATACCGAATCTGATCATGACCTTCGCGAAATGGCAGAAGCTGAATACTATGACAAACGTGATCAGAGCGAACAAATTATCGAAGAAATTAAAATTCTTCTGCTTCCCAAGGATGAGAACGACGATAAAAACGTTATTGTGGAAATCCGTGCCGGTGCAGGCGGCGACGAAGCGGCATTGTTTGCAGGAGATTTGTACCGTATGTATTCCATGTACGCAATGAATCAGCGTTTTAAAACTGAAATCATTTCAGAGACGGAAATCGGTATTGGCGGTTACAAGGAAATATCCTTTTCTATTGAAGGGAAAGGTGTTTATTCCAAACTGAAATTTGAAAGCGGCGTTCATCGTGTGCAGCGTATTCCGGAAACTGAATCCGGTGGCAGAATCCATACTTCAACCGTTACTGTTGCGGTGCTTCCCGAAGTGGAAGACGTTGAAGTGGAAATTAACCCTGATGATTTGGAAGTGGATACCTATCGTTCCTCCGGTGCAGGCGGGCAGCACGTTAATAAAACCGAATCTGCAATTCGTATTACGCATAAGCCTACCGGCATCGTAGTTGCTTGTCAGAATGAACGAAGCCAACATAAAAACCGTGATATGGCGATGAAAATGCTGCGTTCCAAACTGTATGACATGAAATTGGTTGAACAAAACAGTAAAATTGCAGCAGAAAGAAAATCTCAGGTAGGAACAGGGGATCGAAGCGAAAGAATTCGTACTTATAACTATCCCCAGGGACGTGTTACCGATCATAGAATTGGATTAACGATTCAACAGCTTCCCAACATTATGAATGGCAATATTGATGCTTTTGTGGAAGCTTTGATTACTGCAGACAGAAGCGCAAAACTGTTGATGAGCGAAAACTAATGCAACAAAAAAAAGCTGAATGAGAAATCATTCAGCTTTTTTTGTTATAAACCGTATTGGTTGATTTGTTGATTATGCTCTTCGTAGGATTTGGAATAATGATTATCACCATTTTTATCGGTAAAGAAGTATAGGTAATCTGTTTCTTTTGGATAAAGCACAGCTTCAATGGCTAAAATTCCCGGTGAAGAGATGGGAGCAGGGGGAAGACCGTCGTTCTGATAAGTATTATACGGAGAGTCGATCTTAGTATCTGCAACGGATAACACAGGTTTTCGTTCCTTTAAAATGTATTGCACCGTTGCGCAGGATTCCAAGCGTTTTCCAAGTTTTAAACGGTTATGAAATACCGATGCAACCAACGGGAAATCTTCTGTTTTTCTGGCTTCTCGTTCCACAATGGATGCCATGGTAATAACCTCACGAATGTCCATCCCCATTTTTTTTGCCTGCTCTTCGTATTGATCGGTCCACTTGGATTGAAAGTTAGAGGTCATCAGTCTGATAATATCTTCCGGTGACGCATTGTTTTTTACTTGATAGGTATCAGGGAAAAGATATCCTTCCAGTAAAGCCTCTCCTGTAATGAACGTTCCTTGGTTGGTTTGAAAGGTGAAGCTTCTTAGGGCTGACTGGAATTCTTCTTCGCTTTGAATTAATCCGTTTTGCAGTAGTCGTGCAGTGATTTCTCTTACCTCAAATCCTTCCGGTATGGTTATAGATATTGTGTTGGTTGCCGGATTGCTGATGGCCTTCATAATATCATGATAAGAACTATTTTTTCTCACAGAAATTGTGCCGGGGTATATAGTGGCATTCGGATTAGTCAGTTGATAATAAAATTTGAAAATATATTGATTCAGCACCACGCCGTTTCCTTCTAACTTTTTGGAAATTGTGGTAAGATTATCCTGCTCGCCAATGGAAACGGTAACTGTTTCGGGTGAACCGATAATACCAACCATATCACAGCCGAATACCAGGATGCACAGGAGTAATATTGCACATAGTATTTTTAGAATTGTTTTGATCAAAGATTACGTCCCCCCCAATACAATAAACAGAATCACATAGCCATAAAATAATGGATTCTTCAGCAGACTTTTAATGTAGCCGCCGAAATGCTTTAATGAAGTATCGGTTAGCATTTCTTTTTCTCTTTTCTTCGGAAAGAGAGTAAACATAAATGCTAAGAATAGCAGAATAAACAATAGAAAATATCGCATTAGAAAATCATTTATGGCGGGATTTTTCAGAATGATATTTAGCGATGCTGCGCAAAAGTTCACAAAAAAGTGTGTGGTAATACAAAGAATCAGCGGGACACCACGGTATCGCAGCATTCCAAGACAAATACCAATAAAGAGTGTAGCCGGAAAATTAAAGAAATCAAAATGTGCCATTGCAAAAAATAACGATGAAAAAACAACAGCG
>JAZNNT010000060.1:0-23798 GCA_045580405.1 Clostridia bacterium
AAACTCACTAGTTATATCGTTCCGTATGCAATATCTATGGAGAAACTTTTTGAGATGTATGTGAGAGCATATCTGAAGAGCGCAGGAATTAAATCATATTTATCAACAGAAAAAGAAATCCGTTTATTGCAGTATGACTACAAAGCTAAAGTGCTGGATAAAAACGGTGGCTCTTATTCAGATTATATCAGCGGTAATATTAAACCTGATATTGTTTTATATAATCCTGAAACAGAAAAATATACGGTGTTTGATGTTAAATATAAAAATTCATCAAACAAGAAATTTGCACGTAATGATCGTCTTCAAATATTGGCATATTCATTGATGTATGATTGCGATAATGTAGGTATAATTTTTCCTCACACAACTGTATCAAAAAATATGTATTATGAGAAAAATGAGATAAAAAGTGCAGAAATAAGGCAAAGATTCTATAACGAATTAGAGTTTTCTCTTGATACTGAATTCACATATCAATTACATTCCAAAACTGATGACACAAGTGTTTCTGTGTTGCAATATATATCAGATTTAACAAAATAATGTGTTATAAATGGAGGAATTCTATGGATAAACAATTAATTAACTTAACTATATTTTTATTAAAAGAATATATCACCGACTTTGATGATTGTTTAAAATCTTCACATACGCTTACTCAATGCACATTGAAACAATCTTCAGGCTTAAATGGTAAGATATATTATTGTGAAAGTACAAAAAAAGTTCCTAAGTGTAAACAATATTTAGATGAAATTTCAAGCGAAGAAATAAACATATGAGATAATTCTTCAAACAAGGCAATTATGTTGGTAAAAATTCAACAACGTATAATGGCGGTAGTATTTGGATATGGCAGATCATTTCTTAAAGAGGAATGTATAGAACGCAACTTTGGATTTAAGGTTGCTTTAAATATTATTAACCCTCAAAAAATGCGTAGTGTAAATGCGGCAACAATTGAAGATATGGTTGTAACGACACAAAGACAGGCTAGTTATAGCACCTCACAAGAGGAATTTGGGCTTAACATTACCAACGATATAATGAAAGGTATTACAGGAGAGCCTTATGATAAAACTTACGCCAATCATATTAGTGGTAAAGACTCTTTAGTTGTTTCAGTTTTTATGGAATTATCTGAACTAAATGATAAACTCACATTATACTACAATGCTTTTAACGACGAGAGATACAAAAGGATTGGTTTTGAATGGGTAGATAATGTGGCCGAAGTAAGAGATCCTTTTCTTTCTGAAACACTGGATTTCGAATTATCCAGTGCTATAGAAGCACATAACACAGAACATTTACATATTGCTCCTCCGGAAACTACTGATTGGGATAGAGTGTTAGGCTTTTGCTATTCTGGAATAGGAAAAAAGACTTCTGAACAAGAAAATTATAACTTAAATCTTGATTTATCAGAGTATATTGAAAAAATCAAACCTGGAACAAATATTTTTAATAAAATTCGACGAGATAAGTTATATGCAATGACATCTGAAGGCAGTTCTTTTTCAATTTGCAACATTTATTCAGCACTAGTCTTCCAAACCGAGTATGAAGGAGAAAACTTTATACTTTGTGCCGGAACATGGTATCGTGTTGAAAATTCATTTTTTAATCGTGTAAACGAATTTATAAAAAATCAAGTTAACATATCCAGTTTATCACTGCCTCCGTGCTCAAATACGGCAAAAGAAGGTGAATATAATGAATCATTATCTAGAGGAAATTCAGATTATTCGCTAATGGATTGTCGCTTGATTTCTGTTGCAGGAAGTCCTAAAAAGATAGAAGCTTGTGATATATTTACCAAAGACAAGCAATTCATACACATAAAAAATAAAGGACAATCCGCCCAACTTAGTCATTTGTTTGCACAGGGGAAAATTTCAGCAGAGTGTTTTATCAGCGATGAATCATTTAGAGAACAAGTTTCCAGGATTGCTACAGAGAAATTTGGCTCTCCCATATTTGATTATACCGTCAAACCAAGGTCTAATGAATACGAGATTGTTTATGCTATTATTGATGATAAAGACTCAGAACTTGTAGAAAAACTCCCATTTTTTAGCAAGGTAAATTTAATGTTAACTATTCAAGAATTAGACCGAATGCATTTTAGAAGTTCGGTCTGCCTGATCAAACGAGTATAATATAATTACATTAAAGTAGCAGGCTTCGGTCTGCTGCTTTTGTCATGCTGATTCATAGAAAATGTTGCATACTTTTTTCTACGGAACTTTTTGAACACTGATTTTAACTGTTGTATGCATAAAGTTACCTCAAACAGATTTGCATTGTGGCAAGTTTATATCAATAATCACACAAATTCATTATAGAGTTGTTTTAGCTCCGGGACTGTGCGGAGAAATTTGCGAGCCTTTGAAACTGTGGCAGTTACGAGATTAGGTGACTGCCCGGTATGGGCTGCGATTTCCTTTGCGCTGTATCCATCGTTCATAAGCAGAAGTGCATCAATTCCTCTTGCTGTCGATTTGTTAACTAAAGCCTTTGACTTATTTATCACGCTGTATAAGGCAGAATTTACGTCTGTATTTTCGATTTCGGTAGAATTGTAAGAAAGAATATGACTGCCGGTTAAATCGGTTGTAGCGGCTCTTTTAGTGGCATATGCGAGTGCATCGCATATTTCATTCCAAATGAGTCTGTAGGCGAAGGTGGAAAAGCAGCCACCCTTATCCTTCATTGCCGCCTTGCTCAGACCGATACACCCAATCTGAAACAAGTCATCGTATGTATAGAAATACATTGTATCCAGCCCATGAACCTTGTCCTTAATTACTTTCCCCACCAGACCGAGATTGTCCTCAACAAGCTTCTGTTGTTCTTTTGTAAGTGTCATGACGCTTTTGCACCTCCAATCGACTTATCTATAATTTTCTGACTTTCATCAATAACCAATCTGCAATAGTATTCTCCAAGAAAGCTTATGTGTGCCTGCGACAGAGGAACATTTAACAAATTTGCAAGCCATAAATACAAATCCCTCTTGCACATAATTCCATTTTTGCATATTATATCAAAATTTTTATGGGCAGCAATACGAAGCTTGCGTAAAGTGCGATTTGCCATTATGCCTGCCGGAATACTTGTGCCTGCGTGAGTACGCACATAAGCATCACACTCAGGATAATTTGAGCAAACATAAAGCATAATATTCTTGCTATTGTCTTTATAAATCCCATCTGCGGATTTAAGCTGCACCTTTCCGCCACAATAGGGACATCTTACCGGAATATTTTTCTTTTTCACAATCAATGACACCTCCTGACAAAACAAAAAGCCGAAAGTCTGCAAAAATGACAATACAGAACCAAGTGCTGAGAGTAGTGGTGTCTCATCTCAGCGATTGACTCTGTAAAGTATTAAGCAGCCCTCCGGCTCTATATTCAATTCAGCCTGCATCATTGTGGACGCTCAGTGCGCAATCCGTAACGGTTCCTTATCGGGCGATAAGTCTGACACTGCATAACCAATGTACCGAAAGCCTGGATGCAGACTCTTGGTATGGTTATATTATAGCATATTTATTACTCAATGTCAAGTGCAAAAGAAATATTTTTATTTATAAATCTATAAATATTCCTATTAGGTTATATATCGTAAACGCCACCCAGACCAGAATGAGTATGACAGCTTTACTATCCGCAATCAAAAAGCAATCCGCCGTATAAGCTATAATTAGTTAAATCTACAGTAGCTCTATTATTATATATACTACTGCAGTCATATATACAATACTTACAATTCTTACAAGGAGAAATATACGCGCGTATTATAGGGGCAAAAAGTGCAACACGGTTTTCCGGAGCATTATTTACTGTAACTTTCTTGCTATACCACGCTATAATTTTGTTCATATGAGTATGCTCATTGGTATTTTTATGAGTATTTGCACCTAAAATGCGTATTTCGTCAAAAATGCGTTTAACATCTGCCTCGGTTGGCTGTTCGATTTCCTTGCAGATTGGATAGATGGAATTAAATATAAGACAACCATAAGAACTCGGCATTTTATATAAACAAAATGTATTAGAATATTTTTTGAAAAATCTCCACACCTTAGTTTTCTCCCAGCCCCATCTCTTACCCAAGGTTTCCAGAGTGAGCAGAGCATTACTTTTACCATACTGAATTACGGGAGCCAAGTTGGAGAAGGCATTATTTTGATCTTCAAACACAGTATGACACCACAAATCAAGCCACGCATCTGCATCCTCAAATTTATATCCGGATTCTGCAAGCCGCTCGGTAATATTACGAGGAAGACACAAAAACCCATAGCCCTGAGAGGTATAAACATTTCCGTCCATACATTCCTTGCCGGAGCATTTAACAACCCAGTCATTGATTTTATAAGTTAATTTCTTGGTTTCTTCATCAAGTGTATAGCTGATATATCCAAGCTCTGAAAGTTTGTTGAGAACAGAAAAAGCATCCTCACGCTTTTTCACACCGAGAATGCTTTTTACGCCTACAATACCGCCTGACCATTCGCCTGCATTTACCTCGTTGGTATATCCGCAATATTCTGCCTGCCCCTTACGAAATGCCGCACGAGAGGCAAGACGGGTATATGCACCCGTTATTCCCTTGCCTTGTGGAAGATGGCAGCGCATAAGCTTAACCCATTCATATTTCATTAAACACTTCATAAGGGACCTCCTTTCTCAAATTCGGTATGTCATGTTATGGTCGGATTTCGTATAAATATACAATAATTTATATGTCTGTATTTCTGCACGCAAAACAAAAGAGCTACACCCAGATAATGAGTGTAACCCTTAAAATTTTACATAAGATTAATTGCTTTTTTCGTTTCTCTGCACAAATTGGCGTAGTAATGGCGTAGTGGCGTAGTAAATTTACTTTTCAAAAAGCCACAAACCCAGTGTTTAAGCCATTTGTGAGATTCTTATTTATCCAACGGCTTCATTGTTGGGAACAAAAGTACATCACGGATTGCCTGGGAGTCGGTTAACAGCATACACATACGGTCAATACCGAAGCCGATACCGCCGGTGGGAGCCATCCCGATTTCCAACGCATTCATGAAGTCTTCGTCGGTGGTGTTTGCTTCTTCGTCACCCAAAGAGAGCAGCTCTTCCTGTGCTTTGAAGCGTTCTCTCTGGTCGATGGGGTCATTTAATTCGGAGTA
The DNA here is from genome assembly GCA_045580405.1 of Clostridia bacterium. Lineage (GTDB taxonomy): Bacteria > Bacillota > Clostridia > UMGS1840 > UMGS1840 > SIG452. Next base: position 5,192 of record JAZNNT010000060.1, read on the forward strand.
GGCATTTGCCATTTCCCAACCGTTCATAAAGAACTCGAAACGTTCCACATAGTCGGGATTTTCGGGTTTCTTTTTGGTTAAGGGAGAAATTTCCACCGGGTGATCCATTACAAAAGTGGGCTGAATCAGATGTTCTTCTACAAATTCTTCAAAGAACAGATTTAAGATGTCACCTTTTTTATGATGGGGTTCAAATTCCACATGGTGTTCTTTTGCCGCTGCCTGAGCTTCCTCTTGAGTGTGGATTTCGTTAAAGTCCACGCCGGAATATTTTTTCACGGCGTCTAACATGGTGATTCTCTCAAAGGGCTTGCCTAAGTCCATTTCAATGCCGTTATACACAATTTTGGTGGTGCCCAAAACTTCTTGTGCCACATGGCGGTACAGATTTTCGGTTAAGTCCATCATGCCGTGATAATCGGTGTATGCCTGATATAATTCCATTAAGGTAAATTCCGGATTGTGACGGGTGTCTACCCCTTCGTTACGGAATACTCTGCCGATTTCATACACACGTTCTAAGCCGCCCACAATCAGACGTTTTAAGTATAATTCCAAAGAAATACGGAGCTTAAATTCTTCGCCCAATGCATTGGAGTGGGTTAAGAAGGGACGTGCTGCCGCACCGCCTGCGTTTGATACCAGCATGGGAGTTTCCACTTCTAAGAAACCTTGTGCGTCTAAGTATTTACGGATGGTGGAAATAATTTTGGAACGCTTGATAAAGGTATCCTTAACGTCGCGGTTCATAATTAAGTCGGTATAACGCTGACGGTATCTTAAGTCGGTGTTTGTCATACCGTGGAATTTTTCGGGAAGGGGCTGTAAGGATTTGGAGAGCAGGGTAATTTTTTCAGCTCTCACAGAGATTTCACCGGTCTGAGTGGTGAATACCACACCAACCGCACCGATAATGTCACCGGTGTCCAGTTTTTTAAAGTGGTTGTATTCGTCTTCCCCTAAAATATCTTTTTTCACGAACAACTGAATCTGTCCGTCAATATCAGCAATATGAAGGAAGCCAACTTTTCCCATACCACGTTTGGACATGATTCTGCCGGCAACGGATACAGATTCACCGTCTAAGGGAGAAATTTTAGCGGTAATTTGCTGCTCCTCTTCCCGTACGGTAATGGTTCTTTCTTCAGTGGTATAGCCTTCGGTAATCTGCTTTGTGGTGTGAGTACGGTCATATTTTGTAATCTGGAAAGGGTCTCTTCCTTCTGCCTGAAGTTCAGAGAGCTTGTCACGACGCACCTGCAAAAGCTGTGATAATTCCTTTTCTTCCATGGGGATTCTTCCTTTCTCTTTGGAATCGTTAGAAAAAATGAGGTGCAAGCAATCTCTTTTTCGGAAACGGCTTGCACGGCTCTTGATGTTTTATTTGGATTATTTGGAAATGTCTAAAATTTTGTATTTCATTTGGTATCCGGTGGGGGTGGTAATGGTCACGGTTTTGCCTTTTTTCTTGCCTAAAAGACCTGCACCCACAGGGGATTCGTTAGAAATCTTGTCGTTAAACGGGTCTGCTTCGTTGGAGCCAACAATCTGCAGCACCAGTTCTTCTTTTTCTTCCACATCCAGCACCCGCACTTTGGAGCCGATGGTAACCGTATCGGTAGAAATTTCGTCATCTTCCACCACGGTTACATGTTTTAGCATATTTTCAATTTTTGCGATTCTTTCTTCTAATTCTGCCTGTTCTTTTTTTGCGGCATCGTATTCTGCATTTTCCGATAAATCGCCAAAGGAACGCGCTTCCTTGATTTTTTCCGCAACTTCAATACGCTTGGTGTCTTTGAGATAAATCAGCTCAGCTTCGTATTTTTTTAAGCCTTCGCTGGTTAAAATCGTTGCTTTTTCCATTCGATATCATCCTCTACTTATAAATTCGTTTCGGTGGTTTTTGCGAGACGCCTTCCCGAAACAATAAAAAGGCAAGATAACATAGCACATACTATTATATACATTTTTTTCGATTTGTCAACTTTTTTTTTAATTTTTCCAAATTAAATTTGTAATCGGGGTGTTTTGGGCAACCAGAAGTGTGGGATTCAGTTTCAGATAGGGGTATCGCAAGAGAAAGCTTTCAATTTGCGGATTGGAAATCGCCACAAGCTTTGGCACCGATGCCGTAACCTTTAGCGGGGACAGATTTATCAGGTATCCGGCTTGCAGGCGGCTTAAGTCGAATCCTCCTGAAAGCAATAGTGTCAGGTCAACGGTTTTCAGTTCGCAAAGACTTCTTCGGTTAATGCTTAATCCTAAGTCGGAGAGGGCTTCCTCGGAGATTCTCTCAAAGAATGCTGTGTCCTCACAGACCAGACTGACGGTGTGGGCAAACGGGCTGATTGCTCTGATTAGTGCGGGTAGGCGGGAATCCTTATGCTCGCATAACACAGCCATTCTTTTTTTGGTCGGTATCAGAGGAAGAATATGTTGGATTCTCTTGTAAAACAGCTCTGACGTTGATTCCTCCTTTTCGGACAGTTCCTTAGAAAACAGCAAGGTTGGATGTTGCTTTTGCAGACGTTTTATGATTTTTGGCAAAAATATCCGATAATAACGGGTTACCGTATAAATCTGAATCGATTCTTCTCCGATGGTATCTGCTGTAGTTTTGTATGGATGGATGCTGTGAAGCGGGCGTCCGGTGTGGGGAGAATGTCCACAGAGAATTGTAATCACACGAAGAACTCCTTTCCCGGATAATAGCGGTTTTTGATGTTTTTGATTCACTCTATGCATCCTGCAAAAAAATATACCGCAGAAGACCAAAATAGCCTTAAAATGAAAAGCTTGATTTTTTTGGAGGAATGTGATATAATAAAATTTGTAGTGTTTCATAAACAGTACCTTTTTTGTTCGATAGAAAAACAGAAAGGATGATTTGGTGGCAAAAAAATTTAATATTCCTTTCCGAAAGGCTGCAACCAAACGTGAAGAAGCCGCTTGGACGGATTCTTGGGGCAGAATATGGAATTTACTCAAAGAAAAAGCGGAGCAGTTTGGAGAAAAGGTGATGCTTCGGTATTCATTTTTTCTGTATCTTGTTATTTTTGTGGCATTGTGCTGTAATGTGCGGCTTGATTTTGGGTATCAGGTTGTGGTAAACGGCAGAAGCTTCGGTGTGGTCAGCTCTCAGGAAATGGCAAGAAATGCTGTGTTCACCGCATATGACGAAATTGTTGCCGTAAAGGGCATGGATTATAAATTCAGTAATGCTTCCTTTCATCTGGTTCCCGTCAGCCGGGACCTTGTGCAGAGTGAGGAGTTAGTCAAAAACAAAATTACCACCGCCTTTGACGGATTGACCTCTGCCTACGGGATTGTGGTAGACGGCAAAGTGGTGACCGCTCTTGCTTCGGAAACCGATGGCTACGAAGCACTGGAAGAAATTGAAGCACAGTTTAAAAATGAAAATAACGAAACCCATTTTGCCAATGCGGTGGAGGTTTCTCAGTGTCGGGTTTCGTCTGATATGATTGTATCTAAAGAAGATGCACTGGAAATTTTACAAGGCACTCAGGATGCCCGTTTAACTCATAAGGTGGAAGCCGGAGAAACATTCTCCTCCATTGCCTTGGATTATGGCATTGGCACTCAGGAGCTGATGGACGCCAATCCCGGCATTGTGCCGGAGCGTCTTCGTCAGGGCGAGACTATCAAAGTGATGGCGCCTCAACCGTTGATTGCGGTGGAGGCGGTAGAAGTGATTACCATCCGGGAGCGGATTCCCTATCCGGTGACCGAACAGAAAGACAGCTCCTTATACCAGGGTACCCGCAGGGTGCTGGTAGAGGGAGTCAGCGGTCAGAAGGATGTGGTGTATGAAGTAACCCGTGTGAACCATTCGGTTACTGACCGGAAGGTGCTTTCTGAAACAATTCTGTCTACTCCTACCACAGAGGTGGTGGCAGTCGGCACAAAAGTGAAACCAAGAACTGCACCCACCGGCGTGTTTATGCGTCCTTACTACGGCACCATTACCGCACGATTCGGATCCCGTGGGTCCCGTTGGGCATCCTCTCACACCGGGATTGACTATGCCGGCAGAACCGGAGATCCCATTCGTGCAGCAGACGGCGGAACCGTCATTTTCGCAGGATGGAACGGCTCTTATGGCAAAATGGTGAAAATCAGCCACGGCAACGGTCTGGAAACCTGGTACGGTCATATGAGCAGCATTTCGGTTCGTTCCGGTCAGAAGGTTGCCAAGGGTGACACCATCGGAGCAATCGGGAATACCGGCAATTCCACCGGTCCGCATCTGCATTTTGAAGTGCGTAAAAACGGTGTTGCCAAGAACCCGTCCAACTATGTGAATTAAATGGAGAAGGATTATGGATACCAATAAAGAACGTTACAGCTTTTCTGATTTCTGCGAAATTATTGCCATTTTAAGAAGTCCCGGCGGTTGCTCCTGGGATCGGGAACAGACCTACGACAGTTTAAAGAAAAATCTGATTGAGGAAAGCTATGAATACATTGATGCTCTCCACGAAGGCAACAAGTCCAAAATGTGTGACGAGCTGGGAGATGTGCTTTTGCAGATTGTGTTAAATTCCCAGATTGGCAAGGAAGAAGGTTCCTTCACTGTGGAAGATGTGATTGACACCATTTCCAAAAAGATGATTCGCCGGCATCCTCATGTGTTCGGTGAAGTGCAGGATCAGTCCGTTTCGGGAATTTTAACCCGTTGGGAGGAAATCAAGAAGGGCGAAAAGAAAGAGGAATATTCTTTAAAAAGCACTGCGAAATACCTTCCTTCGGTGCAAAGAGCCTCCATTTTGGCGGAAAAATCCAAAAAAATGCACAAAAATGAAATTATTTTCTCAAAAAATATTGACAAACTGGAGAAAATGTTGGATAATGTAAGAAATGAAGATGGTTCTACGCTGGAAGAGTCTCTTTGCGAAATGATGACGACTTTGGTGGAAATGTTTGTTGCCAAAAAGGTAGACTTGGAAACCGCCATGTATCGTCAGAACGAAAAGTACATTGCAAGGTTTGAACCGTAAAACAGAAAAAAATTTTTTTAAACAATAAATTTATTATGGAGGAAATCGAAATGAACAAAGCAGAATTAGTTGCAGCAATTGCAGCAGCTGGTTTCAAAAAAACCGAAGCTGAAAAAGCATTAGCAGCAACCATCGATGCAATTACCGGCGCATTAAAAAAAGGAGATAAAGTAGCTATCATGGGCTTCGGTACTTTCGAAGTGAAAGAAAGAGCTGCAAGAACCGGTAGAAATCCCCGTACCAAAGAAGAAATCAAAATTCCTGCTTCTAAAGCTCCTGTTTTCAAAGCTGGTAAAGCTTTCAAAGACGCTATCAAATAAGAAATTTTTTGATCATAAAAAGGTATCGGAATTTTCCGGTACCTTTTTTTGTTGCCTTTTATTTTGCTATATCTCTTCTGTCAGCAAGTGCAGTGCCACAGTTTTGATAAAACGGAAGTTGGAGGGTGCTTTTTGGCAATCGGGAAACAGCGGACGAAACCTTTTGGGATTTTGTTGATACGCCCGCTGTACTGAGAATGTAATGCAACGCTCCACAGCAGAAATTTCTGTTTGATAGCAGCGGGAGATTTCCTCGTAGATATCTTTGTTGAGTGATGGAAGCAGATGACGGTGCCTTTGCTCATAATAAAGAGCTTGTTTGATGTAGGAATAGCCTTTCAAGGAGGGAGAAAAGTAAAGTGCCGAAAGAAAACGGTCATACATTCGTTCTGTTTTTGGAGGGATGTGTGAAAATGCTTCTTCTGACGGGATGACCTGAGGGTTATACGGGAACGGGTGGTTCATAGGGATTCTCCTTTTTTAAAGTTTTGCCTTTACCATAGGGGAATCTGTAGAAAATTGCAAGAAAATGACGAAAAGTAATTTTAAGAAACCGTTTTTTTGACACAAAAACTGCAGTTGTGGAATTTTTAGAAAAGACTGTGTCGAAAAAAGGATTCCTTTTCATTATATATATAGGGCGTGGGTATTTTGTTTAACTCACGCCTTTTTTGTTTAAAAAACATTCTTTTTTGAAATTCCAAAAAAATTTTCAAAAAAACACTTGACAAACGGGGGAAAGTCTGCTATCTTATAGTTGTTAGCACTCAAAACTAAAGAGTGCTAACAACGAAAAAATGCTTGAAAACACAGTGATTGATAGACAACACCAAAGAAAGAGAGGTGCCAATCAATGGATCTGGACGGCAGAAAAATTGCGATTTTAAAAGCGCTGATTGAAGACTATATCGAAACTGCGGAACCGGTTGGCTCCCGTACCATTGCAAAAAAATGTGATATCGGGCTTTCCTCCGCCACTATCCGAAACGAGATGTCGGATCTGGAGGAAATGGGCTATCTTGCCCAGCCTCACACCTCGGCAGGCAGAATCCCTTCCAATTTAGCTTATCGGCTGTATGTGGACAGTTTAATTGAAAACATTCGTGCCACCAGTATGGAAATGGAATTTATCAAACAGAAAATGGAAGCGAATCTTTCTGAATTAAATCGGTTTTTGGATTTTTCTGCAAAAACCATTTCAGACTCCACAGGCCTCACCGCCGTGACGGGTGCTCCTCGTATGAATCCGGGTGCCATCAGCCATTTTGAAATTGTGAAGGCGTCGGAACATTATTTAATGTTTATCTTAGTAACCAACACGGGTATGATAAAGAAGCGGCAGGTTCGTATCCTAACCCATATCGACGAAAATTCCGTGTTATATTTAAAACAGATTTTAAATGAGGAATTATCCGGATGCACCTTGGAAATGATTACACCGGACAGGGTGGAACGCCTGAAGAGACGGTTTAACGATAATTTTGAGCTGTTGGGTATTATTTTAGAATTTGTAACCGATACCCTGGCGCAGACGGGAACCGGAGAGTATTATTTCAGCGGAAAATCCGAAACCCTGAAGGCGCCTGAATTTTCCAGCATGGATAAGGTGCTTGGCTTTTTGGATTTGGTGGAGGATAAAGAGCAGATTACCTCTTTAATCAACACCGCCGCAGCCGATAATAAAAACGGTATCACCGTTGTGATTGGGGATGAAAGCCCCATATTAAAGAATAAAGATTTAAGCATGGTGGTTTCTACCTACAAGGCATACGGCGGGCGAAACGGTGCCATTGCGGTAATCGGACCCAAACGGATGAATTACGGTAAGGTAATCACTACCTTAGAAGCAATGTCTCGCCTTATGAGCGATATTTTAGAACACACAGAAGGAGATTCCAATGAAGAACGATAAGAAGCAGAACGAAGCAGTAGAGGAAACCAAAGAAGCTGCAGAAGAAACCGTGGAAGAAGCAGTTGAAGAGAATCCTATGGCGAAGCTGGAAGCACAAATTGCAGAGCTTACCGACAAAAACCTTCGTCTGATGGCAGAGTTTGAAAACTACAAAAAACGAACCCAAAAAGAAAAAGAAGTGAGCTATACCTACGCTGCGGCAGATACCGTTGGAAAGTTGCTTCCCATCTTGGATACTTTGGAATTATCCTTGACCCAGGATGCTACCGACGGAAACGCTTTCAAAGCAGGCATCGAACTGGTGGTTAAACAGTTCCACACGATTTTAGAAAAAGCAGGGGTAACCGAAATTCCTGCCTTGAACGAACCCTTTAACCCTGAACTTCATAACGCTGTGCTGCGTTGTGAAGATGGCGATGCAGAAGCTGACACCGTGGTGGAAGTGCTGCAGAAGGGATACACCTTAGGCGACAAAGTGATCCGTCATTCTATGGTGAAAGTGAAAGCATAAGGCTTTATGTATCAAAGATAACCCTTCTTTGACACATTTTATATAAATTTTTTTTAAAACAACTATGATGTCCCCGTTTCGGGAGAATAGAAAGGAAGATTTTATTATGGCAAAAATTATTGGTATTGACTTAGGTACTACAAACTCTTGTGTAGCAGTTATGGAAGGCGGCGAACCGGTGGTTATCGCCAATGCAGAAGGCGCAAGAACCACTCCCTCCGTTGTTGCATTCACCAAAACCGGTGAAAGACTGGTTGGCCAGGTTGCAAAAAGACAGGCAATTACCAACCCTGAAAAAACCATCAGCTCCATTAAAAGAGATATGGGAACCAACAAAAAAGTAGATATTGACGGCAAGACGTACACTCCCCAGGAAATTTCCGCAATGATTCTGCAGAAATTAAAAGCAGATGCAGAAAGCTACCTGGGCGAAACCGTTACCCAGGCAGTTATCACCGTTCCTGCATACTTCTCTGACTCTCAGCGTCAGGCAACCAAGGATGCAGGTAAAATTGCAGGTCTGGAAGTGCTCCGTATTATCAACGAACCTACCGCTGCATCCTTAGCATACGGCTTGGATAAAGACACCGATCACAAAATTATGATTTATGACTTGGGCGGCGGTACCTTCGACGTTTCCATCTTGGAAATCGGCGACGGCGTGTTTGAAGTACTGGCAACCAACGGTAACAACCGTCTGGGTGGTGACGACTTTGACGACAGAGTGATGAACTATTTAGCAGACGAATTTCAGAAAGAAAACGGCATCGACTTAAGAGCAGACAAAATGGCGCTTCAAAGATTAAAAGAAGCAGCAGAAAAGGCGAAGATTGAATTATCCGGTATGACCAGCGCAAACATCAATCTGCCCTTTATTACTGCAGATGCAACCGGTCCCAAACATCTGGATATCACCTTAACCCGTGCAAAATTTGACCAGTTAACCGAAGATTTGGTGCAGGCTACTATGGAACCCACCAAAAAAGCAATGGCTGATGCAGGACTTTCTCCCTCCGACATTGCAAAAGTACTGTTGGTTGGCGGTTCCTCCAGAATCCCTGCCGTTCAGGAAGCTGTGAAAAAATTCATCGGAAAAGAACCCTTCAAAGGCATTAACCCCGACGAATGTGTTGCCATCGGTGCAGCAATTCAGGCAGGCGTTTTGGCAGGGGACGTAAAAGACTTACTGTTATTAGATGTAACTCCCTTATCCTTGGGGATTGAAACCTTAGGTGGCGTTTGCACCAAACTGATTGAAAGAAATACCACCATTCCTACCAAGAAAAGTCAGGTATTCTCCACTGCAGCAGACGGTCAGACCGCTGTGGATATTCACATTCTGCAGGGTGAAAGAGAAATGGCTGCTGGCAACAAAACCTTGGGTAATTTCCAGCTGACCGGTATTCCTGCAGCGCCCAGAGGTGTTCCGCAGATTGAGGTTACCTTTGACATTGATGCCAACGGTATTGTTCATGTTAGTGCAAAAGATTTAGGCACCGGTGCAGAGCAGGCAATCACCATTACTGCATCCACCAACTTATCCGAAGCAGACATTGAAAAAGCAGTAAAAGAAGCAGAACAGTTTGCGCAGGAAGATAAGAAGAAAAAAGAAGCAGTTGACGTGAAAAACCAGGCAGATGCGATGGTTTATCAAACCGAAAAAACCTTATCCGATGCGGGAGATAAACTGAGTGCAGAAGACAAATCCGGTATTCAGGCAGAAATCGATAAATTAAAAGAACTCTTAAAAGGCGACGACACCGAAGCGATTAAAGCAGGTACCGAAGCACTTACTCAGAAAATGTATGCAGTTGCTTCCAAACTCTATCCTCAGGGCGACCCCAATATGGGTGGTGCTGATATGGGCGGCGCAGGTGCAACCGGCGGTGCACAAGGAGACGACGGTGCTTATGAAGCAGACTACACCGTTGTGGACGACGATAAGTAAAATAGCAAAGAGGTTGTTTCCGGCAGAGCAATCTGTCGGAAATACCTATGTAAATGGAGAGACAGTCTATGGCTCAAAAACGAGATTATTATGAAGTGTTGGGAGTTTCCAAGGATGCCAGCGAGGCGGATTTAAAGAAAGCATACCGCCAGGTTGCCAAGAAATATCATCCCGACCTAAACCCTGATAATAAAGAAGCAGAGACCAAATTTAAAGAGGCAAACGAAGCTTATGAAATTTTATCCGACCCGCAGAAACGTCAGCAGTATGACCAGTTCGGTCACGCAGCTTTTGAAAATGGCGGAGCAGGAGCAGGCTATGGTGCCTACAGTGATTTTGGCGGCTTTTCTGATATTTTTGATAGCTTTTTCGGAGGTGGATTCGGCGGTTTTGGCGGCACCAGATCCCGCAGAAACGGTCCTCAGAAGGGACGGGATTTGCAAAAGAGCATCACCATCACCTTTATGGAAGCTTGTTTTGGTGTGCAGAAGGAAGTTACCATTACCAAACAGGATCATTGTCCCGAATGTAACGGTACCGGTGCCAAAAAAGGAACTCAGCCTGAAACCTGTCCCACCTGTCACGGCAGCGGTGAGGTTCGCAGAATTCAGCGGACACCTTTTGGCAATATGCAGACTTCTTCCCCTTGCTCCCAGTGTGGCGGCAGTGGTCAGATTATTAAAGAAAAATGCGCAAATTGCGGAGGCAGCGGTCATATCAGAAAAACCAAAACTTTGGAAATCAATATTCCCAAAGGCATTGATGACGGTCAGACGTTAACCGTCAGAGGAGAAGGTGAGCCGGGACTTCGTGGTGGCCCCAACGGAGATTTATACTTAGAAATCCGTGTGCAGCCGGATAAAATTTTCCACAGAGAAGGCTTTGATGTTTATGTGGAATTGCCTATTACCTTTTCTGAAGCGGCATTGGGAGCAAAATTAGTGGTTCCCACCGTGGACGGCAAAATCGAATTAACCGTTCCGGAGGGTACCCAGCCGGAAGCAAAATTTGTGTTAAAAGGAAAAGGGATTCCCTATCTTCGTGGCAACGGACGTGGTAATCAGTATGTGATTGCGAAATTAGAAGTTCCCAAAAAGCTTACCCAAAAGCAAAAAGATATTTTAAAGGATTTTGAAAAAAGTTGCGAAGCAGGGAACCATTCTAAAAAGAAATCTTTCTTAGATACCTTAAAAAATATGTTTTCATAAGAAAAAGACGGAGTGCGTACTCCGTCTTTTTTGATGCAGAAATTTTTACCTATTTAGAAAAATATCGAAATAGATATTGACAGCCAACAAATCGTATGCTACAATGTATTTAGATAACCATCTAAATACCAAAGGAGGGTGGCCGCTATGGGAATGAACGAAACAATGAAAGCACTTTCCGACCCGGTTCGGCGTGACATTTTGCAGCTTTTAAAAAACGGCAGAAAGTCTGCAGGAGAAATCGGAGAGCATTTTGATTTAACGGGCGCAACGGTTTCCTATCATTTGTCAAAACTAAAAAGTGCAGATTTAATCTGCGAGCAAAAACACAAAAATTTTATTTATTATGAGTTAAATACCTCTGTGTTTGAAGAGTTGTTAAGCTGGATTTACGGTTTGGGAGGGAATAAGTGATGAAAAAAATGAAAAAAACTAAAATAATCAAATGGAAGTTTTTATTGTTCAGCTGTCTGATTACCTTGCTTCCTATTTTGTTGGGTGTGGCACTCTGGAACAGCTTGCCTGAAAACATTGCCATTCATTTTAATATGTATAATCAGCCGGATAATTTTGCACCCAAGTGGTTTGCGGTGTTTGGACTGCCTGTGATGATGGTAATTTTGCAGACGATTTCCTGTGTGATTACCGATTTCAACTCTGCAAAACACGGGGAACGCAAGAAATTCGAAAATGTTGTGAAATGGATTGTCCCGGTACTGTGTATTGTATTGCAGGTGATAACCTTAGGTTACAGTCTGGGTTGGGCAATTGATATCCGTGTGTCTGTCATGCTTCTGGTGAGCATCATGTTTTTGGTAATGGGAAATTATCAGCCTAAGCTGGACTATGTGAAGCATTATGATTTTGACACCCAGACTGCCAGAAAAATAAACCGCTTTATCGGACGACTTATGGTTATTATGGGAATTTTGGGAATTGTCAGTCTCTTCTTACCGCCTGTGGCATCCATTGTGTGGCTTATTCTTCTGATTCCCTTTGCCATTGCCAGTGTGGTGTACGGCGTTGTGGTCGGCACAAGAAATCGTAAGAAATAACAATATCCTGAAAATACCGAAAAATTCTTGATTTTTTCACAAAGATACTGTATAATTGGTATTGGTGAGAGTTTGTCTTGCCAATACCAATTTTTTGTGTGATATCTTTCAGTGATGAGAAAGGATTTTTAATATGGAACAAAAGAAATGTACGCCAACCTCCATTGGCGGTCAGGCGGTTATTGAGGGGATTATGATGAAAGGCCCCGGCTGTCTTGCTACTGCAGTCCGAAAATCAGACGGCAGTATTTTGGTGGATAAAAAGGAGGATAAATCCTTTATCCGCAAATGGAAGCTCAATAAAATTCCGATTTTAAGAGGTTTTTTGGCATTTTTTGAATCACTTTTTACAGGCGTGAAGTGTTTAATGTTTTCTGCCAAGGAATGTGACTTGGAAGATGACACCGAGCAGATGAGCAAATTTGAAAAATGGGTGATGGAAAAGTTTGGTGACAAACTCTTTGACATTCTGATGTATGTTTCAGTGCTCTTTTCCTTGGTGCTTGGAATCGGTCTGTTTATGATTCTGCCTAAGCTGACGGTGGAATGGGTGAGCGGTTTGGCGGGTGCACAGGTGCACGAAAGTATCTCCGTGTTAATTGAAGGTGCTATCCGTATGATTTTGTTTGTGTGCTATATGCTTCTCATTTCCCGTATGAAGGACATTCAGCGGGTATTCCAGTATCACGGTGCAGAGCATAAAACCATTTTTGCCTTTGAATACGGTGATGAATTAACTGTGGAAAATATTAAAAAACACACCCGTTTTCATCCTCGCTGCGGCACCAGTTTTTTAGTATTGGTTATGATTGTGTCTGTTGTGGTATTCTTCTTCGTGCCTGCTACCGATTTCTGGGGCAAGATTTTTTGGAGAATCGGACTTCTGCCGGTAGTTGCCGGTATTTCCTATGAACTGATTAAATACGCAGGAAAATGCTCCAACTGGTTTACCAGAATGCTTTCCAAACCCGGTGTATGGTTGCAGCATTTTACCACCAGAGAGCCGGACGATTCGATGATTGAAGTGGCAATCGCTGCCTTAAAAGCGGTGTTACCCGAAGATGAAACCGAATCCACCAAGTGGTAAACGTGGCAAAAGTAGTAAAAAGATGACGGTAAAAGAATTATATGAGCAGGGCATTTCGATATTATCGGGAGGAGAAGCTCCCAAGACTGATGCCCGTGCCATTTTGGAATGTTTATTGCAGATTGAGTTTGGAAAGCTTCCGTTGTATCTGTCAGATGATGCCGATAGTATCAAGGAAGCGTATTTCCGCTTGATTGGTGAGCGAAAAGAGGCAAAACCCTTATCCTATATTACGGGAAAAAAGGAATTTTTTTCCCGTAATTTTCAAGTTGGAGAGGGGGTGTTGATTCCCCGTCCCGAAACCGAAAATCTTGTTTCTGCCGTATTGGAACGCCTTCCCGAGAAGGCGGTCAATATTGCGGATTTATGTTCGGGTTCGGGTTGTATCGGCATTACTTTGGCATTGGAGACGGGAAAAGCGGTTGACTTGTACGAATTATCACCCGAAGCGATTGCTATCTCCCGAAAAAATGCGGAAGCGTTGGGTGCCAATGTTGCCGTTTCCAAAATGGATGTGTTGACCGAAGAATTACCCAAAACTTACGATGTGATGGTGTCCAATCCGCCCTACATACCTCTTTCGGATATGGAGTATCTGATGACCGATGTGGTGGATTACGAACCCCGAATGGCGTTAACTGACGGCGGTGACGGCTTGCTATTCTACCGCAGATTGGTTGCTTTGGCAGAAAAACACCTCTCCCACGGCGGAATCTTAGCCGTAGAAATCGGCATCAACCAACACCTTTTGGTAGCGGATATTATGAAATCCTTGGGAAAACCCGAAATTATTTCCGATTATTTTGGAGTGGAACGGGTAGTTTTGGTGAAAAAAAGGAGTTCTTTCAATGAAATTAACTGAAAAAACCGTAGACAGCAAACTGCATTTTAAAGGCAGAATCATCAATTTGCGTGAGGATACCGTGGAATTGGAAGACGGTTCTCTTGCCAGTCGTGAAATCGTGGAGCATCCCGGCGGTGTTTGCGTGATTGGAGTGACCGATGAGGGAAAAATCCCCATGGTCCGCCAGTTTCGAGCTCCCTTTGGCAGAGTACTTTTAGAAGTGCCTGCAGGAAAACTAAACTATGGGGAAGACCACTTAGCATGCGGCAAGCGGGAGTTTTTGGAGGAAACCGGTTTTTTTGCAAAAGAATATGTTTATTTTGGCGCTTTGTACCCTTCTGTGGGCTTTTTAACCGAAACCTTGCATATTTACTATGCCAAGGGACTCAGTAAAGGGGAACAGCATTTGGATGATGACGAGTTTTTGGATGTGGAATTTTTCACCCTGAACGAACTTTTAGAGATGGTTGACCAAAACGAAATCAAGGACGCCAAAACCGTGGCTGCAATTCTGAAGCTTTCCCGCTATTTATCCAAACAGTGAGAGGTAAAAAACGATGTTGACAAAACGTGTGATCCCTTGCCTGGACGTGGCAAACGGCAGAGTGGTTAAGGGAGTGAATTTTGTAAATTTAATTGATGCAGGTGACCCTGTGGAGTGTGCCCGTGCTTATGACAAAGAGGGCGCAGACGAGCTGGTGTTTTTGGACATCACCGCTTCCTCTGACAACAGAAAAACCACCGTGGATATGGTAAGAAGTGTGGCAGAAAATGTGTTTATCCCCTTCACCGTTGGCGGAGGAATCCGAAAAGCTGAGGATTTTCGGGAGCTGTTGTTGGCAGGTGCCGACAAGGTATCTGTAAATACTGCGGCAATTCATAATCCCTCCCTCATTACCGAGGCTGCAGAAAAATTCGGCTCCCAGTGTGTGGTGGTTGCCATTGACGCCAAACGCCGTGCAGATGGTGGGTTCAACATTTTTACGCACGGGGGCAGAAACGATACGGGCATTGATGCCGTTGAATGGGCAATTCGTTGCGAACAGCTTGGTGCAGGTGAAATTTTACTCACCAGTATGGATGCAGACGGCACCAAGGCAGGCTATGATTTGGAGCTGACCCGCCAGATTTCCGATGCCTTGAAAATTCCGGTCATCGCTTCCGGCGGTGCGGGAGCATTGTCTCATTTTTCCGATGCGGTATTAGAGGGACACGCTGATGCGGTATTGGCAGCATCTTTGTTTCACTTTAAAGAATTAACCATCCGCCAGGTGAAAGAAGCGATGAAAGAAAAAGGTATCCCCGTTCGGTTATAATTTTAAAAAAATTGGGTAGAATCAGACGAAGCGAGTTATCAAAAAAGGTGCAAAACGCCTTGTTTTGTCTTGATTTTTAGCGAATTTAAAATATTTTTAAAAAAATTCCAAAAAATCCAAAAAAAGTATTGACAAATCGGAAATTGTTTGATATAATAGTCAAGCACTTAAGGGGTCTAAACAGTGAATGTAGGCTGCCCGATGCTTGAATCCAACATAATGTTGTATCCGATGCGGGTGTAGTTCAATGGTAGAATCTCAGCCTTCCAAGCTGATTGTGTGGGTTCGATTCCCATCACCCGCTCCATTATTTATGCGCCTGTAGCTCAGCCGGATAGAGCAACTGCCTTCTAAGCAGTAGGCCAGGAGTTCGAATCTCTTCAGGCGCGCCACTTTATTTCTTACGGTGGGTATAGCTCAGTTGGTTAGAGCACCAGATTGTGGCTCTGGGGGTCATCGGTTCGAATCCGATTATCCACCCCATTATATTTTTTGATATGATGGGATATCGCCAAGTCGGTAAGGCACAGGACTTTGACTCCTGCATTCGCTGGTTCGAGTCCAGCTATCCCAGCCAATATATGGGCCATTAGCTCAGTCGGTAGAGCACTTGACTTTTAATCAAGTTGTCCGGCGTTCGAATCGCCGATGGCTCACCAAGCAAAAAGCCTTGAAAACGCTAAGTTTTCAAGGCTTTTTTGTTGTGTTTAATTCTCACCGGTTTCCTTATTTTTTTCTGGTTTGACATCTATTTGACATCTATTTATCATAATTGCTTCAATATTCTGAAATATTTGATACTCTTTGCAGCGTTTTCTATTGAATGTTATAAATCGATCTTGTGTTTTAGTTTTTCCGTATAACGGCTTTTGTAAATGAGTGCTGTATTCCGGTTTTCCATCCTTTTTCGTATATATTTTAATGATTTCTTTTTCTGCCAGTGCACCCTTGACCTTCAAGTTGAAAACCATTTTCCAGCCGGTCAGTTTTAGAAATTCATTGATGTGCTTTAAGGTGATATAAAAATTTTCGTTATCATACCAGATTCTTTTTTCTGTTACGCATTCTTCACAACCTATTTCACCTATTAGTTTTGCATTCTTATGGGTCTTTTTTTGAAGAGTAAAATAACTGTCAATTTGAATACATGTAGTTTTTGCAATTTCAAAATCTTTGTCTGTTGCGTAGCCCTTGGCAGGGAATGAGTTTTTGACTGTTGCAATGATAGCTTCTTTTGCCTTATTAACAGCAAGGAGGTGTTTAATTTTATCCGGTTGCTCGGCATTTTCTGTTTCAAAATGTTTAGTATATAACTCTAATGCAAACAACAAAGGTTGCGCAACTTCTTGTGCAACTTCGGAAAAGTCAGGTGTTACCATGTGTTTTAGGAACTTATTTTTATGCTTGATAAACTTATCTCTTACATAATGTCTGTTATTTAACAGTTTTGTCGTTAATTGTTTTAAGAAATAATATATGCATTCTATCAAATTGTCTTCTAATGGAATAGGTTCATTAACTTTAAAATAATGCTCAATTTCTTTGGTGGTGTGATTGTTATTCAGTTCTATTACCAATGTGTTGTGTGTTGCTGTTGTTTCCACTTTTTCACCGGTAATGAGCAGCAAGTTTTCGATGGGATGGTCTTCATCAATAACATTTGTTTGATATATTTCCTGCAGTAAAGTTCTAAGGTGTCGCTTGTCCGGTTCAAATGCTATCAGAACACAATCTCTGGTGACTTTCGCTTTTAAGCGAATATCTGTTGTGGTATCCTTGGGATTAACGTGAAAGAATTTGTATTCGGTGCTGGTAAATGTGGAATCTCTTTTATAAACATTAGCGAAAAATAGTGCAAATTTTCTTCGTAGTTCTACGGAACCTCCGGTAATAGCTACCTGAAAATTCGTTCTAGTGTTAGTACCGAAGATTTCGAGGCTTGTCAATAAGGATAGTAACATATAACTGAGAAGCGGAGCGGAAACAGCAATATCTGTAAGATTTAAATATTCAAAGAGATAATTTTGGGGTTTAGCTTGATACTCCTCTTGGGATATACTTGAACCGGGATTTTCAAATTTTCCGAAAGAATGAAAAGTGCTTGTATATAGTTCTCTGCCGGTTAGATTTTCTAATTTCCACCCCATGCAGTCATCCAGCGTGTCGTACTTATTGTTATCGAGAATAAGAGTGACAATTTTAACCATAGATTCTTCAAAGTTTTTTCTGGTGGTATTGATATGAAAGCCGTCTTCAAAAAAACCATCGTAGAACCAACCGATTGGATCATACAAATAAAAAATAGGAAATAATACTGTTTTCTCTTCCTCTTCTGATTCTAAAGTTAGCTCAAAAGAGATTGGTTTATTGCACCTTTCATACACAGTTAAATCGGCGATGTGAAAGTCACAGATTTTGATGTTACCCTTTTTATAAGTACAATTATTTTCAACATAGTAAGCTCCACTGCTTATTTTCTCCAACGTCTTTTTTTCATAACCAAGCCTCCTTTAGTAAATATAGTATAGCATACTAAAAGAGGAATTTCAAGAGAATCCGTAAATCCGTTTTTAGTGTTTTTTGACAATGATTCGGTTAATGTTGAAATTAAGATACTGTATGATTGAATTATGAAATAGTTGACAGGATAGTGAAAAAATGGTATTATAATGTTAAAAATAGAGGGATTTTGATTGAAAATATCTTTCAAGAGGAGAACAATAATGATACGTGTAGCAATTTGTGATGATGAGCCATTAGTCCTCGATAAAATGAAGAGGTTCTTTGAAGATTCTGAAATTGAAGTATATCTATTTTCTTCTGGACAAACGTTATTAGATTCTCCAATATCATTTGATATTGTATTGCTGGATATACAAATGCCGGAACAGAATGGCCTGGTTATTGCCTCGGAATTATATAACCGTAATCGGTCTACGTTATTGATATTTATCACAAATTATCTTGAATATTCCTTACGGGGTTACGAGTATAGAGCGTTCAGGTATATACTTAAATCAGAACCGGATGAGTTTATCAAAAGAAACATTCAAGATGCAATTAAGGAATGTAAAAATATCAATCATTATTTAACCATTACATACAAAAATGAAATTTTCAAGATATCTTCTATGAGAATTTCTTATATAGAATCATATGGGCATACACTTGTTATTCATACAGTAGATGGTGATTATTGTTGTCAAGATAAATTGAAAGCCATCTACAATTACCTGAATCTTTACGGATTTATACAATGTCATAAAAGTTATCTTGTAAATATGCGGTATGTTCAAAGTGTTATAAAAAACAATTATATTGTGTTAGACGATCATATACAAATTCCCATCGGCAGGAAATACAGTAGTGACGTTATAGATACATA
>JAZNNT010000061.1:0-9100 GCA_045580405.1 Clostridia bacterium
TCAAATACAACGGTGTTACCGAGGGTACCACCCAGCTTTTTCATTGCATCCAAATATATATCGGGCGTTTCTTTTGTTTTACCAATGTCAGAACAAGTCATAACAAATTGAAAATAGGGAAGTGCACCGTTTCGTTTTAAGGCAGCTTCGGTTAAATGCCGTTCGGATGCAGTGGCAACACACATCGGAATGCCTTTGGCATGCAGCAGCTTTAAAAAATCCATCACATAGGGTTTTAGTGGTGCTTCTTCTTCATATCCCTTACGCACCGTATCGGTAAAGACATCAAATAATTCTTTTGCACTGATATCAATGGGGAAGTGATCTTTAATATATTGGGAAGATTGATCCAGTGTCATCGTTTTAAACCTCTTATCCAGGTCTTCATCCGGGTAAATCCCCATGGGATTGAGAACAGTTTGTCCTAAATTGACCCAGATTGGCATGGAATCCAGTAATGTTCCGTCCAGATCAAAAATTGCATATTTCATTGTGTCTAAGATGTCTTGGATTGTTCGTTTTTTATGTTTCATAGAAAAGACTGTCCTTTGCTAATATCAATGATTGGATGAAAAAAGGATATACCGGGTATATCCTTTTTTAGGTTCATATTAAGTATGGTAGCTTTGTAAAAAAGCGTGTAAACGTTCACTTTTCGGATGGTCAAACACTTCTTCCGGTGTTCCTTGTTCTACGATAACGCCGTTATCAATAAAAATAACCTTGTCAGAAACATCCCGGGCGAATGACATTTCGTGAGTTACAATTACCATGGTTGTTTTTTGGTCGGCAAGTCGTTTGATTACCTTCAGAACTTCACCTGTCAGTTCAGGGTCCAATGCAGAGGTTGGCTCGTCAAAACATAAAATGTCGGGATTTAACGCCAGAGCTCTTGCAATTGCAACACGTTGCTGCTGACCGCCGGAAAGTTCACAGGGATAGCTGTTGATTTTCGAGGACAGTCCAACCTTTTCAATCAGGTCCAATGCTTTCTTTTCAATATTTTCGGGAGTATCCACTTTTAACAGGGTTGGTGCTAAGGTGATGTTTTTCAGCACAGTATACTGCGGAAACAAATTAAAGGACTGGAATACTAACCCAAAATGGAGGCGCATACTGCGGATGTACTGTTCGTTCATTTTATCCTTTTGTTTGCCGTCGTAAATTACTTTCCCATTCACAGAAATTGTTCCGCTTTCTGCAAATTCCAAAAAATTCAAACAACGCAGCAATGTGGTTTTTCCGCCGCCGGAAGAACCGATGATGGAGAGAACTTCACCTTTTTTGATGGAAAAACTGACACCTTTTAAGACCTCTGTTTTTCCAAAGCTTTTTACAAGATTGGTTACTTCTAACATAGGGGACCTACCTTTTATACTTTATAGTAGCTGAGTTTCTTTTCCAGATATCCGAAAATAAGAGTTAAAATGCCGCAGAAGGCAAGATAGAATGCTCCGGAGTAGAACAGGGGCCATAGAATATGTTCACTGTTCATCATTCGCTTAGCGTTCCATGTAATTTCGTAAATCATGATGGTATTTGCCAGAGAAGTATCTTTTACCAGCGTCAGAAATTCGTTGCTCATGGGAGCAATGATTCTTTTTACTACCTGCATTAAAATGATTTTGAAAAATACCTGCCGTTTGGTGAGTCCAAGAACTGCACCTGCTTCATACTGACCTTTGGGAATACTTTCAATACTTCCGCGGAATATTTCAGAAAAATAGCAAGAGTAGTTTAATACAAATGCAAAAATTACCGCAGAAAACAAATTGATTCCTTTTACTCCCATCAATCCCGGTCCGAAACCGAATGCGATTAACTGCAGCATCAGGGGAGTTCCTCGGATAATCCAGATCAGCGTTTTAATGGGATATTTAATTATTTTCAGCTTACTCATGGAACCAAAGGAAATAATCAGCCCCAATGGCAGAGCCATAATTAATGTTAAACCAAATATTTTAAGTGTTGTTACAAAGCCTTCCAAAAGGCTGAATGTAACCTTCATGAAAAGTTGCATAAAGACCTCTTACGTGATAAAAAGGGTTGTTTCAAAAAAGAATCGCTTCATTTTGCCACAACCCTCTTCTTAATTTTTATGTAGAAATTAGAACGCTAAGTTCAGTTCGTATTTTTCAGCTAAATCGGTTAAAGTACCGTCAGCATATAATTCGTCGATAGCGTTGTTCACAGCTTCCTGTAATTCGGTGTCAGCCTGTCTGAAACCAATACCGTATTCTTCGGTGGTCAGTTCAACACCATAGGTGTAACCTTCGTAGCTGGTGCCGGGAGCGGTAGAAGCTTTTGCCATGGTAATGTCGATAACACAAGCATCAGCCTGACCTGCTGCTACAGCCATTAAAGCATCAGTCTGAGCTGCAACGGGAGTGTAGTTTCCGTCAAGACCGTTATCTTTAATTGCCTGTTCACCCGCAGAACCTGCTTCAGCAGCAAATTTTAAACCATTTAAGCTTTCTACGGTAGTGTACTGGTCAACTTTGTCTTTTGCCATTACAACAACCTGAGCATTTTTTACATATGCTTTGGATACCAGACAGTTGGTTTTTACTTCATCGGAAATGGTCATACCGTTCCAGATACAGTCAATCTGATCAGAATCCAAGGTAACAAATTTGGTATCCCAGTTGATTTCAACAAATTCGGGGGTCATACCCAGTTTTTCGCAAACTGCTTTTGCAAATTCGGTGTCAAAACCGGTTAATTCGCCTGCATCATCCAGATAGTTCATGGGTTCATAGATGGTGTAAC
Organism: Clostridia bacterium; assembly: GCA_045580405.1. GTDB lineage: Bacteria > Bacillota > Clostridia > UMGS1840 > UMGS1840 > SIG452. Next base: position 2,770 of record JAZNNT010000061.1, read on the forward strand.
CGATTACTAATTTTTCTGCTTCTTCAGAACCTGCGGGTTCAGTGGTAGCGGTCTGGCATCCGGTGAAGAGTAATAACATACTCAGAACCAAAGCCAGAAGTTGCATCATTTTTTTCATAATGAAAGTCTCCTTTTGCATAGATAATTTTATTCTACATAATATGCGTATCTATTTTAGCATATTCTTTTGAAAAAATCAACCATAATTTTGTATTTTTATTAATTTTGGGTATAAAATCTCATCAATTTCAGAAATTTGACAAAAAAACACGAATGTGATATAATGAGTTTGCAGAGCAAACTCAATGAATTGCCTTCGGCATGAATTGAAATCAAAGATTTCATAAATTGAGCCTGCGGCTTGTGAATTGCACTAAAGTAGTGCAGTAAAAGGCAATTCAATTCATGGAGCGAAGCGAGAAATCATGGCAGAACGCCAATTCATGACAACGATAGTTGTCAATTCATGAAAATGAGTTGGCATCTTAATTGTTCATTGATTTTACAATCAATGAAAAGAAAAAACTTTGGAGAATTACTATGCAGATTCCAATTACCAATCGATTGAAAACCGTTGCGGATATGATTGAAAACACGGAGATTCTTTGCGATATCGGATGTGATCACGGCTATCTTCCGATTTATCTGATCCAGAAGCAAAAGATAAAAAAAGCCTATGCCTGTGACATGCGGGACGGGCCATTAAAAACTGCATCCAAAAACATTGCTGCTTTTCATATGAAGGACTTGATTCAAACTGTGAAAAGCGACGGTTTAAAAGAGCTTTTTGACAAGGACTTTCAAGTGATAACGATTTGTGGCATGGGAGGACGTCTGATTGCACGGATTCTTGACAGCAGTTTGGAAATTGCACACCGTGCCGATTATATGGTGTTGCAGCCGCAAAGCGAGATTCCGGTTTTAAGGCGCTTTTTAGCGGAAAACGGATTTCAGATTTGTGAAGAACGTGTTGCATTAGAGGACAGAAGGTTTTACATTTCGATGTCCGTTTGCAGCGGGGAAGAGACTTATCGCGATGAAATGAGTTATCAGTTCGGAAGGCGGATTTTGGAAAAACAAGACGAATTAACGAAGCAGTATCTGACGAAGGAATACAATCGTATGCAAGCAATTTTGAATGCTCGCACGGGCATTACCGACACCGTAAATTTAGAGAAAATAATCAACGAATTGAAGAAATATATATAATTTTGCAAATATATGTAAAAAAAACTTGAATTTTTCACAGTTTTGTGTTACAATAATATATAATATTTTTTGAAAATGATATGCATTTTTTCGTATATTTCAGAATTCATGCGTAGAAGAGATAGGGTGGTTTAATTATGATTCATAAACATTTTCAAAGTGCTGTATATCAGTTTGTGGGGATTGTTGAATATCCGTTTGGCGTACTGGATGAAAACAGCATTGCAATTGCGTGTTCCAACAATATGAGTGTTGGGAAATATTTTCCCATTGATCTGGAACTTTTAAACGACGGTTCCGTCATCGTAGAAGCAGGGATTACATATAAGCCCATCTTTGTGCGTTCCAAACTGGAATTTTGCATTTACGTGGAATCTGATTCCGATATGGCAAAAAAATATGCACAGATGTTAGCTGCAACGTTTTCCAACATTAAACATTTTTACGAAGAAAAATATGATGCCGGCAACTTTTTGAAAAATATCCTGTTAGACAGTGTGTTGCCCGGTGAAGTTTATGCACGTTCCAAAGAATTGAAGCTTTCTTACGAAGTCCCCAGAAGCGTGTACCTGATAAACCTTCCGATGCAGGATGAAGGGAACGTTGTAGAAATTTTAAATGGTATGTTCCCGGAAAAAGGAAAGCAATTTATAATTCCTTTGGATGAAAAAAATATTGCTGTTATTTCTGAAATCATGGAAACAGAACGTTCGGCAAAAAAACAGGAAGCTTTGGTTTCCACCATTATTGATACGGTGCGTTCGGAAGCTATGATCAACATTTGTGTCGGCATTGGTTCTGTTGCTCCGACCTTGCGTGATGTTGCCGCTTCTTACCGTGAGGCTCAGGTAGCCTTGGAAATCGGACGTGTATTTGATGCAGAGAAGGAAATCTTAAATTACGAGTCATTGGGTATCGGTCGTCTGATTTATCAGCTTCCTGTAAAACTTTGTCAAATGTTCTTAGACGAGGTATTCAAAAAAGATTCTATAGACAAGCTGGATGCTGAAACATTGATGACCATTCAGAAGTTTTTTGATAACAGCCTGAACATATCTGAAACTTCCAGAAAGCTTTTCATTCACAGAAATACGCTGGTATACAGATTGGATAAGATTCAGAAACTGACCGGTCTGGATTTAAGAGAGTTTGATGATGCCATCATCTTTAAAGTTGCAATGATGGTTAAAAAATATCTGTCAGCGAATGTAATGAAAATTTGAGGTGCTAAGTAGTGTTACAGTTTAAAAACGTTACCAAAACCTATGATAACACCAATGTTACGGCATTGGAAAATGTGAATCTGGACATTGAAAAAGGAGAATTTGTCTTCCTTGTTGGTCATAGCGGTGCCGGAAAATCCACTTTAATCAAGTTGATTACTGCTGAAGAAAAAGCAACCTCCGGTGAAATTATTATCAATGATATCAATGTTACCGATTTATCCAGAAAGGATATTCCGTACTACAGACGGACGCTGGGAATGGTTTTCCAGGATTTTCGTTTGTTGGACAACAAGACTGTGATAGATAATGTTGCATTTGCAATGAAAGTAGTTGGAGCAACCAACCGTCAGATCAGAAGACGGGCGCCTGATGTGTTAGGCAGAGTAGGTTTGTCTCAAAAGGCGCATTTTTATCCGGATCAGCTATCCGGCGGTGAGCAGCAGCGTGTTGCCATTGCCAGAGCTCTTGCCAACAATCCTAATCTGATTATTGCAGACGAGCCTACCGGAAACCTGGACCCGGACACTTCCAAGGAAATTATGGAATATTTGGAAGAAATTAACCGAAGCGGTACGACTATTATTGTTGCTACTCATGATAAAGATATAGTAAACAGAATGCATAAACGTGTTATCGCTGTAGACGGCGGAAGCATTATCAGAGATGATGAAAGAGGAGGCTACAGTGATTATGAAAAATTTTAGCTATTTTTTCCGAGAAGCAATCTCCAATTTAGGAACCAATAAAACCGTTACTTTTATGACAGTGATTACCATTGTCGTTTCGTTGATTGTAACCGGTTTTATTCAGATTATTTCGTTTAATCTTGTACATGTTTCCAATCAGCTGAATAACAATTTTGTCTTTAATGTGTATGTTAAAGATTCGGTTGCAGATGATGCCTTGGCAGACGTCAGAGAAAGCATTTTAGAGGTAGCGATGGTGGATGACGCTAAGCTTGTTCTGAAACTGGATGCCTTTCACGAGTTTAAAGAATCTGTTGGAGATGACCCTCTGCTTCAGGGGTTATCTGAGGAGGATAATCCATTCCGAAACCGTTTTGAAGTGACGGTTACCAACTTGGATCAGGCTGATCACATTATCAGTGAAATCCGTCTGATTCCCGAAGTGGATGCTATTTCTAACAATTTAGCAACTTCTCAGAAACTGGTTGCTGCCAAAGAAAGCATCAATTTGTATAGTGTTGTCATTTATGTTGCCTTGGCTTTCTTGTGTTTGAGTATTATTTCCAACATTATCAATGTTTCTGTTTTCTCCCGCAGAAAACATATCAATATTATGAAATATGTGGGAGCAACCAACGGTTTTGTAAAAGCACCTTTTATTATAGAGGGCATTCTTGTCGGACTGTTTGGGGCTTTGCTTTCCAGCCTGTTGTTGTTTTACGGATATCATTTGCTATATCCGAAAATCTACCAGGTGGTGCAGGGAGTATATTTAATTCAGCCTGTTGTTTTACTTGGGCAGTTATTATTAATTAACTGTATTTATGGTGTTTTAATCAGCGTATTAGGGGCAGCTTTTGCAGTTAACAAATATGTAAAAGTATAGTCCGACTAAATATCCGGCATATATTTTGAGAGGATTCTATGGAACAAACCAGCAAAATTAATCAAGAAAAATATAGCGAACATCGTTCGCATTCTCGACATCATAGACATCACAGACATCATAAAGGTTGCAGTAAGAACAGGAAATACTATTCCAGAGAACGGCAGAAACATAACCGCAGTGAGCTTCAGTTTATGCTGATGTGTACGGCGATTGTTGTGCTGTTGATGATTATTTTAATTCCGTTGATAGCTAATTTAATGGAGTCGGTGTAAATCATATTCTGCGAGAAATAATCGGAAAGGAATCTGATGATGAAAAAAAACAAGGTTTTGTGTTTGATTTTAAGTTTGATTATGCTTTTCTCAATTGTTTTTTCGGCAACTGTTGTAATGGCGGATCAGAAATCTGATTTGCAACAGCAACAGCAGAATGCTGATAAAAAAGCAAACGAAGCGCAAGATAAAGCCAATCAGGCCAAAAAACAAAAAGCTACCTACGAAGAAACCAAGCGGGAATTGGATTCCCAGATGGTATCGGTGGCTGCTCGTGTCAAAGAGTTAAATGATCAGGTTACTATGTTGGAATCTGAAATTCAGGAAAAAGAAGAAGAAATCCAGCGTTTAACAGAAGAAGAAGCGGAAAACAAAGAACTCTTCAAACTACGCATGAGATCTTTATATGAGGAAAATACAACTTCCTATTTAGATATTCTTCTGTCCAGTGGCGATCTTGCAGATTTTTTCTATCGTCTGGATGTGATTGAACAAATTGCAGTTTATGATCAACAGATCATTTCGGACATTATTGACCGAAAGGCGAAAGTGGAAGAAGCCACCGCTATCCTAAATGAAAAAAAAGAGGAACTGTTGGTTGTGAAAGCGGAAGCAGATAAGGAACAAAAGAATCTGCAGGCTTTAATTGACGAAAATACCAAAATGCAGACACAACTGCAGAATGACATTGAAAAGTATACTAAGGAATACAAAAAATTTGAGCAGGAAAGTGCCAACATTCAGGCACAAATCCGTGCCTTATCCACACCTTCACAATCCGGAAATGTTTCTCCTGCCCAATATTCCGGCGGTGTGATGCAGTGGCCTGCACCGGGATATCAGACAATTACCTCATACTTTGGTAATCGTTTGCATCCCGTTCTGAAGGTGTATAAGCTGCATACCGGCATTGATATTGCAGCTCCCAGTGGGGCATCTGTTGTTGCAGCTTCCGATGGAACCGTTATCATTTCGGGTTATTCTAATGCTTACGGTAACTACATTGTAATTGATCATGGTGGCGGAATCACCACCTTGTACGGACACCATTCCACGAATTTGGTTGCAAAAGGTGCCGTGGTGAAACGTGGACAGAAAATTGCCAAGGTGGGAAGCACAGGCTGGTCTACCGGTCCGCACCTTCATTTTGAGGTTATGGTGAATGGTGCAGTTCAGAATCCTCTGAACTATTTAAGATAATTTCTACTTGAATTACATATCTTATGATGAGGGTATCGCAGATTGTGATACCCTCAAATTTCAAATGAAACGAGGCATAAATTGATGAAAGAGTCTATTGTCAGACGGGTGTTGTATATCGTGTTAACGGTGTCTGTTGGGTTAGCAGGGTACTATGGAGGTGTGCTGCATGAGCGGAGCGGTGCTACTGCAGGTAGTTATACAACCCAGGCTCTGAAAATTAAAAAACTCAATGATCTGATTCATGAAAACTATTATTTTCAGGAAAATATTGATGAAGAACAGGCATTTGATTATGCTATGAACGGATACGTGAGTCATTTAAAGGATCCTTTTTCTTTTTATGTTTCCAATGAAGACTTAGAAGGATTTAACGAGGAAATCGAAGGTAATTACGTGGGGATTGGTGTGGAAATTACAGTAGATGAAAACAATTTTCTGGTCGTAATTAATTCGTTCGATGGTTCTGCGGCGCAGTCTGCCGGCATTAAAACCGGTGACCGCATTATTGAGGTGAACGGCACTGCTGTTACGGGGGATATGATGGATGAAACCGTGGATATGATTCGCGGCCTTCCCGGAGAAAGTGTGTCGTTAGGGATTCTTACCAGAGAAGGCGAAATGCGGAATGTTGATTTGGTTCGTACTCAGGTATCCATTGAAACTGTCCGCACAAAAATGCTTGAAAATGGAATTGCCTATGTGCGAATCTCCAGCTTTGATATTGGAACAGAACAGGAATTTATCCGTAAATTTGAAGAATTTGACCAAAATCAGTTACAGGGGTTGATTTTGGATTTGCGTTCCAATTCCGGTGGAACCTTAGACAGTGTTGTGGCTGTGGCCGAT
>JAZNNT010000062.1:0-8728 GCA_045580405.1 Clostridia bacterium
CATTTCCTGAAACAGCCAAATCATTTAAAGAAAAAGAAGCATCCTCTTCCAATATTTTATCATAAACAGTCCGAAATTCTGAAATAATTGTCAGTTTTTCTTTCGGATATGCAGTAGTTTTGGCATCTGCTTCTTTTACCAAAAGCAACCGTTTAAACTGATTCTCTCCCATTTTATTGAGCCATCGCTTGACGGATTTTTCGCTGACTTCTATTTGCACATCGTGATATTTCACCAGTTCCGTGACAGTATCCATAGTTTCATTATCAAACTTCAACCGTTTTAAAATAGCTTTGGTCATATCCGACCCTACCGCAGCATGAGAATAAAAGTGCCCTACCCCATGCTCGTCTACCAAAAATGTTTTGGGTTTTCCAATATCATGAAATAAAACAGCAAGACGAACATCAATATCTTTTTCAGATTCAAAAACACTTTTTACGGTATGTGTCCACACATCGTATAAGTGGTACGGATTTTTTTGGTCAAAATCGAACATAGGAATCAATTCCGGAAGTAATTCTCCAAAAATGTCACGGTATTTTAGCAAAACAGATTCTAAAAAATTTCCCAATAACAGTTTTTTCAGCTCCACTGAAAGACGTTCTGCTGCAATTTTATGTAGCAGATGCTTTTGATGAAGCATTGCATCTGCAGTTTCAGAATCAACGGAAAAACCGTAAGTTGCCGCAAAACGAAGACCTCTCATAATCCGAAGTGCATCTTCGGAAAACCGTTTTTTACTATCTCCGACACATCGGATTATTTTATCAGATAAATCTTTTTGTCCTTCATAACAGTCAATCAAACCAACTTTCGGATGATATGCCATGGCATTGACCGTAAAATCGCGTCTGGCAAGATCTTCTTTGATATCCAAAACAAAGCTGACACTTTCCGGATGACGGCAATCAAGGTAGTCACCGTCGGTGCGGAACGTAGTAATTTCATAAGACTGTTGATTGATGCGAACTGTTAAGGTTCCGTGTTTTAAGCCTGTTTCTATCACATGATAATCTGAAAAACATTCTTTCATTTCCCACGGCAACGCAGATGTGCATATATCCCAATCACCGGGAGTTAGTCCCAAAAGGCTATCACGAACACAACCGCCTACCACATAGGCGGAATGTCCGGCTTGATTTAATTGTTCTATGAGCGTTACCACTTCGTTTGGAAGATGAATCATGACTTTTCCTCGCTTATTATACAAATGAATTAAGGAAGTGTATGTCCTGCAGCGCGGTAAATCTCATACCATTCCGAACGGGTTAAAGTGATATCAGAACCCTTGCAAATTTCACTAAGGCGGGACGGATTCATAGTGCCCGCAATTAACTGCATATTGGCAGGATGACGAAGAATCCAGGCAGCTGCAACACCGGTTTTGTGATACTGTATTTTTCTGCAATTTCTGCCAGTTTTTGGTTTAACTCGGGAAAATCTTCGTGGTCAATAAAACTACCACCAAAAAACCCATACTGAAAGGGTGACCAGGTCTGAATGGTAATGTTTTTGATACGGCTATATTCCAAAAAAGAACCGTCATGCATCACCGATTCTTGGTTTTTCATATTCACATTCATGCCGGAGGTCACAAGTCCTGCCTCCGTCACAGAAAACTGCAACTGATTGATAATAAGAGGTTGGGTGACCGCAGTTTTTAATAGTTCCATCTGCATCATATTCTGATTGGAAACCCCGAACTGCTTCACTTTTCCTGATGCTTCCAACTGATTGAATGCTTCTGCCACTTCTTCCGGCTCCATTAAAGTATCAGGACGGTGTAACAACAGTACATCCAGATACTCCACGCCAAGACGGGACAAAATCCCGTCTACGGACTTTAAAATATGCTCTTTAGAAAAATCAAACTGTCCGTCATGAATGGAACATTTGCTTTGTATGAGAATTTTATCACGAGTACCGGGATTTCGTTTTAAATATTCTCCGAAAAACTGTTCTGAATTTCCACCACCATAAATATCAGCATGATCAAAGAAATTCACGCCATGCTCTAATGCAATATCCATAATCCCATCCACACGATTTTCATCCAAGTCGCTCATTCTCATACAACCAAGTGACACTGCAGATGCTTTCAGCTTGTTTCTAATGGTGATATATTTCATATGATTTCTCCTTTCATAGCGATAGCAATAAACTAATCCTTTTATATTATACCAAAAACCAAATATCAAAATCATCAAAATAAATTTAATTTTCGTGATTTAGAAGCGTTATGTAAAGCCATTTCCAATCCAAGGGAGTCCTTTGAACTTTGTTCACTAATCGTATTAATTCTTTCAGTATATCTATCCAACTTTTCTATTTTATTGTATCACAGAAAAATAAAAATGACAATACCTGCACTGCAAATATTGTCATTTTTCTAATGATATTATGGAGTTTTATAAGCCCATTTCCTCTTTTACCTGACGGAAACAATCTACAATATATAAGATGTCTTCCTGGGATAAAGCAGCAGAAAGCTGAGTACGGATTCTTGCTTTGCCCTTAGGTACAACGGGATAAGAGAATGCAACCACATAAACACCTTTTTCCATCATCCGTTTTGCCATTTCAACTGCCTTATGTTCGTCATAAAGCATTACGGGGATAATAGGAGTGCCGCCATCCATTACGTCTAAGCCGATTTCTTTGATTTTTTCCGCAAACAGTTTAGTATTGGCAAACAGTTTTTCTCTGTAAGAATAATTGTTTTCAATCAGTTCCAGCACTTTGATGGAGCCTGCTGCAACAGCGGGAGCCAAGGTGTTGGAGAAAAGATACGGACGGGAGCGCTGACGGAGTAAGTCGATGATTTCTTTTCTGCCGGAGGTGAAACCGCCGGAAGCACCGCCTAAAGCTTTGCCGAAAGTACCGGTGGTAATATCTACTCTGCCCATTACACCGCAATGTTCTGCAGTACCACGACCGGTTGCGCCCATAAAGCCTGCGGAATGGCTGTCATCCACCATAACCAAAGCACCGTATTCATCTGCTAAATCACAAATGGATTTTAAATCCGCAACAATGCCGTCCATGGAGAATACACCGTCAGTTGCAATCAGTTTGATACGGCAATTTTTCGCTTCTTCCAGTTTTGCGCGCAAATCTTCCATATTGTTGTTTTTATAACGGAAACGTTTCGCTTTGCAAAGACGGATACCGTCGATAATGCTGGCATGGTTTAATTCGTCGCTGATGACTGCATCTTCTTCCCCTAACAAGGTTTCAAACAGACCGCCGTTGGCATCAAAACAAGAAGAATATAAAATGGTATCATCAGTTCCTAAAAAATCGCTGACTTTCTTTTCCAAGTCTTTATGCAGTTTCTGAGTACCGCAGATAAAACGAACAGAAGACAAACCGTAGCCATAGTTATCGTAGCTTTCTTTTGCTGCTTTAATGACATCGGGATTATTCGCTAAGCCAAGATAGTTATTGGCACACATATTGATAACATCTTTGCCGTCAGATAAAGATACTTTGGCACCCTGAGGAGTCATAATAATCTTTTCGTTTTTAGTGAGGCCTTCTTTTTCGATGGTTTCACAAGTTTCTTTAAAGATTTTTAAAGCTTCTTTCATTTTAATTGCTCCTTTATTGTTCAAAAAATTAGAGGTTTTCCCAATCTAAAATTACTTTACCGCATTTACCGCTGTTCATTGCTTCAAAGCCTTTTTCGTAATCTAAAACGCTCATTCTGTGGGTAATAATGTTGGAAATATCCAATCCACCCTGAAGCATCGCAGACATTTTGTACCAGGTTTCATGCATTTCTCTGCCATAAATTCCTTTTAAGATTAAGCCTTTAAAGATAATTTTGGACCAATCCACTTTGGTGTCGCTTTTTAATAAACCAAGTAGTGCAATATGTCCGCCGGGCAGCATATGATCAATCATGGTATTTAACGCAATTTCGCTGCCGGACATTTCCAATCCAACGTCAAAGCCTTCACGAATCAACAGCTTTTCCATCACGTCAGATAAGTTTTCTTTTGCGGTATTCACCGTATATTCAATGCCTAATTTTTTTGCAAGCTCCAGTCTGTCATCCTGAATATCAGTGATTACCACATGTCTTGCGCCAACAAATTTACAAACAGCTGCTGCCATAATTCCGATAGGACCTGCACCGGTAATCAGCACATCTTCCCCAACCAAATTGAAGGATAAGGCAGTATGCACAGCATTTCCAAAGGGATCAAAAATAGCATACATTTCTTCAGGGATATCTTTTTCACAAGGGCGCACATTTTCCTGAGGAATCACCAAATATTCGGCAAAAGAACCGTCACGGTTTACACCAACACCAACAGTTTCTTTACATAAATGACCATGTCCTGCCAGACAGTTTCTGCATTTGCCACAAACAATATGACCTTCGCCGGAAACAATTTCCCCAATGTATCTGCCTCGAACATTGGTTCCGATTTCCACAATTTCACCTACATATTCATGCCCAATAACACGGGGTGTCTGAATGGTTTGCTGAGACCATTCATCCCAATTATAAATATGTAAGTCCGTTCCGCAAATTGCGGTTTTATGGATTTTAATTTTGACGTCATTGGGACCAGTCACAGGTTCTTTGACATCTTCCAACCATAATCCTTTTTCAGGATATTTTTTCACCAGTGCTTTCATAATCTGAAACATTCTCCTTTTTTTAATACTCATGAATGTCCGTCTATGATGTTCTGCGTGCGCGAACAAATCAACACATTGTCCACGACTCGCATACAAATTTGATTATAGTACATTCTGAAAACAATGTCAAGACTTTTTGCAGTTTTTTGGAAAAACTCTTGACTATTTTTTGAAAATGGTGTACAATAAAACAGTCGTAAATGAGCGCCTGTAGCTCAGCTGGATAGAGTGTCAGACTCCGACTCTGGAGGTCGTGCGTTCGAATCGCATCAGGCGTACCAAACATAGAAAAAGCTACACCCTTCTGTGTAGCTTTTTCTGTATTCTTTTCATCTATCATGAGGTTATTATGAAAATCATTGCCAAAATTGAAACCGAATATCCGGAAAAATTCGGAATTCCTCGTCAGAGCGGATTGGTAGAAAACAAAGGACGGATTATTTTTGAAAAAGAATACCGTGTTGCAGAAGCCTTTCGTGGATTGGAAGAGTTTTCACATATCTGGATTTTATGGGAATTTTCAGAAGCAAAACGGGAGACTTGGTCCCCCACCGTACGTCCCCCATTATTAGGCGGAAACAAACGGATGGGAGTTTTTGCTACACGTTCCCCCTTCCGCCCAAATTCGATTGGTTTATCCTGTGTAAAATTGGAGAAAATTGAATTTAGCAAAAACGAAGGCCCGGTACTTTACGTTGTAGGAGCGGATTTATTAAACGGTACCCCTATTTATGATATCAAGCCCTATCTTCCCTATGCAGACAGTATTCCTGATGCTATCGGCGGATTTACCGAACATTTGAAAGAAAGAAAGCTGACAGTCCAAAATCAATCTGATTTTTTTGATACCCTCTCGCAAAAAATACAGCAAGAAATTAAAGATGTGCTTTCTCATGATCCCAGACCGTCTTATCAGGATGATGACAAAATCTACGGCATCCGGTACAGTTGTTATGAAATTAAATTCCAGGTAACAAATAATGTATTAATGATTCTGTCTGTAACAGAATCATAACCTGTCAACAAAAACAAAAATCCGCCCGTTTTTTATACGGGTGGATTTTTTGTCTTTCACAAAACAAATTTCTTCTCATACAATGAAAACGAGGAGAACCCTCATAAAACATTCTAAGAGAGGAAGAACGATATGGCAACCTTTACCAACCAGGCAACCTTATCCTACAACGGCAACACCGTCAACTCTAATATTGTGACCGGCAACATCGTCGAAGTGCTGTCTGCAACCAAAACTGCGGTCTCCGCATCCTACAACACCGGTGACGATATCACTTATATCATCAGCTTATCCAATGTCGGCAACACATCTTTTACCGGAATTACCATAACTGACAATCTTGGTGAATTTTCATTTGGAACCGGTACTTTAGTTCCCTTAGACTATGTGGAAGGCTCCGCTCTGTATTATCAGAACGGAATCTTGCAACCTGCTCCCACAGTATCTGATACCAATCCGTTAACCTTTACGGCAATCACCGTTCCAGCCAACGGAAATGCCATGATTATCTACGAAGCAAAACCCAACAGTGTTGCTCCCTTAGGCACCGGTAGCACTATTACCAATCAGGTGACTGTTTCCGGTAGTGGTCTAAGCACTCCTTTGGTTGTAAATGAAACTGTTTCTGTAACTGACGAAGCAGTATTATCCATTACAAAAGCACTTTCCCCTTCCGATGTAACGGAAAACAGTCAGTTGACTTACACCTTTACTATCCAAAATACAGGTAACGCTGTTGCTTTGGCAACTGATAATTTAGTCATTACTGATACTTTTAACCCTATCTTATCCGATATTACAGTAACATTAAACGGTGCAACATTGCCAACAACCGCATACACTTACGATGAAACTACCGGCATATTTTCCATTATTCCCGGCATTATTACCGTCCCGGCAGCTTCCTACACCCAAAATCCTGTTACCGGCGAGTATGTGATAACTCCCGGTATTACTACGGTAACTGTTACCGGAACGGTATAAAAAATAATATAAAAAAAGACCTCCTTGGAGGTCTTTTTTTATTGTTTTTAATATTCAAAACCGTATCTTTTTGCAATCTCGTGAATATTCACTTCTTTACCGGTAATACCGGCTTCTTTCTGTGCTTCCATCAACAAGGTGGAGTAAATTGCGGATTCCGGCTTGTTTTCGGGTTCCACTTCACCACGGGTTGCACGGATAAAGTGATCCAATTGTGCACGGTATACATCTTCAAATACACGGGTACCGTCAATAATTTCGGTTTTACCGTCAATGGTGCCAAAAATGATTTCAGCAGTATCAAAGTTTCCTTTTACATAACCCTTGTCACCAACGATTTCAATGGCATGTACCTGGGGATGCTGCACATAGTCAAAGTGACAGTTTGCAGCCATACTTCCGTCTTCCCAACGATACAGGGTATCAATGGAGTTTTGGGGAGAGCTTAACTGCATATCCCCGATTTTTGCAGCATTGGTAAATGCGTAATCAGGAACAGAACCGGTAAAATAATGTAATAAATCACTGTCGTGAATACAGTCCATTGCCAAAGAGTACGGCGTGTGTTCCTGATGCTTGGTTACGGAGCAAAGCAGAATATTATAAGAAGAGAATCTGCTGGTAAAATGAACAATTTTTCCCAGTTTTCCCGCATCAACCAAGTCCTTCATTTTACGGATAAAAGGATCAAAATGGAACATAAAGCCAACGGAAAATACTCTGTCGCTTTCTTTTGCACGGTTGAGCATTTTCACACAGTCTTCCATGGTATCACTCATCGGTTTTTCACAGAATACATGTAAACCGGCATCCAAGGCTTCAATTGCCATGCCGGAATGCATCTGGTGAGGTGTGGCAATTAAAGCAGCGTCAGGATGTTCTGCTGCAATTGCATCCTGCATAGAAGCATAAAGCTTTAATTCCGGATAGTTTTCTGCCATAAAATCTTTACTTGCCGGGCTGGGGTCAACAACACTTAAAATTACGTCATCTCTTTCGTTTAACAATCTTAAATGACGTCTGCCGATACTACCAATCCCTACAACACAAATTTTAGTCTTATTCATATTTATCTTCTCCTTACCACTGAGTTAAACCACCGTCTACCACGATGTTGGTGCCGGTCATATAGGAAGATGCATCGGAACACAGCAATAAGATACCGCCCTGCAGTTCTTCCGGTTTTCCGGTACGCTTTAACATTGCTTTCGCACTCAATCTGCCGATAAAATCCATATCGGTTTTCGGTCCGATATTGGGGAATGCGCCGGGAGTTAAGCTGTTCACTCTGATATTGTGACGAGCAAGTGCAGACGCACAGTAACGAGTATACTGCAAAATACCTGCTTTACCGGTACTATACGCAGGATGATTCCAGTCAACGGTGTCTCCATAAATATCAAAGTCAGGTGCAACAATACCGTACATAGAACCGATATTAACGATATTACCACCGCCATTTGCTTTAAAGTGCGGCAGAATTTCTCTTGTTGCACGGAATACAGAATGCACAATACCGTCAATCATACCTTCCCAGATTGCATCGGGAGTGGAATCTAATCTATATTCAATTTTACCATCAATGGGCTTAGGAGGATATACTGCACAGTTAACCAATACATCCACTCTTTTTAACACTTCAATCCCTCTTTGAATTGCTTTGGTAACAGCTTCAGAAGAGCTTAAATCGAACGATTCAAAAATCAGTTGATTATTCTGTTTGTATTCATCGAAGGATTCATCATAACGGTCAGTTCTGGCAGGCACAAAAACGGTTGCTCCGTTTTCTAACAACGCCTTCACCATTGCGCTGCCTAAGAAGCCGGTACCGCCTGTAAAAATGACGTTCTTACCTTCCATTGAAAAAATGTTTCTAGCCATAAAATTCATTCACCTTTCTGAAATTGATATTGCTATTTCTATTACAAGAAAATTATAGCACATTGTTACGATTCTAACAAGACGCAAAACAGGAAGTGTTTTCAGTATTCATGTCCTAATTTTTTCCAGGATAGACACCAAAAAACTTCTTATAAGTTGCCCGAAAAGATGCCACGGAGGTATAACCAACTG
>JAZNNT010000063.1:0-3050 GCA_045580405.1 Clostridia bacterium
AGTACAGTCAAAAACATTGATGTTTTCAAAGGTGGATTCACCGCCTGCATAAGTGGCAATGATACCGGTGGGAGTGAATTCCCCGTCGGAGGAGAAGTTCCGAACAATTAAGTTCTTAACGGTACCGTTATACACATAACCGAACAGACCAAAGCCGTCTTTATAATAGTTAGAGCCGGCAGGATATCCGTCGTTATAGTCACCTTTGATTTCCCAGGTGTTCTGATAGAAATTTGCAACGGTGTGACCGTTCCCGTCGAAAACGCCTTTGAAGGCATACACGGTGGAGTATGCAACATTGGTGCCATCATTTTCTTTATCGGGGGTATAATAGTATCCGATGGGATAGAAGATTTTATTAGGATCGTTGTTTTCTTCCGCATCGTTTAAGTTGATATCGGAAATCAGTTTTACGGTTTTACCCTCAAAAGTATCCCGTTCATAACCGTCTGCCATACCGCCAACCAATGCTCCGAAGGCTGCCAGCTGGTCTGCATTGGCAATCGTATAGGATTCGCTATCAGGCTGATACCATTCAAAATCCAATTCTCCATTCCATGCTTTGGTGTCGTCAGACAGCATTGCAATTTCAGAGAAGGTTGCCATTGCAACGGTGATAGTACCGTCTGCCGGATCGTATGTAAACTGGTTGTGAGAGGTTAAGTCTTCTTTGGTTTCTACTTCTTCCATTTCAACAGCTACGCCGTCTTCTACATGGAATAAGCTTAAGTTACCCTTGTTGTAACCGGGTTCGATTGCCTCTGCTACGGTAACAATAATGGGAGTGGTGTTATAATCGGACACGCCCTCCACATGAACATCCATTGCGGATAAGGTTTCGTTTGCACCTGCTTCCACGCCACTTTCAGAATTTTCTAAAGCGGTGGTGGTTAAGGTTAATTCGGTTACACCTTTGTTTAACAGAACTCCTGCAGGAACTTCTGCGGTTACGTTACCCGAGGTAAGAACTGTAGCCTCAGTGGTAACGTTGGTAACAGGTTTATACACATAACTTCTGCCGATGATATAGGATTCGGTTTCATCAGCAGGATTAAAAATGCGAAGTTCTAAAGTTACTGCTAAATCCGGATTTGCGGCTTTAAATGCATCGGTAAAGAAAATACCGCAGTCAAAATCTTTTACGGAGGTAAAAATGTCGGCACAGGTAAGCTTCAGTCCGCTTTGTCCCATTAAAGCTGCTGCAGTTTCCATCACACGGATGGGAGTGTCTGCTGCTAAGGTTGCATCTTCAAAGGGTACGGATACCCAGTTTTCGCTCCATGCGTCATACTGACCGGAGAGATAGCCGTCGGCAGTGCCGTTTGCATTGAAGGTTACTTCTTTGTTTACGGTTAACACATAGTCTGCATACCAGTTTGCATATTCTGCAGCCTGGGCTTCGGTAATGTCATCTGCTTTGAAGTTTAATGCAAAGTCCAATTCAACCGGCAGAGTGGATACATCCAACTCGGTTACGGTTGCGGTGGGCAATGCCACATCAACGGTCTTGCCGAAGGTGTAGGTTTCGCCAATCACATAGGATTCCGATTCGTTCAGCGGATTATACATACGAAGCTCTAAAGTGACTTCCAAATCCGGGTTTGCCACTAAAAAGGCATCGGTAAAGAACACACCGCAATCGAAGTCTTTCACTCTGTCGTAAACTTCGCCATAGGTATATTTTAAGCCGGGTTCTCCATAAGTCTCCGCACCGGTTTCCATAATCTTTAACGGAGTGTTAGCCACTAAGGTTACGTCTTTTTTCGGAACCATTACCCAAGCCGGGCTCCAGCTGTCATACTGACCTGCCAAGTAACCGTCACGGGTGCCATCTAAATTGAAGGTGACATCCTTGTTAATCTTCAATTCAAAGTCTGCGTACCAGTTACCGTATGCCAGAAGTTGAGCTTCCGTTGCGGGGTCCGCTTTGAAGTTCATGGCAAAGGTCAGGGGCACGGTGGTAATTTCCGAAACATCCAGCTCGGTTACAGTCGCTGTGGGAAGCGGAATATCTTCCGAACGGCTGATCACACCGGGGAATTTCAGGAGAGGCTTGATGGTTTCCATGCCTGTCCATGCAAAAATTTTAAGAATATCGGTGTCGGCTACCGATATCACAGGAGTGGTGTGGGCCACACTTTCTCCAATAGTAGATTCCACAGGGGTAATGAATTCAATTTTTTCAAGTTTGCCGTCCGCTTTGTAATGGGAGGCGATGACACTTGCATTGTCTTCATAACGTCCTGTGAAGGTGGTGGTTGCGTAAATACTGCTTACATCATCCAGCGAAGTGATAGCTTCGTTAGTTTCTGCATTGTAAAACGTCGTAGTGTTCACAGCTGCAGACACGGTAAACGCACTCAGCATACCAACCACGAGGGTCAGTGCTAAAAGAAGACTTAAAAACTTCTTCATGCTTCATTCTTCCTTTCCTTTTTGTTCGCGCGCAATTGACAATTTATGTTATGTTTTTATTCTTTTTTTGATAACGAGATTTGTTGCGCACCCTACCCCATTATACAAAAATATTATACACATTTTTTTCAGAAATGTCAAGTTATTATGTTACAATTTGTTACATTTTCACAATTTTTTTCTAACAAACCATTTTATTTGTTCAATTTTTATGAAAAATCTGCCAAAAATCGCCGTAGGCAACCCGTAAGTTGTGCTGCAATCGAGAAAAAGACTTGATTTATGAGGGATTTTGTTGTATAATGTACGTAATATAATGAATGCCTTTAGGCAGAAAAGGAAATGATTTCTATGAAAACAATGAAGGATTTGAAGCGTTTTTCCCCAGAATGGTGGCAAAACCTCTGGTTTTTTTATAAATGGCACTTTATCGTGGGACTGATTGTGGTGGTAACGGTAATTGCCACTGTTGTTGGTGCACTCAATCGTGTTGAGCCGGACATTCATATTCTCTTCGCCGGCGACTATGTGCTGACCGAAGAAGATACCGCCATTTTAAAAGACCGCATTGAATCCACCATCACCGACATAAACGGTGACGGCAAGGTGGTTGCTCAATTTGTTGAAATTTCCCT
>JAZNNT010000064.1:0-8664 GCA_045580405.1 Clostridia bacterium
TGTTGGAAACGGTACCTTAAAATGGGTAGATAAAGATAACAAAGAAGTTCGTCCTTATATTAAGGATGACAGAACCATGATTCCTCTGCGTTACATTGCAGAAGAATTAAAATGCAAAGTAGAATATGTGGCAGAAACTCAGGAAATCCTCATTGAAAACGGCAGAACCAAGCTGGTATTCCAGATTGGCTCCACTACCTACACCAATGACGGCCTGAAAAAGACCATGGATGTTGCTCCCGAAATTATGCAGGATAGAACCTTTGTTCCCCTGCGTGCGGTAGCAGAAGCATTAAACTGTGACGTTCAGTGGTTAGCAGCACAGAGAATGGTAATCGTTTCTCCTGCAAACTATCCCTGGAATGCAGAAAAGGATGTAGAAAAACAGCTGATGTCTGAAATTATGCTGATGCTCACTCTTCGTGATTACGCATACTCTTCCGCACAGTAATAAAAGCCTCCATCTGACGAGGGAGGTGGCAAAACCTTAGGTTTTGTCGGAGGGAGAGAGAACACTCCCGAGTAACTTTATTTGTCATTCCAACTCCCCCTATGTCATTCCGACTTCTCCCCATGTCATTCCGAAAGGCAACGCCTTGAGGAATCTCATCGTCATCGAAAGGCAAACCCAAAACCCTATGCCGTTGTTTTTGCAATGAAGCAATGTTGCAGGAAGACGGAAGCGGGGATCGCAAAAACACATGGCGGTGCTTTCTTTGACTATTCCAAAAAAATTCTTTGGCAGCAAAGAAATGAATAGCTAACTCTTGTTTAAAAAAAATAAATATACACCGGGCTCCCCCGGAAAAAGAAAAGGAGAAAAATTATGAAAAGACTCATCGCTTTACTCGTTGGCGTAACTGTTCTGTTAAGCATGTCTCTGACTTCTTTCGCTGCATTCACTGATGCAATCGAACTGAACACAGACGGCACTACTTACACCGCAACCTTACCCAGCGAAGCTGCTACCGCAAATGCTGATAAGCAGACCACTATCGTTGCTTACAAAGGCGACACCATCGAAGTTGGTTCTATTCAGTACATTGACCAGGCAGCAACTGACAGCTTTACCTTCCAGTTAATGGATCCCTTAACTGAAAACGTTAAAGTTGTTATGGGTGGCGAAGCCATCGACAAACAGGAAATCGGTACCATCTTCTTTGGTACTCAGGAAGATCCTACCTACACCATCAGCGGTTCCGTTAACAACTTCGTAGAACAGGATTTCTACGATATGATCGTTGCTGACGAATACATCGCTGCAGAAGATTTAGACGCTTACAAAGCAGCTTACGGCACTACTGCTTACTTAGTAACTGCAGACGAAGCATTTACTTTCTTTGACAACTACGGTGATGAATTAGTTATCAATGCAATTGCGGCTTGTGAAGTTTCCGCAGTAGACGGTACTTTTGCATTCGAAGGTTTAGAAGCTGGTGAATATGCTGTTGTTATTTACAGAGCAGGTGCTCTGCCCTATGCTGAATATGCAACTGTTGAAGATGCAGATGTAGATATGGGTGCAATCGACATGATCTTAGGTGACTTAATCGGCGCAAAAGACTTTTTAGTAGACTCTGGTGACATGAGTATGGTAGTTGTAGGTGCAACCGATATTACTGATGTTGACAACTTCGTTGCTGCAAACGATATTGCACACGATGGTTTGATCGACTCTGGTGATTTAGGTACCATCGTTGCAAATGCTGGCGATATCACCATTTACGCAACTGAATTGATTATGGCTTATTTTGGCTAAAATTTAGTCCAATTATAATTTTGAAAGGAAATTGATTAAAATGAAAAAAGTATTTTCACTCTTATTAGTAGTGGCAATGCTGGCTTCTTTATCTCTGGTAGCTTCCGCTGCTCCTGCTAATGAAGCAGGCGGTATGCATACCGTGATTACTGAAACTGATGAAGGCATTACCGTTGCTGTTTACGCTAACAATGTTGTTGATTGTAATGGTTTCTTGTTCCAACTGTTGTCTGATGCAATTACTTATAAAGATGGTCTTGATGTAAATGCAGCATTTGATAGCAGACTGGCAGCTACTAGTGAAAGCACCATGAAATTTAGCTATGGTATGACCACAACAAATTATATCACCTCAGCTGGTTCTACCAAACTTTTATCATTCAATGCTACCAAAGTTAATCCCGAAGCTACCTTAACCGAAGCTGATTTTGCTTATGGTACTAAGATTAACAACCTGTCTAAGATTACTACCGCTACTGGCAGCACCGTTGCAGGTATTTCTGCAGGTACTTCCAACTTTGCAACTAACAAATCTGCTGCTCAGGTTTACTTCACTATCGAATACGTTGATGCAAGAGAACCCATCGTTACCAACCCCTTCTCTGCAACTGTAGATGGTACCACCATTACCTGTGCTGGTAAAGTTGATGCTACCGTTGAAAACTACGGTGTAGAATTCACTGCTGAATCTACCGTAGAAGGCGCAAGAGCTCAGAAATACTATGGTGCAATGCCCGGCGATACCGTTAAAGATTACAATGGTTCCACCACCTTCACCTTCGGTGATTGGGACGGTACCTTCGAAATCATTTTAGAAGGCGTTCACGCTGGTGAAAAAACCTTAAGCTTCTTCGCTAACGATACCACTATCGCAGAAGCTAATGCTTTCACCGTAACCGTAGAATAATTTTAAAGGAGGATATATTGAAATGAAAAATTATGTTTGCCCTTCTGTTGAAATTATTTCCTTACAGGCTAATGAAGCAATCGCTTATGAAAATCCGTTAGAAACCGCTGTTGTAACTACCGCTGGTGGCAAAATCACCACTACTTACAACATGGCTTTATTAGACGAAGGTTCTCAGATCTAATTGCCTGTTAGTTAAAATTAAATAACAGAATAAAAAAAGAGGAAATCCAATCGGGTTTCCTCTTTTTTTGCTTGCAAAACGGCGCAGATCGCAGAATATTTTCTGTTATGAAAAAACTTCACCATTCGGCGTACCTTTGTACGCCTTCGGATCACCCCTGCGGGTTCGGTTTGTCCGTTCTATGTCCTTTTCGCAAACAAAAATGGTGGTAAGAATTTTACAAAATCAATGAATCTCACCACTCGCTGTACCCTCGTACAGCTTCGGGTTACCCCCTTCGGGGTTCAGTTTCCCTATTTTACATCCGTTTTCCTCACTTTGGGGTGTGTTGTAAACCTCACCGCTTAGAAAATGCCTTCCCCTTGAGGAGAAGGGGGACCGCTTGCGGTGGATGAGGTGTCAGAAAACCATCGTGTTTAGTTAACGGTTGCATTCGCAACCTACACCTCATCAGTCACTTCGTGACAGCTTCCCCTCAAGGGGAAGCCTTGTGTCCCTTCTACTTGTGTCCCTTCTACTTGTGTCCCTTCTACTTCTGCCTCGCCACCCTTGTCATTCCTAACTCGCCACCCTTGTCATTCCGAACTTTTGCAAAAAAGTGAGGAATCTCAAAGGCTCCCTCTGACGAGGGAGCTGGATCGGCAAAGCCGAGACTGAGGGAGAGATATGCTAAACTAAAACATTTTGTTATCTCTCCTTCCGTCAAAACCTGTGGTTTTGCCACCTCCCTCCTCAGAGGGAGGCAAAAGGGATTCTTCGTTTTTTAAGCTCAGAATGACAAAGGAACGGTAGCCTTATCGGAAGAGATTCTTCACTTCGCTCAGAATGACAGTTGCAGAGTGTCCCCCTTGTCATTCCGAACTTTTGCAAAAAAGTGAGGAATCTCACCGTAAGGGTATGGTAATCAAAAGAAGGAGATTCTTCACTTCGTTCCAAAGCACTCTGCTCTGAATGACAGACGACATACACTTCTTCCAATGACAGACGGGGAAGCCCCCTTCCATCTTTTCCTAAAAAATACCCCCAAAGCCTTGCAATTATTTCCCAAAAGTACTATAATATAAAATAAGAAGTCCTTTGGAATCATTCAGATTTTTTGATTTGATTCGGATTGGTACAGACCCTCCAAAGAAAGCAAAAAGAAAGGGCGAAGACAAATGCAATTTCAAAGTTTAGCAGATATGAAAGCAAAATTATCCGATAAAACGGTGACTATATTAGGTGTGGGAGTAAGTAACCTTCCTTTGGTAACCTTTCTGTTGGAACAGGGCGTTACCAAAATAACCCTTCGTGATAAAAAGCCATCACCCGAGGCCATTGCTCTTGCAAGTGAAAAGGGCTTGCCCATGATTTTGGGGGACGATTATCTTGCCAATCTCACCGAGGATGTGATTTTCCGTTCTCCCGGTATTATGCCCACTCTTTCGGAAATCAAGGCTGCAACTGCTCGTGGCGCCCAACTTACCTCCGAAATGGAGCTGTTTTTTGACCTTTGTCCGGCAAAAATTATCGGCATTACCGGTAGTGACGGCAAAACCACCACCACTACCTTAATATATGAAATTCTAAAAAAGGCAGGTTACACCTGTCATTTAGGCGGTAACATCGGAAATCCCTTATTGCCCGAGCTTTCCCAAATCAAAAAAGACCACATTGTGATTGTGGAATTGTCTTCCTTTCAGCTGATGACCATGAAAAAAAGTGCTGACATTGCTGTGGTGACCAACTTAGCACCCAATCATTTAGACAAACACACCGATATGGATGAGTATGTGGAGGCTAAGAAAAACATTTTTAGGCATGGCAGCAAAATCACTGTATTTAATTTAGAAAACCACATCACAAAAGAATTTATCAAAGAAAATTCTCTTGCCTTCAGTTTGAAACAACCGGTACAAAACGGGGCATACTTACAGGGAGATTCCATTTATTTTAATGGCACCCAAGTGATGAAAAAATCGGATATTATCCTCCCCGGTATTCATAATGTGGATAACTATTTGGCAGCAACTTGTGCCGTAAGCTCTCTGTGTGATTTGTCTTATGTGAAACAGGTTGCAAAAGAATTTGCCGGGGTAGAGCATCGTATTGAATTTGTGCGAGAGCTAAAGGGCATCCGTTTTTATAACGATTCCATTGCCTCCAGCCCCTCCCGTGCCATTGCGGGACTTCACTCTTTCGACCAAAAAATCATTGTCATTGCCGGTGGCAGTGACAAAAACATTCCCTTTGATTCCTACGCCAAAGAAGTTTGCAACCGTGTGAAGCACTTGGTTGTGATGGGACACACCAAAGATAAAATCAAGTCCGCCGTTTTGGACGTAAACCCCGATTTCCCCATTTCGGTGGCAGAAAACTTAGAAGACGCCGTGAAAAAAGCGTACGAAAAAGCCGCATCCGGCGACGTGGTGATGCTATCTCCCGCTTGTGCAAGCTTTGACTTTTTCAAAAACTTTATGGAGCGGGGACGTTTGTTTAAAGAATTTGTAAATTCTTTAAACTAACGGCTTGAAAAATGGTGTCAAATAGGTTAACTTCACCACTCGGCGTACAGCACGTACGCCTTCGGGTTGCCCCCTTTGGGGTTCAGTTTCCCTATTATACATCCATTTTTCTGCGCCTTAGGGATTGCTATACTAAAATAATACAGCAAATTGGTCACTCGGCGTGAGAACAGCCAATGGCTGCGCCTTCGGATCACCCAAAGCTAAAGCTTTGGCTCAGTTTGTCTGTTCCAAGTCATTTTCTCTTCGTCTTGGTTTTATAACAAAGCCTTCCCCTTGAGGGGAAGGGGGACCGCTTGCGGTGGATGAGGTGCTTTTGCTTCAAGCATATCTTTGATTAGAAAAAGGATATTTGGACACCTCATCAGTCACTTTGTGACAGCTTCCCCTCAAGGGGAAGCCATTTGATTCACTCGTAGAGTGCTACCTTTTTTATTCTTTCATCCGAAAGGAAGTATACATTGAAACAACTTGAAAAATTATCCAAAATCCCTGCCGTGTCCGGCTTTGAAAAAATGGGGAAAGAAGCGTTTTTTGAAATCTTTGAAAAGTTTGGCTTAACACCTCAAACCGATGCCTACGGAAACATTTTTGCCGAAAAAAAATCGGCATTTTCGCCTTTTCATATTCTCATTGATGCCCACATTGACGAAATCGGACTGATCGTGTCCGAGGTGTTAGACGGTGGGTTTGTTCGCTTTGACACCTGCGGCGGTATTGACAAAAAGAATCTGCTTTGTCAGGAAGTGATAATTCTTACCGAAGAACCAATCTATGGTGTTATCGGTGCTGTTCCGCCTCATCTTAGCAAAAAAGGCGAGGAAAAAAAGGAGCAAGACCTGTTAATTGATACCGGATTCAAAAATGCCAAAGAGAAAATTCCCGTTGGCACTCCCATTAAATTGAAAGCTCAGTACCAAAAACTGAAAAATTCCCAATGCTCCGGCGGTTGCTTCGATGACCGTGCCGGTCTTTTGGCGGCGCTTTTGGCCTCCGAAAAGTGGGGAAAGGATGTTAGCATCACGGTATTAGGCAGCGTCGGGGAAGAACGTGGACTGCAGGGGATTGAGCTTTTCCTTCGGGAACGCACCTTTGACCTTGCCATTATTTTAGATGTGACTCACGGCTATTTTGACGGGTTAAATCCCTGCCGTTCCTATCCCGTTGGAGAAGGGTTCACCCTTTGTTACGGCGGTATTTTAGACAACAAACTGACTGCAAAAATACAGCAGTATCTTACCAAAAAGGACATTCCTTACCACACGGAGCTGGAACCCTCTCATCCCGGTACCAATGCTTATCGGGCGGTATTGCATCGGATTCCGGCGGTGATGTTGTCCATTCCGTTAAAATATATGCATACTACCGTGGAAACCATGAGCGAAAAAGACGTCCGTTCCCTTGCTAATTTCTTATCAGGCTACGACTGGGAAAAAGCGTTACACTAAGGAGGGGACAACATGAATTTAGAAGAACGTATCCACTTGCTGGAAATTTTGACAAGCCTAAATGCCACCTCCGGTTACGAAGACGAAGTGGCGGATTTTATTACAAACACGTTAACTGCCAACGGGATTCCGTATTATCAGGATTCTTTGGGAAATATCATTGTGCAAACGGGCGAAAAATCCGATCGGATTGCACTCTTTGCCCACATGGACGAGGTGGGCTTTGGGGTTCGCGGTATCCGTGATGACGGGATGCTCAAATTTGCTCCCATCGGCGGTGTGACAGACAGTATTTTGTTTTCCACTCCCGTGGTGGTGGGAAACAGCAGAATCCCCGGTGTGATTGGAAATATCCCCAAGCATCTGCAGGAGAAAACCACCGACAAAGAAACCAAAATTCCCGATATGATGATTGATATTGGCGCCACCTCGAAAAAGGATGCCGAAAAATCCGTGAAAATCGGGGACCCTGTTTACTGGCTCAGTGATTTTGTCCGTTTTGGAGACGGTCTCATTAAGGCAAAAGCCTTGGATGACCGTGTGGGAGTAGCAGTTATATTGGGGCTGTTGCTCACCAAAAAATATTCCTTCACAGCAGTGTTTACCACCCGTGAGGAAATCGGCATTATGGGGGCAAGAATGGTAATGCCTGTGATTGCGCCCAAGAAAGCGGTTGTTTTGGAAGTAACCACCTGCGCCGATTTGCCCGGCAGTGATGAACCTACCACCAAAATGGGCGAGGGCGTTGCCTTGTCTGTGTTAGACGGTGCAAGCGTGTCCGATAGGGAATACAATGAAAAGATTATCGCTTTTGCAACAGAGAAGAATATCCCTTACCAAAAAAAACTGACCACCCGTGGCGGAAACGATGCCGGTGCCGTGTCTTATGTGTCCGGCGGTGTGCCAACAGCAGTTCTGTCTTTGCCGGGACGTTATATTCATTCGCCCGTCAGCGTGATTTCGGAGGCAGATTTTGATGCCATGTACCGCTTGGCAGAACATTTGATTAAGAAGGCGTAGATTATCTGCCGAAGTTTCGTTGTTATTTTTTTAACGCTTGATTTTTTTGTGATTTTGTGATATAGTATAAGTAGGGAAAAGAGGTGTCAAAATGCCAATTAAAATACCAAATGAATTGCCTGCCAGAAAAACCCTGGAAGGTGAAAATATTTTCGTTATGTCGGAGAAGCGTGCTTGCAGTCAGCATATCCGACCTTTAAAAATTGCCATTTTGAATTTGATGCCCACCAAAATTGTCACCGAGACGCAACTTCTGAGGTTATTGGGGAACTCCCCCCTGCAGGTGGAAATCACGTTGGTGATGACAGATTCTCACGAATCCAAAAATACCTCTCAGGAGCATCTTTCTACCTTCTACAAACGGTTTTCCGAAATTAAGAAGGAGCATTTTGACGGTATGATTATCACCGGTGCTCCCGTGGAAAAGCTGGAATTTGAAGAAGTGGACTATTGGGAAGAATTAAAGGAAATTATGGACTGGTCCACCAAGCATGTGTGGTCCACACTGCATATCTGCTGGGGTGCTCAGGCAGGGCTTTATCATCATTTCGGGGTGCCGAAATATGATTTGCCAAAGAAGATGTTTGGCATTTTTGAGCATCGTTTATTACAAAATCACAAAAAGCTGTTTTTTGGCTTTGAAGACACCTTTTTTGCTCCTCATTCCCGTCATACCGAGGTAAGGGAAGAGGATATCAAAAAGGTGCCGGAGCTTACTCTGGTTGCCACTTCGCCCCAGGCGGGAGTGTATGCGGTAACCACCAAAAAATATCGTCAGATTTTTATTATGGGACACTCGGAATATGATAATGAAACATTGGATTTAGAATACCGGCGGGATG
>JAZNNT010000065.1:0-2071 GCA_045580405.1 Clostridia bacterium
AGTGCTGTGGGAAGCTTCTATTTTTGTTTGCTGTTTGTCAGTTCTTACCGATTCTTGGAGCATATTATGTTTCAGGTTTTGGTGGCAGCTTGTATGATTTTTATGGCCTTTCGGATTCGCAGATTTTCTGAGTTTTTCAGATTGTTTTTGTTGTATTACCTGCTGAGCTTTACCTTGGCGGGCGGTATTCGGTTTTCTGCATCTTTTTTCTCTGAAAATGCCAACCAGGTAACGCTGCTTGCTGTAGTAATCGGTTCTTTTTTGCTGGTGGTATGCAGCCGGCTTTATTTGGAGACTCTTTACCGCAAGGGCACAGAGCAGAAAAAAACCGTTTGTTTATTTTTTGGAGACCAAAAACTTTCTTTAGAAACCTTTTTAGACACGGGAAACCGTTTGCAGGATCCAATGGATCACACCGGTGTTATCGTGGTAAATTCGGAACTGCTACAACCTTTTCTGAACGTCAAATCTCCTGAAACTGTGCGAAATATCCGGGTAATTCCATGTCGCACTGTGACGCAAAAGGAAGGGATTTTGTATGCTTTTAAGCCCGATTTAATTACCTGTGATGAAAAGCCCGTTCGTGCAGTAGTGGCATGGTCCGATGTTTTTTGCCATGAGGGTTATGATGCTATTTGCAATCCCACAATTCTGATGCAAAATTAGAAAGGAAATGACAATGAGTAAGATATATTTGTGGTTTTGGAAACTGATTTGTTCTCTGTTTTTAAGAGAGTGTCATTATGTGGGGAGCACTGACGTTTTGCCGCCTCCTTTGGATGCCGAACACGAAGAAGCGTTAATTGCTAATTTAAAGGATGAAAAAGCCAAACAAACTTTAATTGAACATAACCTTCGTCTGGTGGTCTATATTTCTAAAAAATTTGAGAATACCGGCGTTTCGTTGGAGGATTTAACCTCCATTGGAACCATTGGTCTGATTAAGGCGGTTAATTCCTTCAATCAGGAGAAGGCTATCAAGCTTGCAACCTATGCTTCCCGTTGTATCGAAAACGAAATCTTAATGCACCTTCGCAAAATTTCCAATCAGCGCAACGACGTATCTTTGGATGAACCCTTATCTATGGACGGTGACGGAAACGAGCTGCTATTGTCCGATATTCTGGGAACAGATGGCGATATCATCCATAAAGCTATTGAGAAAAAGCTGGAAAAAGAGGTGCTCATTGCAGCCATTTCCAAGCTGACAAAACGGGAACAATTAATTATTTCTCTTCGGTTTGGAATTTTTGGTATAGAAGAAAAAACGCAAAAGGAAGTTGCAGATATGATGGGGATTTCTCAGTCATACATATCTCGTTTAGAGAAAAAAATTATTGATAAGCTAAAACGGGAAATGGAAAAAAGTATGCAATAAAATGGCAAGAAAAACGTGTATAAGTGAGCGTCCAACGGGCGATACTAAGGGATACACAAAGCTTTGATTTTATAGATTTTTAGGAGGCTCATATGCAACGAAACAACTATATGAAGGGCATCCTTGCTGGGATGGTAGTGGGGGCTGTGGCAGGTATGATTTTTGATCCTCTGCGGTCCGAAAAAGAAAACGCCCACCTTAAGAAAAAAGCCGCCAGAATGCTGAAGGCGGCAGGGCAGATTGTGGATAATTTCACCAGCTTCTAATGATGTGCAATGCAGCACAAAAGAAAACCTTCTTTTGTGCTGCATTGGGTTCTAACGGTACATGTTTTTTCATAATATGAACTAAGAAATCAGTCAAAAAGCCGTCACATACAAATTTTAGAAATTTTTTTCGGAAAATCTCTTGACAAATCGCTTTTGATATGGTATTATAGTTTAGCGCTTGAGCAAGAGAAATATGCCGGAGTGGCGGAACTGGCAGACGCCCAGGACTTAAAATCCTGTGGGAGGTGACTCCCGTACCGGTTCGATTCCGGTTTCCGGCACCATGTTTTTCTGGCTCAGGCGTTTATAACGCGGGATGGAGCAGTTTGGTAGCTCGTCGGGCTCATAACCCGAAGGTCGGTGGTTCAAATCCGCCTCCCGCAACCAAATGAACAGACACCTTAATTTGAACTATGAATGTTCG
>JAZNNT010000066.1:0-12842 GCA_045580405.1 Clostridia bacterium
AAGAATTTTATAGACCGGAACATATCAAAAAAACACTTGTAAATTACAAGTGTTTTTTCTGACAAGGCACAAAGCGACTGCGTCCCCGAAGGTTATACAATAAAAAAAGAACACCATGCGGTACCCTCTTTTTGGGAAAGCAGAACCATTGAGATATTTATAATCTTTAATTGCTTGATATTTTCGGTTTAATGATTTGACAACTCCGTTGTCATGAATTGGCTTCACCATGAGTTGTTTCTATCGCAACATGAATTGAATTGCCTTTTAATGCACCATAAGGTGCAATTCATGAGCCGCAGGCTCAATTCATGAAATCTCTGATTTCAATTCGTGCCGTAGGCAATTCATTGAAAAAACGACAAGTCAAAACTTGTCGTTTTTTCTGGTGGGCCTTCGGGGACTCGAACCCAGGACCGACCGGTTATGAGCCGGGAGCTCTAACCAACTGAGCTAAAGGCCCTTATGTTTACAGTGTTCCCATAAGGATGCCAAAAAAGTATACCAAAAAAGCAGGTCTTTGTCAATAGTTTTTTAGAAATTAAAGAAAGTGTCTCCGTTTTTTTCCTAATTGGGTATAACTGCAAGGCTTCAGGCAAAACTATAGTGGAAATACCGAATCGAAAGGAGTTTTTTGATGAAAGGTTATGCTATGATTAAAATTGGGGAAACAGGCTGGATTGAAAAGGAAAAGCCCACTTGCGGCCCCTTAGATGCCATTGTACGGCCCATTTGTATCGCTCCCTGTACCTCAGATATTCACACGGTTTGGTCAGGGGCAATTGGTGATCGCCATAATATGATTTTAGGTCACGAAGCAGTTGGTGTGGTGGATACTGTAGGCGAACTGGTACACGATTTCAAACCCGGTGACAAGGTTATTGTGCCCGCCATTACCCCCGATTGGGGAACCTTATACTCTCAGGCAGGTGTTCCCATGCATTCCACCGGAATGCTTTCCGGCTGGAAGTTTTCCAACTTTAAAGACGGGGTATTTGCCGAATATTTCCATGTGAACGAAGCAGATGCCAACTTAGCGCTGTTACCCGAGGGAGTGGACCCGGTAGCAGCCTGTATGCTTCCCGATATGGTGGTAACCGGCTTTCACGGTGCAGAGCTTTGCGATATTGAATTTGGCGACACGGTTTGTGTTATCGGGATTGGCCCTGTTGGGTTGATGAGTGTGGCAGGAGCCAACAAGAGAGGAGCCGCTCGTATCTTTGCCGTGGGGTCACGTCCTAACTGCGTGGAAGCGGCAAAATACTACGGTGCAACCGACATCATCAACTACCGTGAAGGTGACATTGTGGAACAAATCCTTCAAAAGACAGGTGGCAGAGGGGTTGACAGAGTTATCATTGCCGGTGGCGATAACAACACCTTTGACCAGGCAATCCGGATTCTCCGCCCGGGTGGTTCTATCGGGAATGTGAACTATCTCGGCGAAGGTGACACCATTTCCATTCCCAGAGTAGAATGGGGTGTCGGCATGGGACATAAGAAAATCAATGGCGGGTTAACTCCCGGCGGACGACTGAAAATGGAAAAAATGGCATCTTTATTAGCCACCGGAAAGCTGGATACTTCCCGATTGGTAACTCACATATTTGAGGGATTTGACAAAATTGAAGAAGCTTTGCTCTTAATGAAAAATAAACCTGCGGATTTAATCAAGCCCGTGGTAAAGATATCATAAAAAAAAGCGGTGAAATCACCGCTTTTTTACTGCATTATTTTCTGAATCCTCTCTGATTCTTCGCTTCTCGTTTTCCGGATTTTTCCGTTTTCTTGGCACCTTTCGGATTCTTTTGGGTTGCCTGTGCTTTTTCCACAAATACCTCCCTGCCCCGGTAGCTTAAATCTTTTAGTGCCACCAGCACACTGTCAGCTTTATCAGCAGGAATTTCAAAGAAAGAATATTTATCGAAAATGTCCACTGCTCCAACATCGCTTCCCTGCACGGAGGTGTTGGATGCAACCAATTCCACAATGTGTCTGGGCCGGATTTTATCCAAGGAGCCCAGTCCGATAAACAGTCTTGCCATCCCCTGCTGGGCACCTGTTTTTTTGCTGACCTCTCGGGTTTCTTTTTGCCTTTTATCCACTTTTTTCTCCTCAGTCAGCATACAAAGAAGTGCTGCAGAAAGCTCTGTTGCAGTCAGTTTTCCTTCTCCTGCAATGTTCTTGGAAATTTCTAAATACTTATCAAAGTTGGGATTTTTCATCACGGAAATCGCTTTTTGTACCGTTTTATTGGCTCTTGCCTCCAAAACATCCGCTTCTGCAGGCGTTTTATATGGCTCAATATGGGATTTGGTGTATTTCATAATGTCCTTTAGCTTGAACATTTCTTTTCCTGCCACAAACGTATAGGCAACACCTTGATGATTCGCTCTGCCTGTCCGACCGATGCGGTGTACATAGTATTCTTCAAACTGGGGTACATCAAAATTGAAAACCGCCTCCACGTTATCCACATCAATGCCGCGGGCAGCAATGTCTGTTGCTACCAAAATTTCGGTTTTTCCGGATTTAAAACGGCTCATTACCCGATCCCGCTCCGGCTGTTTCATATCCCCGTGCAGCATTTCGGCAGGATATCCGCGGTCAATCAGTTCCTCTGTCACTTCCGAGGTTTTCTTTTTCGTATTGCAGAATACCAGGGAAAGACCGTAACCGTGTAAATCCAATAATCGGCTTAAGGCATCCAGCTTTTTGGGGCCTTTCACCTCCAAATAGTATTCCGCCACATTGGAAACCGTCAGTACTTCCCCGGTCACTTTGACAAATACCCGATCTTTTTTCTGATAATTTTTTGCAAGTTCTTTGATTTCTGCAGGCATCGTTGCTGAAAAAAGAACAGTCTGGCGAGTGGTGGGTGCTGTTTCTAAAATAGTTTCAATATCGTCACGAAAGCCCATATTGAGCATTTCGTCCGCTTCATCTAATACCAGATAGGCAAGATTCACAAGGCGCACACTTCGTCTGCGTAAGTGATCCATCAGTCTGCCCGGCGTTGCCACAATTATCTGAGGACGTTTTTTCAAGTCATTAAGCTGCCGTTCTATCGGTTGTCCTCCATACAAAGAAGAAATGCGGATTCCCTTCTGATAGCGGGACAGTTTTCCCAGTTCTTCCGCTGTTTGCATCACCAGCTCACGGGTAGGACAAAGCACCAACGCCTGCACCGTTTCCTCATCAGGAATGATTTTTTCTAAAACCGGCACACCAAATGCGCAGGTTTTTCCGGTTCCGGTGGGCGCCTGTGCCACAAGGTCACATCCCTCCAAAATAGGAAACAGACTTTCCTGCTGAACGGGCGTTGTTTTGATAAATCCCATCTGTGCGATTCCCTGTTTTAAGGCATCAGAAATGGGGAGTTGTTCAAATAATAAGGCTTCCATACTATCCCTCGAATCATAATCAGTTTGATACAAATATATTATAAAGAATGATTACAGCACTGTCAAGCAAAACTGAAAAAAGACACCCATTGGGTGTCTTTTTCATGGTGGGAACAATAGGGCTCGAACCTATGACCCTCTGCTTGTAAGGCAGATGCTCTCCCAGCTGAGCTATGCTCCCATATTCAGTTTTGCTCTCATCAAGCAAGGGCTATTATATCAAATGAATTTCATTTTGTCAATACTTTTTTCAGATTTTTTTAAAAAAATATGTGAAGTTGAAAAAACACGTGAAATAAACGGTGTAGTTTTTGTGAAAATAATTGACGAAGCTTAAAAACCCGTGATATAATAAAAAACCAACCATAAAAATGATACAGAAAGGAAGTATCCTATGATAAAACGAATTTTAGCACTGCTTCTCACGATGATGATGGTATTTTCACTGCCATGCTTTGCGGAAGAACAAAATGCGCCATCACTTTACATTCTGACTTTAGAGGATGCTATTGATATGGCACTTGCCAACAATCAGCAATTGGTGGCATGTCAGGTGAAAAAAGATGCGGCAGAGACTTCTTTATCGGTAGCAAAAACCGAACAGCGAAACGCCAAAAAATCACCTTTTGTGGTAAATGAATTAATTTATGTGAAAAACGGCTATGCCGTTGCAGCACAGGAAATGCAAATTCGTTTGGCAGATGCAGAATATCAGCAACTGACGAACCGCATCTCCTATCAGGTAACGGAAAAATACTTTAACATAAAATTAGCAGAGCAGTTGGTTTTGATTCATCAGAACGGTGTGCAGATGGCAAAGGAAAATCAACAGCTGGTATCCACACAGTTAACGCTTGGAATGGTTTCGGAATTAGAAGCTGCCAATGCGGAAATTCAGGTCAAACGAACAGCCTTAGCTTTGGAGGATGCCCGCAGAAATCTGGCACTCGCCAAAGAAGATTTTAAAATTGCATTGGGGCTGAGCGGCCCTTGTGATTTTTCGCTGACAGATGCCGTTACCACGGAAGAATATTTTCCGGATGCCTCAGCAGATATTCCCAAAGCAATGGAAACACGCTACGATGTGGCAGCACTTCGGGAAGTGGCAAAGCTTGACGAATTATACTTTACCATCACCCAAAAGATTACAGCCGAAAATACCGCAGACTACAAAAATGCAGAAAGCACGTATCTGCAAAGCAAATATAACTACGATTCCAACTCCCGCTTAATTGAACTTTCCATTCAGGCATCCTGCAATAACATTGCCTCCACCAAAGGAAATCTGGAAATTGCAGAACTTTCACTGGATGTGAAACAGCGGGAATACGACACAGCAAAGCTGAAGTTTGAAATGGGTATGATTACGAATTTAGAGCTTGTGAAAATTCAAACTGAATTACTGCAGTGCCAGACAGAACTGGAAAGCGCCAAACTTTCCTACAAGCTGGCAGTAGAAAAATATCAGTACGAAATTACATACGGTGTGTAGAAAGCGAGGCATCAAGAAATATGAAACGATACATCAGCATTCTTCTCTGCGGGTTATTGGTTTTAGCAGTATCCGGTTGTGCAGCAAAAGAAACACCCCAAGAGACCGCAGGAATCCCTGTGGAAATCACGGTAGCAAACTTAGGCAGCATGCAGGAGTATTACACACTTTCCGGCTCTGCTGCTCCGATTGCGGAAGCAACCGTTGTTGCCAAAACTCCGGGCAAAATTTTAGCATTACATGCAAAACTTGGGGACAGTGTTTCTCAAGGTGACCTGCTGTGTACTTTGGATAAATCAGATGTGTTACAAAATGTGAAATCTCTGAGTGCTCAGTTAGAACAAGCCAACGCAAATATTGAATCTGCACAGATTAATTCAAATCGTGCCCAGGGCGCAGGTTACGAGCAAACCCTGATGCAGGCAGATTTGGCTGCTGCTCAGGCAAAAAGTGCTTTGGACCAGGCAAAAATCAATCTGGATATGCAAACTACAAACTATGAAAACATGAAAATTCTGTACGAACAAGGCAACATTTCCCGTGTTAGTTTTGAAAATGTGCAAGGACAGTATCAGGCGGCAGTTTCCTCTTATGAAACCGCAAAAATTGCCCACGATAATGCAATCCGCAGTCAGGAACTTGCCAAACAGACAGCCGATGAAAATGTGGTTGCAGCAAGCTCCGGTGTTACCGGTGCCACTGCCGGACGAAACGTATTATTGGCACAGTTGGAATCTGCACAAAAGGCCTTGTCTGATATGGATATCAGCGCACCTATTGACGGGATGGTAATTATGGAAAATGCAAAGGTAGGAGAGCTGACCACCGGCGCACTGTATCAAATTGCTGATATCTCGAGAATCCAGTTCAAGCTCAGCGTTCCGGAAAGCATAATCAACAAAATTTACGTGGGGCAAACAGCCTCTGTGTCTGTTAATTCCGCCCAGAAAACCGTGGAAGCAGCCGTAACCTCCGTATCCCCCGGCGTGACGGCTCAAAGCGGCGGCTACACAGTTGTGGTGGAAATTGATAATGAAGATTCTACCATAAAACCCGGTATGGTGGGCACTGTGAAATTTTTGATGAATGAAGCAGATGAAACCATCACCTTGCCTTTGGAAACTGTGATTACAGAAGATGAAAACACCTTTGTTTACATAGAAAAAGACGGCATTGCTACCAAAACTCCCGTTACCTTGGGAATGAAAGACAGCGAAACCGCAGAAATTCTGGAAGGTGTTTCTCACGGGGAACGTGTGGTATCCCGAGGACAGCATACCGTGTCTGACGGCGTGAAGGTTCGGGTGGTGAAGGAACATAAAGGAGGTTCGACTCCCGAATGAGATTTTTTAAAACGCTGTTGAAGCGGCCTGTCACAGTTCTTATGGTAACTATTATGATGCTGGTATTCGGAGGAATCTCCACCATCAATATGGAGCAGTCCCTTTTGCCGGATGTTTCCATGCCCAACATCATTGTCATGACTACCTACTCCGGTGCAGGCCCGGAAGAAGTGGAAAAGCTGGTAACTGAACCTATTGAACACGCCGTTTCCACAGTACCGAACTTTGTGAATGTAACTTCCACTTCCTCCTACGGAAGTTCTATGGTTATGATTGAAGTTTCCTCAGAGGCAGATATGAATTTTACCTCGCTGAAGGTCAGAGAACAAATCAGTATGATTGATGCGCTTCTGCCCGGCGGTGCCTCCGATCCCATCATTATGGAATTAGACACCAATCAAATGCCTGCACTGGCAATTACGAT
The DNA here is from genome assembly GCA_045580405.1 of Clostridia bacterium. Taxonomy (GTDB): domain Bacteria; phylum Bacillota; class Clostridia; order UMGS1840; family UMGS1840; genus SIG452. Next base: position 6,664 of record JAZNNT010000066.1, read on the forward strand.
GACCAGTCCCACCAGCTTAACTGAATTTTCCAACCTGACACAAAATACTTTAATTGACCGTTTGGAATCAGTATCCGGAGTGGCATCGGTAACTGCAACCGGGGTGTTTGACAATCAGATTCAGATTGATGTGAGAAAAGAAAAAATGGATCAATACGGCATCAGCTTTACCCAGCTTGCCGGTCTGCTTCAAATGGAAAGTGCCACGCTGCCCGGTGGGCAGGTGGTAGAAGGGCATAACACCTTCACCATTAAAACCAAAGCAGAAATTAAATCCTTAGAAGAAATTCAGAATTTGGTGATACAAACAGTGTATGGTAATGTAAAACTCTCAGAACTTGCCGACATCACCATTGCGCCCAAAGACACAGAATCCTCCGTTTCCGTAAACGGAGAAGGTGCCATCAGTTTTTATATGTATAAGCAACCCAATCACAGCACCACCAAAGTCTGCGATGCGCTGCTCTCAGAACTGGATCAAATTTGCAAAGATTACAACGGAATGCGCTACATTGTAATCTTAGATCAGGCAGAAAGCATCAGGGATTCCATTAATTCTTTGTTAGAATCCGGTCTTTTGGGTGCATTGCTTGCCATTTTGGTGCTGTTTGTGTTCTTAAGAAGTATCCGCTCCACCATCGTTATCGGTTGTGCAATTCCCATTTCGGTAATCGTAACATTTGTGTTTATGTATTTCAACAAAATGTCGTTTAACACGATGTCCCTTTCGGGATTAGTGCTTGGTGTTGGGATGCTGGTAGACAACTCGGTAGTTGTGTTAGAAAGCATCTATGGATATTTAGAAAAAGGCTATTCCAAAACAGAAGCTGCTATGTTGGGTACCAAAACCGTTGCTATGGCGGTGGTTGCATCCACCTTAACTTCAATCGCGGTATACCTGCCCTTATTCTTTATGAGTGATAACATTGCCATCACCATGTTTAAGGAAGTGGCAATGACCATCATGTTCTCTCTGGGAGCTTCCCTGTTGGTTGCTCTGACTCTGGTTCCGGTGCTTTGCTCTAAAATTTTAAAGCTGGATACCAAAGCTAAGAATAAACCAAAAAAAGAAAACCGACTGATGACAAAATACCAAAAGATGCTGGATTTGGCATTTTGTCACAAGCGTTGGGTTATTATCGGCGGGGTTGTGATTTTCATCTTGAGTTTAGGCGCCACTGCACTGCTTGGTATGGAAATGTTTCCTGCCACTGACAGCGGCAGCGTGCAGATTACCTTGCAGCTGCCCAAGGGCACTGAACTTTCCGAAACAAAAAAAGTGGGTAACGAAGTGCTGAATGTTGTCATGCAACGGGTAACTCCTTTGGTTACCGTAACTGACTGTATGGAAAGCTACGGCTCCGGTGGAATGAGTTTCGCCTCCGCCTCCGACAGCAGCACCGGAACCATTACTTTGATGCTGGAAGACAGAAAACACCGTAGTTATTCCTCTCAGGATATTGCCGAAGAAATCCGCCAGGCAGTGCAAGATTTTGCAGGGGTTGAAATCACGGCATCTGCCTCGGATATGACCTCCCTTCTGATGGGCTCCGGCAGTAATGTGGGTATCAACATCAAAGGGGACGAATTTGACGAGCTGCAACGTCTGGCAAACGAATGCAGAAACTACCTGACCGGCTTGGACGGTGTTCGTGATGTATCCACCTCCTTAGACGAAGTTTCCTACGAATACAATATTGAAATAGACCGTGACAAAACCGCTTTATACGGTATTCCCGCAAGAAATATCGCACAAACAGTACAGTCTGCATTTTTGGGAAGTCAGGCAGGCTCGGTGCGAATCGACGGCAACGAATACGATGTAATCGTTCGTTATCAGGATCAGTACCGTAATACCAAGGAGGATTTGGGAAACATTATGATTCCCTCTGCAACAGGAATGCAAATTCCTCTGTCAGAACTGGCAACGATCAAGAAAGAAGCAGTTCCTCTTTCCATTTCCAGAAACGGCAAAGAGAGAATTGTGACCGTTTCTGCAACTGCTTACGGAAAAACTCCCGGTGAAATCAATACGCAGATTGAAGAATTTTTAAAAAGTGTCCCCGTGGAAAACGGCTATACCATCTCCACCGGTGACTCTGCGAAGGAAATGGCAGAATCCTTCAATCTTGTGTTTTTAATGTTGCTGGTTTCCGTGTTGTTGGTTTACATGGTAATGGCAGCACAGTTTGAATCGCTGTTACATCCGTTTGCCGTAATGTTTGCCATTCCCCTTTCTATGATTGGGATTATATTGGCGTTAATGATTGCGGGAATGTCGCTTTCTATCCCCGCTTTAATTGGAATTATTGCGTTAAGCGGTGTGGTTGTAAACAATGCAATTGTGCTGATCGACCATGCAAATCAATTAAGAGCAAACGGAATGGCTCTGCAGGATGCCTTGAAAAATGCCTGCGTAACCAGAATCCGTCCCATCCTGATTACCACCATTACCACCATTTTAGGGCTATTCCCAATGGCTCTTTCCAAAGGTGAAGGTGCAGAATTGATGCAACCGCTTGCAGTTTCCTTTATCGGAGGTCTCGCCTTCTCCACCGTACTGACATTAGTCTTTGTTCCCTGCGTATATATGGTCCTGGAAAATATTAAGACAAAATGTATGAAAAAACTGAAAAAGAAAGATTCCGAAGAACCGGTTTCTTCCAACCTTTGCTGAGAAAGAAAACAAGATAAATAAGCTTCGGCAGATTCCCCTCTGCCGAAGCTTATTTTTTTATTCCCGTTTTCTTGGAAAATCCCTTGTCTTTTCCCACGTTTAGTTGCCTTTTCTCCACGCCGTAAAAAAATTTCAAAAAAAGTTAAGAAATTTTATAAAAATACTTGATTTTTTTCAAAAATATGTTAAAATGTATATAAAAGTGGATGAAAGTGGCACAAAAACCCACGAAGTGGTGAAAATCATGTCGAAAAAACCCATGATTGAGAAAATCTGGTGGCACTTTCCCAAAATGCTTACAGAAAGGGTATACATTTCGGTATGTTTTACGGTCAGGCGAAGCATTCCATAGATGCCAAGGGCAGAATCATACTTCCATCCAAATATCGGGAAAATTTGGGTGAAAGTTTTTTCGTGCTTCGCGGATTTGAAAAATGTCTGTTTGTTTATACTCAGGAAGACTATCACGAGCTGGAAGCAAAAATCAAAGCACTTCCCATCTCCAACAACGGGGGCAGGCTGCAGCGTTATATCTTCAATCACACAGAATTGGTCACCGCAGACAAGCAGGGCAGATTTGTGGTTCCGCCGGGACTTCGCGAATTTGCAGGTCTGGACAAAGACATCATCATCGCAGGCGCCTCCTCCAGAATTGAAATCTGGGATGTTAACGAATACGAAAAATATGAAAAGCAAACTGAGGACGAACCTCAGAAGCTTTCTGAAATTTTAGAAATTTTTGGAATTTAAGACGATGGAATTTAAGCATGTAAGCGTATTGCTGCAGGAATGCATTGACGGATTGGCAATCACCGAAAACGGCACCTATGTGGATGCCACCATGGGCGGTGCCGGTCACTCCTTGAAAATTTGCGAAAAGCTTTCCAAAAAGGGAATGTTTATCGGAGTGGATCGAGACGAAGATGCTTTTTCGGTAGCAACCGAACGACTCTTAAAAACCGACTGTCAAAAGCAATACATCCGTTCTGACTTTAGAAATATTGCAGAATATGTTTCCACTCCGGTGGATGGCATTTTAGCTGATTTAGGCGTTTCCTCTTATCAACTGGATAACAAAGACCGCGGATTCTCCTATCGGGAGGATACACCTTTGGATATGAGAATGGACCAAACCTCTCCCTTTAGTGCAAAAACCGTGGTAAACACGTATTCATTTCAGCAGTTGGCAAACATTATTTCCACCTATGGAGAAGAAAAGTTTGCCGCAAGCATTGCAAAAAACATTGTCAAACAAAGAGAAGAAAAAGAAATAGAAACCACAGGCGAGTTAATTGAAATTATCCGCCGTTCTATGCCGGCAAAAAGCCTCAGGGAAAAACATCCCGCCAAAAGAACCTTTCAGGCAATCCGCATCGAAGTAAACGGCGAGTTAGAATCTCTAAAGAAAGGGCTGGAAAGCTTTTTTAATCTATTAAAACCCGGTGGAAGAATGTGCATCATCACCTTCCACTCTTTAGAAGACAGAATTGTAAAAGAATATTTCAAAAGTCTGGTGAATGTGTGCACCTGTCCTCCGGAATTTCCGGTGTGTGTGTGCGGTAAAAAGCCTTTGGCAAAAATAATCACCAAAAAGCCGATTCTCCCCTCCGAAGAGGAATTGGCGTTGAATCCCCGAAGCAAATCGGCGAAGCTTCGTATTTTAGAAAAATTATAAGAAATTTCTATTCCTATTATATTATATAGAAAGGAGCCGCATCATGGCGTTTGAAAATCTGGCGTATCAACGCAAACCGGAAGAGTCTGCAATTGTGCACGATCTTCGTCCAATTGCGGAAAAACGGCGTAACAAAGAAAAGAAACGTCTGCAATTAAAAATTGCAGTTTGCATTTTCTGCTTCATTCTCGGCGGCATCTCCTTAATTATTCATAATACGCAAATTACAGAGCAAAGCAAGAAAAACGCTGCTCTGAAAACCCAATACGCGGAACTATATTCTGCCAACAAGAAAAAAGAAGTTGAAATCAATCAGAAGATGGATTTAAAAACCGTGGAAGAACTGGCAATTGCAAGCTATGGTATGAACCGTGCCAGAAGCGAACAGATTGTGTATATCGATGTTCCCGACCAGGACTACGGTGTAATGGCAAAAGCCCCCTCACAGGATGGGGCTGCAGATGACCACTTCGGAATCCAAAACGGGATGATAGCATATTTGGGTGAATAAGCTAATATGATGAATTGAGGGATGATATCATTCCTCAATTTTCCATATATTCCCCTTTGGATTTTCCAAAAAAAAGGAGTCTCCTATGAAGAAAAACAGTACTTTAAAAACCCAAAAAAGAATCTTGTGGTTATCCGGCATACTATTGGTATGCTTTCTTTTCTTTGTTGTGAGAATTTCCATTATTCAGTTTGTTGACGGTGAATGGCTTTCCCGGGAAGCCATTGAGCAGCAAACCCGTGACCGTATGATTAACGCAAAACGCGGTACCATTTATGACCGTAACGGTAAGCAGCTTGCCGTAAGTGCAGATGTGGAAACGGTCAGCATTTCTCCCGTAACTGTCCGCAAAGCCAACGAGCGGGAAATTTGCGCTCAAACCCTGTCTGAAATTTTAGACATCGAAGAAGAAACCATCTTAGAAAAAATTGATATGAACACCTCCTATGTGCTCATTAAACGGAAGGTAGAAAAGGAACAGGCAGATGCAATCCGTGACGCCGACCTTTCCGGCGTTTACTTGGATGCAGATACCAAACGCTACTACCCCTACAACAATATTGCGTCCCACATCATTGGCTTTACCGGTGCTGATAACCAGGGACTATTAGGAATTGAGCAGATTTATGACAGTAAATTAAAGGGGCAGTACGGCAGAATTGTAACCGCAAGAAATGCGGACGGCACCGAAATGCCCTATAAATACGACCGCTATTACACTCCCGAAGACGGAGCTGATATTACGCTGACCATAGATGTTTCCATTCAGCACTTCCTGGAAAAGCATCTGGATCAGGCGGTAACGGATTTGCAGCTAAAGCAGGGTGCTGCAGGTATTATTATGGACGTGAAAACCGGAGAAATCCTTGCCATGTCCACAAAGCCCGACTTTGACCTGAATGCCCCCTTTGAAATTACCGATGTTGCTGCAAAAAAGCAAATTGATGCAATTACCGACGATGAAGAACGCTCCGACGCCACCAACGAATACTTTAATAAGCTCTGGCGAAACAAAGCGGTGGTAGACAGCTACGAACCCGGTTCCACCTTTAAAATCATTACCTCCGCTATGGCACTGGAAGAAAACGTGGTATCCTTGCAGGATACCTTCAACTGTACCGGTAGCTATCAGGTGGCAAAAGAACATATCGGTTGCTGGAAAACAGCAGGTCATGGAATCCTGGATTTAACCGGTGCTTTGGAAAATTCCTGCAACCCTGCATTTATGCAGATTGGCGCAAGAATCGGTCAGGAAACCTTCTATAATTACTACAAAGGCTTTGGCTTTACCCAGAAAACAGGTATTGAACTATATG
>JAZNNT010000067.1:0-7062 GCA_045580405.1 Clostridia bacterium
TTTGACCATTGCTCAAAAACGGGTTACCAGAGAAATCTGTGCCGATTTTAAAGCCGGATATCAGATGAACCGTTTGGTGCAGGGTGATGTTGGCAGCGGAAAAACCATGGTTGCAGCCATGGCAATGCTCATTTGTGCTCAAAGCGGGTATCAGGCAGTGTTGATGGCACCTACCGAAATTTTAGCCCGTCAGCATTACGAAGGATTAAAGTCGTACTTAGAAGAATTTGGGGTTTCGGTGAATCTTTTGGTTGCTTCCATGAAGAAAAAAGAGAAGGATGCTGTTACTTTGGGACTTGCGTCAGGAGAAGTTTCTTTGGTCATTGGCACCCATGCGTTACTGTACGATAAAGTGCAGTTTTCTAAACTGGGCATAGTGATTACAGACGAACAACACCGGTTTGGCGTGAAGGCTCGTTCCGTATTAACTGAAAAAGGGGAGAACCCGCATTGCTTAGTTATGACCGCCACTCCGATTCCCAGAACCTTGGCATTGATTATTTACGGTGACCTGGATGTATCGGTGATTGATGAATTGCCACAAGGGAGAACTCCTGTTATTACGAAAATTGCAGGGGATAAGCAGCGAGACCGTGTGTATCGGTTTGTCACAGAGGAGCTGAAAAAGGGGAATCAGGCATTTGTGGTTTGTCCGTTAATTGAAGAAAGCGAAACCATGGAATTGGAGGATGCTATCCGTTTGCAGGAAGACCTGCAGAAAACATACCTGAAAGAATATCGGGTAGGGCTTTTGCATGGACGCATGAAGGCAGAGGAAAAAGACAGCGTGATGAATGCCTTCCTACGAGGGGACATCCATGTGCTTGTTTCCACAACCGTGGTAGAAGTTGGCGTGAATGTGCCTAATGCAACTGTGATGGTAATTGAAAATGCAGAGCGATTCGGTTTGGCGAGCTTGCATCAGCTACGGGGACGGGTAGGACGCAGTAATAAACAATCCTATTGTTTTTTGAATTTGTCGGAGGAAAAAGCGAGAAAACGACTGGAAATTATGGAAAAAACTACCGACGGCTTCAAAATCAGCGAGTTTGACTTAAAAAACCGCGGTCCCGGTGAGTTTTTCGGAACCCGTCAGCACGGACTTCCTTCCATGCTGTTAAGCCGCTTGACTTATACCATGGAAACCGTACAGCTCGCAAAAAAAGCCTCCGAAATTCTTCTGGAGACTGACCCCGATTTTCTGCTTCCTGAAAATAAACGGATTCTTTCTTCAGTAAACCGTATGTTTGCAGAGCATAGCTATGTGAGTCAGTTGTAGAAAAAACAATCAAAAAGATTGACATTTCTTTCGTTTTCATATACAATAAATTAGATAGAATCATAGCCGACAGAAGCTGTTATGAAAACTGCCGGAAACTGCGATTCAAGGCTCAGAAGGAGAGACGCTACATGTTTAAACGTCTTCGTGAAGATATCAATGCGGTGATGGAAAAAGACCCTGCCGCAAAAAATAAAATAGAAGTATTTTTGCTGTCTCCCGGGATTCACGCTCTTTTTTGGCATCGGGCGGCACATCGTTTGTACCGATGGAGATTGTTCTTTTTGGCGCGATGGATTTCCCAGACAGTAAGATTTTTTACCGGAATTGAAATTCATCCGGGTGCTAAAATCGGGCATGGAGTGATGATTGACCATGGTATGGGTGTTGTTATCGGTGAAACTGCCGAAGTGGGTGACGGCTGTACCATTTATCAGAATGTTACGTTAGGCGGTACCGGAAAAGATACGGGAAAACGTCATCCCACCATTGGTAAAAATGTGATGATCGGCAGTGGTGCCAAGGTCCTTGGCCCCTTTACTGTTGGGGATAATTCCAAAATTGCGGCAAACGCTGTGGTGCTGCGGGAAGTTCCGGAAAACAGCACTTGTGTGGGGGTTCCTGCCCGAGTAGTGATTCGGAATAATGTGAAAGTTTCGGGAGCCGACTGGCAGACCGACCAGACTCACATTCCCGACCCTTTATCTCAGGAATTATGCAGAATGCTTGCCCGTATTGAAAAATTAGAGGCAGCACAGACGAAGGAAGGAGAATCAGAATGAAAATTTTTAATACCTTAACCATGCAAAAAGAGGAGTTTAAGCCTTTAGAAGAAAATAAAGTGAAAATTTATGCCTGCGGTCCCACTGTTTATAACTATTTTCATTTGGGCAATGCCCGTCCCTTTATCATTTTCGATACCTTAAGAAGATATTTTGAATACCGTGGCTACGAAGTGAAATTCGTGCAGAACTTTACTGATATTGACGATAAAATGATAAAACGTGCCAACGAAGAGGGAATCACCGTAAGAGAGCTTGCAGACCGCTTTATCGGAGAATACTATACCGATGCACAAGGTCTTGGCGTGAAAGAGGCTGATGTGCATCCCAGAGCAACCGATGTGATTCCGCAGATCATTAAAATGTGCGAAACCTTGATTGAAAAAGGCTATGCCTATGAGAAAAACGGCGACGTTTATTTTGAAACCAAAAAGTTTAAACCATACGGAAAACTGTCTCACCAGCCTTTAGAGGATTTGGAAGCAGGTGCCAGAATCAATGTGAATGAAGATAAAAAAGACCCTATGGACTTTGCTATCTGGAAAGCAAAAAAAGAAGGGGAACCCTCCTGGACTTCTCCCTGGGGAGAAGGTCGTCCCGGTTGGCACATCGAATGCAGTGCCATGGTCAATGAATACCTTGGAAAAACGATTGATATTCACTGCGGCGGAAAGGATTTATCCTTCCCTCATCATGAAAACGAAATTGCACAAAGCGAAGCGGCAAATGGTGTTCCTTTTGCCAACTACTGGATGCATAACGGCTATATCAACATCGATAACAGAAAAATGTCCAAATCCTTGGGAAACTTCTTTACTGTGCGTGATTTAGCAGAAAAATTCCCCTATGATGTGCTTCGTTTCTTTATGCTTTCTGCTCATTACAGAAGCCCCATCAATTTTTCCGATGAACTGTTGGAGCAGGCAAAAACCGGATTAGGAAGAATTGTTACTTGTATGAACAATCTGGAATTCTTGTCCGATAAAGTGGCAGATGCTCCGGTAACAGGAGAAGAGCTGAAAAGCTTAGATTCCTTCCGTGATAAATTCATTGCGGCAATGGATGATGATTTAAATACCGCAGAAGCCATTGGCATCATTTTTGAGCTGGTCAGAGAAATTAATACCAAAACGAAAGAAAACGCAACCCGTGGTTATGTGGATGCGGCAAGAGCTGTGTTATGTGAATTAACCGGCGTGTTAAACATTGCAAGAGAAGAAGAATCCTCTGATGTGGATGTGGCACTGATTGAGGAAAAAATTGCGGAGCGTACCGCGGCTAAAAAGGAAAAGAATTTCCAGCGTGCAGACGAAATCCGTGCGGAGCTTCTCTCAATGGGAATTGTGATTGAGGATACCCGTGAAGGGGTAAAATGGCATAAAGCAGATTAGTTTTGTGATGATTTTTCCAAAAATCAAAAGAATTTCCTAAAAATACTTGAAAATAAGAATAAAATAGTGTATAATAATATGCGAAAATCAAAACGAACACTTGAAAGTAGGTGAACTAAAGTGAATCCTGAATTAATGGCAACTCTCGGTTCTTTTCTGCCGCTGATTCTGATGCTGGTATTATTCTATCTGCTGATTATGCTGCCGGAAAAGAAAAGAAAGAAGAAATTCAATGAAATGCTGGCTGCTATGGAAAAAGGTGACGAAGTGATCACCATCGGCGGCATTGAAGGTAAAATTATTCAATTAAAAGATACCACGGTTGTGTTAGAAACCGGCAAAAGCGATGCAGACGGTAAAACCACCATTTGTTTGCACAAATGGGCAATTAAAGAAGTAAAACAAAAAGAAAAAGCATAGTTTCTTTTGTTCACTCATATGATGTGGTAACACAATGATAAGGAGTGACAAGAGATGAACGGTTCCGAAAGAGAAGGTGTTTTTTCCGTGAGTAAACGGGTGATTGGCGCAGCTATCACAGGCTGGCTGTTTTTAATCCTGACTGTGGCGTTTTTTGCGCTTGTCTTTCATATCTTTTCTTTGCCTACCGGCTGGATGCCCTGGGTAGTCGGAATCCTTACATATTTGGCAGCCTTTATTACCGGCTGTAAAAGTGCCAAACGGGCACAAAAGCAGGGTTTGGTAAAAGGCTTTTGGGCAGGAGTGCTCTTCGTTTTGGGATATCTTCTCACAAATCTCATCACCAAAAGTCCTCTGCGCCTCTTAAACAGCTTGATTCTTTTGATTTTGTCTATGATTGGCGGAATCTTCGGAATTAATAAGAAAACAAAACGCAGAAGATAAGAAAGGAATTAACCAATTATGAAACAGATTAAAACCTTAACCACTAAAAATCTGGCTGAAAACTTAGCAAAAAAAGGTTGTGGCGAATGCCAGACTTCTTGCCAGTCTGCTTGCAAAACTTCTTGCACCGTTGCAAACCAGAAATGTGAACAGAAGTAATTTTATTTGAATAAAAAAAGACGGGAGTTCCCGTCTTTTTTTATAGAAAGTGATGATTATGCCAAAAGAAATGACAAAAGAAATGCCAAAAGAAGAACTGCGAAAGAATTTACGAGAACAGCGAAATGCTCTTTTGGATAAAACGAAAAAATCTCAGTTAATTATGAAAAACATCATATCTTCTCCCGTTTTTCAAAAATCATCAGTTGTGATGCTTTACCGAAGTGCAAAAGGGGAAGTGGACACTGATGAGCTGTGGAAAATTTGCAAAGAACATGGAAAAATTTGCGTGTTTCCTAAATGCGTTTCCAAAACGGAAATGATTGCCGTGTTAGCAGAAAACGAAGGAGATTTTTCTGTTTCCAAATTCGGCATTTTGGAACCATTATCTGATGAAGCATTTCCAAAAGAACAAATTGATTTGATCATTGTACCTGCTCTTGCATTTGACCGAAATCACTACCGTATGGGATACGGCGGCGGTTACTATGACCGATATCTTGCCGATTATTCCGGGGATACTGTTGGGTTGTGTTTTTCGGAATTACTGGTTGCATCTGTGATGCCAAAGGATTGGGACATTCCTGTGTCTCTGGTGATTACGGAACAAGGCGTTTCGACAAAATGAAAAACAAAGAAACAAAACGACAAAAAAATCAAAAAGTATTGAAATTTTAAACTCGTTCTTGTATAATAAAGGAAAGGAGTTGATACCTATGGACAAAGCTTATGAAATGACTATCGCAGGGGTAAAACGGCAGTTGCCCTTGTGTCCCATTGGAGAAAATTTATATATCGGAGCTTTTATCATGTTTGGTGATGTGGAGCTGACCGAAAAGTGTGCCGCAGCCTTATTAAAAAAAGCGCCCGAGCATGACGTGTTGGTTACTGCAGAAGCCAAAGGAATCCCGCTGATTTGCGAAATGGCACGTCAGGAGGGTGTGAATCATTATGTGGTTGCCAGAAAAGGCCCGAAGCTTTACATGAAAAATCTGATTTCCACCGATGTGGATTCTATCACCACTGCAAAAACCCAAACCTTATGTATTGGCGAGCGGGAAACCGAAATGCTTCGTGGCAAGCGGGTACTTATTGTGGATGATGTAATCAGCACCGGTGAGTCTCTGCGTGCTTTAGAAAAGCTTGTGAATTTAGCAGGCGGTAATATCGTTGGAAAAATGGCGGTGTTGGCAGAAGGGGATGCTATCGGAAAAGACGGCTTTATATACTTAGAACCTTTGCCGCTATTTGACGGAGAAGGAAATCCAATCAAATAAAAAAAGAAAACTGTTGCGAAAGCAACAGTTTTTTTATGCCTTATTTTCCCGTTCCTGCTCCGATTCTTCCTCTTTTAACAGAAGATAAGCGTCAATCCTGCCGGTTTTTAAGAATAATTCCCAGAAAAAATTCTCGTTATTTTTTTTTGTCATATCTTCCGTCTCCTTTTTTTGATTGTTGTTCATATTCTTCCCTTGCTTCCTTCTTTTTATAACAAATCTTAGCATTTGGCATATCTTGTAAGTGAAAGGGGGCGAAACCATGAAAGGCGACAGCTCATTATTGTTCTTCATTTTAGTTTTCTTATTATTATTCTATTAAAAACATATTTGAAAAGGGTAGCGGCATATACTGTAATGAAGAACGTTTGTGTCGCTCCCTTTTTTATAAAAAAAGGAGGAACTGCTATGGCAGGATGGGAAGATTTATTCAAAGGGATGGATCAGGAAAAGGTAAAATCGGCAATGGCACGGGCGAAGGCGTTATCTGAAAATCCAACGGTACAGCAGGCATTTGCCCGTATGGACCAGAAAGAAATTATAGATGCAATCCGCTCCCTTTCTTCGGAGGATAAAAACCGTTTGTTAAAAACGCTGTTTCAATCGAAAAATCAAGATTTTTTGAAAGTGATTGAACAGATGAAATAAAAGGAGTTTTCAAAACTATGGCAGACATTGATAAAAATATGATTATGGGGATGCTACAGAATTTGTTGGGAGATAGTGAGCAAAAAGCCGCGGAATCCCCTGACTCCGGCTTGGAGGAGCAATCGGTTTCTTTGCCGGTAGTACCAAATGCAAAGGATACCGACGACTTTTTAAACACCGCAGCAATGATGAGCCGTTTTACCGAGGTAATGGGAAAATTTCAAACTGCAGGGAACTCTAAGGAGGCGACGTTGCTGACAGCATTGCGACCATATCTTAGGGAATCCCGCCGTCCCAAGGTAGACACCATGTTGCGGACGTTACAGGCATTTCGTGTATTCTCGGAACTGAAAAAAGGAAAATCATAAATGATACATAGGGATAGGAGTGAAGAGGATGTATCAGTCAATCCCAAAACGTGTGTATACCCAAAAAGAAAGTGCTATGCCAAAGCTTCCAAGCTCGCAATCGTTTTTTAACGAGGAACAAAATCATAATAAAGTTTCTAAAGCAGCAAAGATACCAAAATTATCGAAAAATCTGCAAACAGATGATCTTCTTTTAATTGGGTTATTACTATTATTACTCTCTGAAGAAGGGGATAATGACCTTCTTATTCTGGTAATTGCCTTTTTATTATTTTTCTAAAATTTTTAAAATTT
>JAZNNT010000068.1:0-19747 GCA_045580405.1 Clostridia bacterium
AAAAAAAACAATATCAAAAAATTTTTTTTAAAAACGGGAACTTTTTACAACCCTTGCCGTCTTAGAAAGCGAAAACCGCAAATGCGGTACATACCCAGAATAAAAAATATCAAATATATGGAGGCAAAACCCATGAAAAAAATCATTCAAACCTTAATCGCAACTCTCTTACTCGTAACCACCTTAGCAACCGGTTCCGTATTCGCAGAATACGTACACGACGGTGCAGACAATGTGCAGGGTGAAATTATGACCATCGCTGCCCCCATTGAAGAAGAAGCAACTCCCGTTTTCAACCCCGGTATGACTAGACCTGTTTACAAAATGCTGGTAAATGGTGTAGTTCTGAATGCAGATACCTATGTTGACGGCGAAAACCTGATGCTTCCCTTACGTGCCATTTGCGAAGCGTTAGGCTACGAAGTTGGCTACGATGCAAAAACCACTATGATTTCTTTAGTAAAAGGTGCACACTATATCACCATGTATCCTACCAAAGACGAGTACACCTTCTCCAAAATGGCTCCCATGAGCTTAGGAATTGCTCCTCAGTTGGTTGACAACAGAACCTATGTTCCCGTTAGCTTTGTGGAAAACATTCTTCAGGGCGTAGGCTGTGAAGTAGACAGAAACGGCGAAATCAAAATCACCGATCCCAAGCAGGAAGAAAACACTTACAGATTCGTAACTACTCTAGAAGATGTAGCTGACGGTAAAGTATTGGTAATGGATGAAATCTTAGGCGAAGTGGAAGTAACCTTTGCGGAAGAAACCATTTTCCAGGGCATTGCTTTAGCTGACATCAAAGAAGGCACCGAATTTATGGTAGAATACACCGACGACGCTGTAACCATGAGCTTGCCTGCACAGGCAGTTGCAAAAAATGTAATGAGTGTAGAACTGTATGAAGAAGTATTCCCCGTTGAAATTGCAAGTGTTACCTTCGCAGGTACCGTGAAAGAAGTTGGTGAAGACTTTGTTCTTATCGAAACCGAAAACGGTGAACTTCAGTTAAACGTATCCGATGAAACCAACATCCATCACGTGATGAACAGAAGAATTTATAAAATCAACGATTTAGAAGCAGGTATGAAAATCTCCGGTAGTCATGCAGAAGCAACTACCATGAGCATTCCTCCCCAGAGCGCAGCTTTTGAAATCGTAATCGAAGGCTAATTAAAATTAAACATGAAAAACCCGAAGGCAATTTGCCTTCGGGTTTTTTGATGCAATTATCGTCTGGATCCGCCTCCCATAAAACTTCCCAGATCAGAAATGTTGATGTGGGATCCGTCCACCAAAGTACCTTTGTTCACAGCCTGTTCGGCTGCTGTGGCAGGAATAGTTCCCGAAAGCTGTCCCCTCACACTTTCGGCACGAAGCTTCATCACCTGATACAGGGTGTCTGCCCCTTTTTGGTACTCTTCATAAGAATACATCTGATTGGGATCTTCCCTCACCAGTTCATCAATCTGAGTACGAATCCGATTGTATGCTTCGTCAAAGAAGCCGCCGTCAAAATATTCTGTTATCAAACGATTATAATATTCGTGATAACGGGCTTTGTATGGTTCATGATTCAACAAGCCATCAAAGAAACGGGTGCTTTGATAGGTATCATCAATGGGATCGTTGATGACAGAAGTAGCACCGTTGTCTTGACGTCCTCCCATACCTCCAAAGGAAAGGTTGTAATCCCAGGGGATAATGTTGAGTCGTCCGTCGGATTCATACAGATAATAGTTATGTGCCATCATTCCGCTTAAGCTGTCTTCGTTCACTGCAAAGTTGTGAACAGCCATATAGCGGAGCAAATTATCCACATCCATATACTGCTCTATATTTTCTCCTTGGGAAATGGCTTTCAAGGCTTCCACCACCCGCTTGTGATCTCTTGTTTGGGTATTGGTTACTTCTCCGTCCCAAATGGCAGAATAGCTTTCCAATGAATCATCGGTATAATTGAGATTAGAGCCACCACTCTGTCCGAATCCGCCTTGACTTCTGTCGCCGGGATTGTGATTCATATGTTCCGGTTTATAAAGCACCCCGTCCTGTAACCCGTAGTTTCGCATCATAAAGCTTTCTTCTATTCCTTCAATTGCCAGGTACACACCCCAATATTCCCCGTTTACGGTGATTTGGGCATTATTATACAAGGGGGCATCCACTTCCAAAAAGTGGAACATATCATATATGAGTGCCTCTTTCATATTGGTACTGTCAGCATAACTGTTATTGAGTGCCAGTTTATCCAAACCAAAACAAGTCTGCCCGTCTACAAAATGGTCAAATTCCAACTTAAAACTGTATCGATTGTTGTCGGGGTCCATGGCAACGGACGAAAGACTGGTATTTCCTTTGGGACGGATTCCCACACGATAAAAGGTTTTTCCGCCCACCGTCACCTGACATTCATAATACTCCTCTGCCATAGCATTATTGAGCATATTGTTCCACTCGTCTTCATCCATCACAATCTGAATTTCAGTCACTTGGTTTTGATCAAAGAGCACTGTGGGATATTCCATAGTAATACCATCAGTTTGAGTCCACACGGCAAGATGATCGGCGTAACCCACTGCCAGAATACAAAGAATCAGCGTCACAGCCATCAGGGCAACAGATACTTGGGTAATATATTTACTTGAAATCATATCTTCCTCCCAACCTGTGTTTTAATAATGCCGTCTGCGGTAGAATCCCACAAACACAAAAGATACAATCAGCACACCTAAGGATATGATAATATTGGAGTATCTTGTCCAAATACCCCAAAAACCGTCCTGACCTGCCGTATTTTCAGGATTTTGTACCCTGAAATTTCTGCCGTCAAACGGAAATTCGCCCCCTTCGGGCATCTGCATGGCAGAAACCGAAAGTGCAAAGCACAGCAATATACTCAAGAGTACACTTAACAATTTCATGGTGTATCTCCTCTCTTACGACATATATTCACCGTTATAGGTAACCAGTACAACGTTTTGCACGCCGTCTAATTCCGAAATTTGATTCACAACGTCGGTATCCTCACCTTTTAAGCGGATTTCATAAGTTAATTCAATGCTGTTTTTGCTAACTGCCTTGGATTTTAAAATACTTTTTTTCGCAAACTGTAATACTAATTCATCAGTTGCACTCTGTGCCTCCTTGTGGGTACAATTAACCACTAAAACATAGGGAGTAAGCCCCACTTTTCGGGTGGAAAAAATCACAATCATCACGCCAATAATGGCAGAACCGATAATCCCTAAAGGCAGAAGTCCTGCACCTAACACAATACCAACACCGATTGCCCAAAATAAAAAGGCGATATCCATCGGTTCTTTGATAGCGGTTCTGAAACGAACAATAGACAACGCACCAACCATCCCAAGAGACAGTACCACATTGGAGGTTACTGCAACAATGACCAAGGAGGTAATCATCGTCATGGCAATTAAAGAAACTCCAAATGCATCAGAATACATCACGCCGGAATAGGTTTTCTTATACACAATGTAAATAAAGAGACCTAAAACGAACGCCAGTCCTAAAGTTAATAACACATCCAGCAAAGAAAAGGTGTTGATGTTTTCTAAAAAACTGGATTTAAAAATATCTGAAAAATTCATAGGTTAATTCCTTTCATCGTAAATTATTATTTCATTAAAAAATGCGGGTTGCTGTGTATTTGGAAAATGCGGTAGCATAGCGGGAAGAAAGACAAACTGCATTTTTTACAACAGCCGGAAGATACTCGTCCCACTTTACTTCCAAAACAGAAAAAGTTTGCTTGGGCATCAGACAACAATCACTTTTTAAAAAATTCCACACCTGATTGCTGCCACGGATATTGCTGTCCAGCGTCACTCTTACATTACCGGGACCAAACACAAAACTTTCTCTTCGATACACCACAATAGATTTGGGACGAAGGCACTGATACTGCCATTTCGCATATAGCTCTTGTAACAGTGGTTGATTACTATCCAGAAGACCTTTAGAATTTCCTGCTAACAATTCCTCGCATAATGCTTTAGTAATCACGGCAGTTTCCTTTTTACACAATCCGTTTATTTTGCTTTTCTTTTCTAAACGGATTAGCGAGGTATCATCGTTATAGTAGCGAATTCTGAATTTCTCACGGTAGTTGACGCCGTCAAGTTTTTCATGGTACGCCTTATCCCAGACATTATCAAAATAAAGGCTTTTCACGATGTAGGAGCCATCCTCACCACAATGCTGATCCCGTTCCAAAATCAATGGTAACCGTCGCTGCAGCTGCAGAAGGTCGAATGTATTCACAGGATGTTTATATTCATGTCGCAGTTTCAAATATTCACCTCCTTTTTAAAAATACAGTTTTATGTCAGGAAAATTATAGCTATTTTCTGTGAATTTTTTATGTTCTTTTTATGAAAAACATATGAACAAAAAAGGACATGGATGACTCCATATCCTTTTTTAGACTTATTCACAAACTGTGTGCTCTTTATCGAGCCGCCTTACTTCGCAAAATCAACCACACGGGTTTCTCTGATCAGGTTCACCTTAATCTGACCCGGGTATTCCATTTCGCTTTCAATCTTTTTGGCAATTTCTCTACCTACCAATATCATTGCTTCATCGTTGATATCATCAGGTTTTACCATAACTCGAACCTCACGGCCTGCAGAAATTGCAAACGCACGTTCTACACCGTTGAAGGAAGTTGCAAGTTCTTCCAGCTTCTGCAGACGTTTGATATAGTTTTCAATATTTTCACGTCTTGCACCGGGTCTTGCAGCGGAGATAGCATCAGCTGCCGCAACGATACAAGCAATAGTGCTTTCGGGTTCCACATCACCGTGATGCGCCATAATGGCATTTAAGATAATTGCATCTTCTTTGTATTTCTTCGCAACATCTGCACCAATCTGAATATGAGAGCCTTCCACTTCATGGTCAATAGATTTACCGATATCATGAAGCAATCCTGCACGTTTTGCCAACGTTACATCAATGCCAAGTTCTCCGGCGATTAAGCCGGCAATCTGGGCAACTTCAATGGAGTGCTGCAGCACATTCTGACCATAACTGGTTCTGTATTTCAAACGACCCAGTAGACGAACCAACTCGGGATGAATATTATGCACACCAACCTCAAAGGTAGCGCCTTCCCCTGCTTTTTTGATAGTCTGATCCACTTCTTTCTGGGATTTGTGGAACATTTCTTCAATTCTTGCAGGATGGATACGGCCATCCTGAATCAGTTTTTCTAAGGTTAAGCGGGCAACTTCACGGCGAACCGGGTCAAATCCGCTTAAAATAACTGCTTCAGGGGTATCATCGATAATAAAGTCGATGCCGGTCATCTGCTCTAAGGAACGGATATTTCTACCCTCACGACCGATGATTCTGCCCTTCATATCTTCGCTGGGCAGTGCCACAACAGACACGGTAACGTCAGACACATGGTCAGACGCACATCTCTGGATGGCACCGGTAATGATTTCTCTTGCTTTTTCATCACAGGTTTCTTTGGTATGCTCTTCAATTTCCTTGATTTTGAGAGCCGCTTCCACCCGAACCTCATCTTCAATATTTTTAATGAGGTATTCTTTGGCTTCTTCTTTGGTTAAACCTGAGATTTTTTCTAAGATTTCCAGCTGACGCTTCTGAATTTCGTTGGTTGCTTCCGTCTTTTCTTCCAGCTGTTTTTCTCTTAATTTTAAGTTTTCTTCTTTTTTCTCGATGGTTTCCAGCTTTTTATCCAGATGTTCTTCCTTCTGCATATTACGCTTTTCCATCTTCTGAACTTCATTCCGACGTTCTTTGATTTCTTTGTCGGCTTCGGCTCTGGCTTTTAAAATTTCTTCCTTAGCTTCAATCAATGCTTCTTTTTTCTTTGCTTCCGAGGTTTTGATTGCATCATTTAAAATCTTTTTCGCCTGTTCTTCTGCGCTGCCGATTTCTGCTTCTGCAATCTTTTTGCGGTATATAATACCTAACCGAAATGCAATAATAAATGCAACAAGTGCTGAACCTAAGGAAATTGCCACTACTAACCAGGGTTCCATTTGCAATCTCCTTTTCTATATAGAACACCTTGCAAAAAGGCCCAAAAATCAGTTTCAAAAACAATAGTCCCCCCCTAAATAGCAGAGATTGCAAGAAAATCCTACTTTTCCGAAAATTCCAAAAAAGGCGGAATTGCAACGGAAAGAGTCTCTGTTTCGGGGAATACGCCGATATAAAATATGTCAACAATCTATAGTTATTTCTGAATTTTCGGAGTCCTTCTTAAAGAGGTTTCTATATCTATAAAATAAATTTGGTTATATGTAACCATATATATTCTATACTTTTTTTTCGGGGATGTCAAGTGGTTTTTCATATTTTTTGGGCATTTTATCTTCCTAAAAAAGAGAAATGTGTATTTTTTTGAAAATCCCTTTACAAAAAAATTCTCTGATGCTATAATACTAAATAGTAACTTATGTTGAGAGAAAGGAGACGGTTTTTTCAGATGGAACAACTTGTAAAACGGTTTTGCCAACACCTTAGAAAAACGAAAAACATGAAGGAAAATACCGTCACTTCTTACCAAAAAGACCTGGGTAATTTTCTGGATTTTTGTCAAAAAAAAGGCAAAACAGAAATTGAATCCCTCGGAGAATGCTTTTCTCCTTACTTAACCCACTTAGAAGAGCTGGGCCGCTCTGCGTCCACCCGCTCCAGAAATATCGCCTCCCTGCGGAGTTTTTTTCGGTATCTTATGACCAAAAAGCTGATTCTCTCCGATCCTACGAAAGATAGAAAATACGAAAAAAATACAACGGTTTCAACCAAAAGCGAAGCACATCTCACAATGGAGGAAGTAGACCGTCTGATTGCCTGCTCCAAAACAGAGGATATCAAAGGCTATCGGGACTGTGCCATGTTAGAAACCCTGTATGCCACAGGCTTAAAAACCGGTGAATTTTTAAATCTGCGATTAGATGACGTGCATCTGAAGGAAGGATACCTTACCGTGGAGACCGACGGACACACCCGCTATGTTCCTCTTTATCGGGGAGCTATATCTGCTATTCGTAGTTATTTAAAACAATCCCGAAAGCATCTGCCTCTTTCCCGCACCAATGACTATTTGTTTTTGAATCTGAAGGGGGAACCTTTTTCCAGACAAGGCTTATGGAAATTGTTAAGAGAATGCGGACAGAAGGCCGGAATCCAAAAAGAAATCACACCGCATCTGATCCGCAAAAGCATGGCTCTTCACCTGATGGAAAACGGAGCCGACTTGCCGGTGGTACAAGAGCTTTTAGGACATAAAAACATTGCATTGACCAAAAGCTATGTGAAAAACTTTAAACCTCAAATTGTTGCCGACTATCAGAAATATCATCCGAAATCTCAGGATTAACCCATTCTATCTGCCCTACCAGTTACATATACTGAACTATCATCACTCCCCTCGGGATGAAAGGAAGCAAACACTATGAAATCTGTGAAACACCTAAGAATACTCTGTTTACTGCTTTGCTGTTTTATTATGGCACCTCTTGGGGCAACGGCAGAAGTTCCGCTGACCGAGCCGGAAGCATCAGCCTACATTCTGATGGAAAAAGAAACGGGAACGGTGCTTCTAAAGAAAAACGAAACCGAACGCCGTTCTATGGCGAGCATTACAAAGCTAATGACAATCCTTCTCATTTTAGAAGATATTGACAGCGGTAAAATCAGTCTGTCTGACCCGATAACCGCTAGCGCCAACGCTTCTGCAATGGGAGGCTCCCAGATTTATTTGAAGGAAAATGAAGTGATGGACGTAAACACGCTGTTAAAGTCCATTTTCGTGGCATCTGCCAACGATGCCTGCATCGCTATGGCAGAGCATCTGGAGGGCTCTGAAGAAGCCTTCGTCAAACGAATGAATGAACGTGCCGCAGAGCTGGGGTTAACCGATACCGCATACAAAAATCCTCATGGTCTGGATGATGACGGACATTATTCCTCTGCCCGTGATATTGCAACACTGTCCCGGTTGGTGTTAAGTCATGATTTAACCAGAACCTACACCGGTATCTGGCAGGAAAAAATCCGAAACGACACCTTTGAACTGACCAATACCAACAAGCTGATTCGCTATTACGACGGTGCCACCGGTTTAAAAACCGGTTCCACCACCAAAGCAGGCTCCTGCCTGAGTGCCTCCGCCAAACGAAACGGCATGGAGCTAATCGCCGTGGTATTAAATTCCCCCACCAGCGAAATGCGTTTCACCGATGCCAAACGACTTTTAGACTACGGATTTGCCAACTATAAAACCACAACCCTAACCAATCCGGAGGAAGTGTTCTCTCAAGCATCTGTTTCCTATGGAAAACCGGGGACAGCGAATCTGTATCCTAAAGAATGCCTCACATACCTGCAGGCAAAAGACGATTCCAAAGAACCCATTCGTAAAGCAGAGTTTTATTCGCTGACTGCACCGGTTACTGCCGGCAGCATTGCAGGGAAACTGATTTTTGAGGTTGACGGAGAAACCGTTGGTGAAACAGAACTTATTGTTAAGGAAAATGTTGCCAAACAGTCCTTTTGGGATACTTTGTGGCAATTTTTCAAGGTGATGTAACATGAAAAAGAAACTGTCAGGCTATATTTACCGTAAAACAACTGCAATTGTGATTTTAATTCTGTTGCAGCTTGTATTTCTGATGGCTTCTCTTCTCAGAATGGCAAGATTTTTCCCCTATATATACGGAGTTTTATTGCTTTTAAGCATTGCAATGTTGGTAACCGTTATCAATTCAGACAGAAATCCTGCCTATAAACTGGCATGGGTCATCCCCATTCTGATGATGCCGCTGTTTGGCGGTATCTTCTATCTGCTGTTCGGAACCTCTATGGTCAATTCCCGTTTAAAGAAAAACCGTGAAATCCAGCAGAAATTCAAGAAAGAATACCTTTCGCAAGACACAACAGTCCTAAAACAGGCGCAATCTTGCGATACTGCCTTTACACCGCTGATGAACTATGTAAACCGAGCAAACTATCCGATCTACGCCAATGAGGGATGTGAATATTTCCCTTTGGGTGAGGACAAGTTCTGCCGGATGAAGGAAGAACTTCTTTTGGCAAAGGAATACATCTTCCTGGAATATTTTATTATTGCAGAAGGCAAAATGTGGGACGAAATTCTCGGTATTTTAACGCAAAAAGTACAGGAAGGTGTAGAGGTCCGTGTACTTTTTGACGATTGCGGCTCCTGGGGACTGCTGCCCCGTCATTATGAAAAAACCTTGCAGGAAGCAGGCATTCTGTGCAGAGTATTCAACCCCTTACGCCCCAGTCTGACCATCACCATGAACAACCGTGATCACCGAAAAATTCTTATCATTGACGGAAAAGTGGGCTTTACCGGAGGCATCAATATTGGCGACGAATATATCAATCATATCGAAGTGCACGGTCATTGGAAGGACACCGCCGTGATGATCCGCGGACAAGCTGTGAACACCCTCATCAGTCTGTTTTTTGAAATGTGGAATCTGGTTGAACCGGGAGATGAAGATGTGTCGGGATATTACAAAAATCAAGCGTCTCCATCTGTTTATGACGGCTTTTTACAACCCTACGGTTCTGATCCCTTCAGCGAGGATCCTATCGGAGAATACATTTATCTGGACCTGATCCACAAGGCACAAAAAGAAATCCTGATTGCAACTCCCTACCTGATTATCGACAATGAACTAACCACCGCACTGTGTCTTGCAGCAAAAAGCGGTGTGTCCGTAACAATTCTGACGCCTCACATTGCCGATAAATGGTATGTCCATCTGATGACGGTTGCTTCTTATCCGCAGCTGATGAAGGCAGGGGTAAACATCTTAGAATACACACCCGGCTTTGTCCATGCGAAAATGTTTATCGTGGACGGAAAAGTTGCCACGGTGGGTACTGTCAATTTAGATTATCGCAGTCTGTATCTGCATTTTGAATGCGGAGTAATTCTATACGGTTCCAAAACCGTGGAAGAAATCCGAAATGATTATCAAAAAACCATAGAGGTTTCCCAGAAAATTCTTCCTGAAGATATGAAGAAAATCCGTTGGTATCACCGAATTTTCCAGCGATTGGTACAAGCGTTGTCTCCGTTAATGTAAGAAAAGAGGTGCCTTTTTTGAAAATTTGTCTGATGCCACACCCCAATACAGCCGAACGGTTCTCATATCTTACCAGCACCCTGCAAAATCAAGCAGAAATTGTTATTTGTTTCCCGGAAGAAGACCCTATCGGAATGCAGGCAGATGTATTCATTTTGGAAGAAGAGGCACCGGATATAACACAGCGTCTGTTATCCATGGAAAATCCACCCCTGATTATGATTGTAAAAAACGGTATCTCCGTCCAAAGCATTCGCTATTGCCCCGATTTTACAAAAGATATTCCAAGATTTCTAAAACAGATAGAAGAGCGAGCACCAGTGCTTTTATTCCGTTATCACAATGAAAGCTACAGTTACCTTCAAAAAGATATTCTCTTGCTTACGGGAGCCAAAGGTGTTACCATACAATTCCGGCAAGGAACCCAGCTTACCTACAGACTTTCCTATGACAAACTGGCAAAACAACTGTCCAAGCAATTGTTCTTTCCTGTTGGAGAAGATTATTTCGTAAATGCAGAATATGTTTATGAAATCGCCTCAGATTTCATATTGATGCAAAACGGACAGAGAGTTCCCTTTGATGCTGCTATGGCAGAGCAAATTAAAAACGCATATTTTAAAACGAAATACTTAAGAAATCACCCTGCATTATAATCGCAGGGTTTTCTTTTTGCCAAAAATCTAAAAAAAATTCCTTTTTTCCTTGCAATTTCAGCAGAAATATGCTATAATTTCTTTATTGTGCAAATCTGAAAAAGGAATTGTTTTTATGAGTCAGAAAGTCGCAGTCATTGGTGGAGGTCCCGCAGGAGTACTGGCAGCAGCTTTTAGTGCCGAACGAGGAAACGACACCATTCTTTTTGAAAAAAATGAAAAGCTCTTAAAAAAACTTTATATCACCGGAAAAGGCAGATGCAACATCACCAACCGTTGCGATATTTCAGATTTTTTCGGGAACATTCCTAAAAATCCTGACTTTCTGTACAGTGCCCTGTATTCTTTCACCAACGAGGATATCATCGCATTGTTGATGAAAGAAGGAGTATCCGTCAAAACAGAACGGGGAAACCGGGTATTCCCGGTCACCGACAAGGCAGGTACCGTTTGTGACGGACTTCGCTCTTTTCTCAGAAAATCCGGTGCTAAAATAAAACTCGGCATTTCTGTGAGGGAAATCAAAAAACACAACGAGCTGTTTGATATTATCACCAATGATGGAGTAATTCCCGGATTTCATAAGGTGATTTTAGCCACCGGCGGAAAATCCTATCCCGTGACCGGCTCCACCGGAGACGGCTACCGGTTTTCCGAAAAGCTGGGACACAACATCACTCCTTTAGACGGAAATTTAGTTCCCTTGGAAACGGTGGAAACTTACGGAGCAGAGCTTTCCGGCTTATCACTTCGGAATGTTTGCTTGAAACTGAAAAACCAAAAAGGAAAAGTGATATTTGAAGATTTCGGGGAAATGATGTTTACCCATTTCGGAGTCACCGGCCCTTTGGTAATTTCTGCAAGCTCCCATCTGCCAAAAGAGCCCTGTACCCTACATCTCGACTTAAAACCTGCTTTGAATGAAAAACAATTGGACGAACGACTTCTTCGGGATTTTGGGAAGTTTACCAACAAAGCGTTTCACAATTCTTTAGGAGAGCTGCTCCCAAAGAGTTTGATTCCCGTGATGGTAAAGCTTAGCGGAATTGATCCGCAAAAGCAATGTAACTCAATCACCCGCGAAGAACGGAAAAAACTTTTAGATCTGCTAAAAAACTTTACCCTGCATATTAAAGGCAAACGCCCCATTGCGGAAGCCATTATCACCACAGGCGGTGTGGATGTCAAGGAAATCAATCCGTCCACCATGGAATCCAAATTGGTAAAAGGACTGTATTTTGCAGGGGAATTAATAGATGTAGACGCCTACACAGGCGGCTTTAACTTGCAAATTGCGTATTCCACCGGCTACCTTGCCGGAACAAACGTATAGAAAGGAGTTTCGTGATGAAACCCTATGTTGTGGCAATTGACGGCCCTGCAGGAGCAGGAAAGTCTACTTTGGCAAAACGCCTGGCAAAAGAATTGAAAATTGCCTATATTGATACCGGTGCCATGTACCGTGCCTGCGCCCTCTATGCGATTGAATCGGGAATCAATCCCAAGGTGGATTCTCCCCAGCTCAGGACGCTCTTAGAAACTGCAGAAATTGATTTTCGCACCATTAAAGACGAACAAAAAATCTTCTTAAACGATATTGATGTTTCCCGGGAAATCAGAGAACCTCACATTTCCACCGGTGCTTCCGACATTTCTGCCCTGCCCTTTGTGAGAGACATGCTGGTTAGTATGCAGCGAAATCTCGCCAAAGGAAAAGCCGTGCTGATGGACGGAAGAGACATTGGCACCAATGTGTTCCCAAATGCAGAAATCAAAGTATTCCTGACAGCAGATGCAAAAGAGCGGGCAAAACGCAGATTTTTAGAACTGCAAGAAAAAGGTGATTCCTCCACCTATGAGCAGGTGTTAAATGACATGATTGCCAGAGACGAGCAGGATAAAAACCGTGCCTACGCACCTCTCTGTCAGGCAGAGGATGCCCACCTTTTAGACACCACTAACATGAATTTGGAAGAGTCCTTCCAGGCACTCTTAGCATATGCCAATAAAAAACTGCAACATCTTAACTGATATTTTTGAGGTGACTTTATGTTATACCGCATGATACGTGCTTTGATACGTTTTGCCTATTTTTTCATCTTCCGTGTGAAGGTGGAAGGGCGTGAAAATATTCCCCAAAAAGGCGGCATCATTTTCTGCGGAAATCACCGCAGCAATCACGATGCACCATTGGTCTTCTTCTCGCAAAAAAGAACATTAAGCTTTATGGCAAAGGATTCTTTATTTTCCTTCAAACCCTTCGGTTGGTTTTTGAAGAAATTCGGTGTATTCCCCATTAAACGCGGTGCCGGTGATATCGGTGCCGTGAAAAAAGCCATTGAAATTGTGGAATCCGGCAATGCATTGGTAATGTTTCCTGAAGGAACCAGAAACCGTACGGAAGAACCCGTCTTAGAATTTAAAAACGGTGCTGCCTTGATTGCTAAAAAAGGAAACGCTCTGATTGTTCCCTTTGCCATTTCCGGAAAATACCGTTGGTTTTCCAAAAAAACGATTACCTTCGGCACCCCCATTGATCTGACGGAATATGGCGAGAAACCTGACTTAAAACAGGTAACCGAAGACCTTCAGAATGCAGTTGTCAAAATGCTGACACAGGGAGGCAAAGCAGCAGATTAACTGCTGCCACTCACCATTATGAATATTA
Organism: Clostridia bacterium; assembly: GCA_045580405.1. Taxonomy (GTDB): domain Bacteria; phylum Bacillota; class Clostridia; order UMGS1840; family UMGS1840; genus SIG452. The sequence goes on from JAZNNT010000068.1 coordinate 13,455, forward strand.
AACTTGCAAAATCCGCAGGTTTTTGTTTCGGCGTGAAACGTGCCTGCGACACTGTATATCAAGCGTTAGAGAAACAGAAAAACTTGTATCTTTTGGGCGAACTCATTCACAATAGCCGTGTGATGACAGACATTTCCCAAAAAGGCGGAAAAACCGTGGAGGACGTTTCTTGTGTGCCACAAGATGCCGTGGCAGTCATTCGAGCTCACGGAGTCCCTCCGGCTGTTACCCAAAGCTTAGAGGAAAAAAACATCTCCTATATTGACCTCACCTGCCCTTTTGTGAAAAAAATTCATCAGATTGTTTCCGAAGAATTTCAAAAAGGGCAAAAAATCATTATTTACGGCAAAAAGGAGCATCCGGAAGTGGTCGGTATTTCCGGCTACTGCAAAAATGCTCTAATTACCATGGATTATGAAGAAATCAAAGATCAAATCCATACAGAAGATCACGTCAGTGTAGTGGCTCAGACCACGATGGAAAAAGAGAAATTTTACAATTTCATTAAATTTTTAAAAAAGGGTTGTAATTATGTATCAATATTTGATACAATATGTAGTGCAACTCGGCAGAGACAAGCTGAAGCGGAAGAGTTGGCAAAAGAGTCTGATATGATGATTGTCATTGGCGGCAAAAAAAGTTCCAACACCATGGAGCTTTACCAAAAGTCTAAAGCAGCTTGTCCCCATACTTATCTGATTGAATCAGCAGAAGACTTAAACGAGCTGCTTCATAACAATCCCACGTTAAAAAAATTTTTATATACAAATTTCAAAGTAGTAGGTGTTACAGCAGGCGCATCAACCCCAAGCTGTAGCATCGAGGAGGTAATTTCAGTCATGGCAGAAGAAAAAATCGTAACAAGTGAATTCGAGGAGCAACTGGAGAACTATTTGGTAAGCCCCGTGCATATCAATAAAAGAGTTACTTGCACCGTTGAACAAATCACCGAAACCGAAGTTCGCGTTAGCATCCCCGGTTACAAAGGCTTAGGCTTTATTCCGGCAGATGAGTTAACCGACGATTCCAGCGTAAAACCCGCTGACCTGGTTAAAATCGGCGACGAAATCAACGCAATCGTGATTAAACCCAACGATGTGGAAGGAACCTGTCTGTTATCCAAAAAGAAAGTTGATTCCGAATTAAACATGACAGTGATTAAAGAAGCATTTGAATCCGGAGCTATCTTAGAAGGGAAAGTTGTATCTGTCATTAAAGGCGGTTTATTGGTTTCTGTCAACAGTGTAAGAGTATTCGTTCCTGCTTCTCAGGCAGCTTTAAGATTCGTTTCTGACTTATCCACCATGCAGAACGAAACCGTTTCTTTAAAAATCATTGATTTTGATGAAAGAAGAAACAGAGCAACCGGTTCCATCAAAGTGGTTCTGGCTGCAGAACAGAAAGAAAAAGAAGCAAAATTCTGGGCAGAAGCTGAAGAAGGCAAAACCTATCAGGGTACCGTTAAATCCTTAACCACCTTTGGTGCGTTTGTGGATATCGGCGGTGTTGACGGTCTGGTTCACATTACCGAACTGTCTTGGTCCAGAATCAAACATCCTTCCGAAGTTGTAAAAGTTGGTCAGGAAATTGAAGTTTACATCAAAGCTTTAGATACCGAAAAGAAAAAGATTTCTTTAGGCTTCAAAAAAGAAGTTGACAACCCCTGGAACAAATTTATGAACACTGTAAACTTAAACGATGTGATCACCGTTAAGATTGTTCGCATTGTTCCCTTCGGCGCATTTGCAGAAATTCTGCCCGGCGTTGACGGTTTAATTCATATTTCCCAGATTGCAAACAAACATATTGCAAAACCCGAAGATGAACTTTCTTTAGGTATGGAAGTGGAAGCAAAAGTAATTGAAATTGATGCAGATAAGAAAAAAGTAAGCTTAAGCATCAGAGAATTACTGGCTCCCTCCGAACACAAAGATGCAGAAAAAGCTGAAGAAACTACCGAAGAAGCGGCAGAAGAAACAGAAGCTACTGAAGAAGCTACTGAAGAAGCAACTGAAGAAGCAGCTGAATAATTTTCAATTACAGTAATGTGTGATATTTCCGCAGCCCGTTCTGCGGAAATATTCACATTATAGGAAAAGAAGGTTCGTAAGAAATGTCATATTTAGAAAAATTAAAATTTAATGAAGACGGTCTGATTCCCGCTGTTGTGCAGGATTACGATACCGGTGCAGTTTTAATGGTTGCCTATATGACCAAAGAAACGCTCGAAAAATCTCTGGAGCTTGGCAAAACCGTATTTTTCTCCCGTAGCCGTCAAAAGGAATGGTTAAAAGGAGAAGAAAGCGGTAACTTCCAGAATATTGTAGAAATTTCTGCAGACTGCGATTATGACACCTTGCTCATCAAGGTTACCTTAGAAGGTGACAAAGTTAGCTGTCATACCGGAGAATATTCCTGTTTCTTCAATCGAATTGAAGATGGTGAATATGTGCACAAATCCAATGAAAAAATGATTCTTCAACGTGTTTATGACACAGTTGCAGACAGAAGCAAGAATCCCGTGGAAGGTGCCTACACCAACTATCTTTTAGAAAAAGGGATTGACAAAATCTTAAAGAAGGTTGGAGAAGAATCCGCCGAAGTAATTATTGCATCCAAAAATAATGCTCCCGACGAGGTCATTTATGAAACCGCCGATTTAATGTATCACCTTTCTGTAATGCTTTTTGACAGAGGCGTAACCTGGCAGGAAATCTTTGCAGAATTAAAGAAGAGAGAAAAGTAGAAATTCCCGTTTTCTATGGGAAATCTCCGATAAAATTCCAAAAAAGTATTGACCTTTTCGATAAAATATGATATGATTTTATTGTGATGGGGTATCTTTTTTTAAGAAAGGCTCCAAACTGAAAATTCTGCATATAATAAACTATGCCATATTGTAATTTATTGAAGCATTCTTTGTTTTTTCACAATTATGGAGTAAGGATGGTTTTTAAACATGTTTGAAAAAGAAGTTGTTGTTCAGAATCAAGTTGGTCTTCATGCAAGACCGGCAACCTTTTTTATCCAGAAAGCAAATGAATTTAAAAGCAATATCTGGGTAGAAAAAGAAGAACGTAAAGTAAGCGCAAAAAGTTTATTGGGCGTTCTTTCCTTGGGCATCACTCAGGGCACCAACATTAAAATTGTGGCAGACGGTTCTGATGCCGAAGCTGCAGTGGATGCATTGGTTGCACTGGTTAGCTCTGACTTCAGCGAATAATCAAATCAACGTCATAAAAAGGAGGTTACCGTTTTGGTAACCTCTTTTTTATATATGATTATTCTTCGTTTGTTCCAGTAATCGTTCTATTTTTTCTAATCTCAATGCATCGTTTTCATTGCGGGGACATTGCAAAACCGCACATTCATTGCAGGGCTTTTTTCTGTGATAATTCAAACAACAACCTAAGTAATTGCATTCATCACAACAACATTCATTCCCGTTTTCACCGTTCCCCGGGCAATCCTTACCGCCATTCCCCGGAATCAATTCAATCCCCGTGATATCAATGATCATACCATTTCCCTCCGTAAAATAAAAAATGCGTAGCCGAAGCTACGCACTAAAAATGCATCACCTCGGTACTACTGCGACATAGTTCATTACAAAACAGGATAATGATAACCAAGGCATACATTTTTAACAAAGTATGCCCCTGTTTTGTAAATTATTAAACTAAGTCGCAAAACTATTCTATCACAGAACATAAAAAAATACAAGTGTTTTTCAAAAAAATGTAGGGGCAATTCACGAATCACCCGTTTCTTTTATAATCACACAACATAACAGAAATCGTATTTTAAAACGGCGTGCCGCACCCATTGGGTGTTCTAATGTCACGCCCTACGCCAATTTTAACTACAATTTGTAACCTAACACGGTAGGAGTTTTTTGAAACGCCCCTCCCCTACGAAATATCCTAAATACAACAATCACCTCAAACAAAAAGACGAAACTCTTGGATAAAGAATTTCGTCTTTTTTGTACTTGATTCATTCTACAAGGTGAAGAAAAACAGATGCAGAATTCGAAAATCGAATCAAGGCAGCGCCTTGACAAGCCCGAAGGCGTACATTGGGTACGCCGAGTGGTGAGATTCACGGATTGTGCGCTGTTTTTCAAACCTCTACTGCTGAGTTTGTTTGGTGTAGTAGTTGTAATACGCACCTTTCTTTTCCATTAACTCTTGATGAGAACCGGATTCTACGATATTGGTATCACCGACTACCATAATACGGTCGGAGCCAACGATGGTGGATAAACGATGTGCAATCATCAAAGTGGTTCTGCCTTCCATTAGGCGTTTCACCCCTTCGATAATGAGTTGTTCGGTTTCGGTATCAATATTGGCAGTTGCTTCATCCAAGACTAATATTCTGGGATTTAAAAGCATGGTTCTCGCCAGAGAAATAAGCTGTCGCTGACCAATGGATAAACTGCTTCCCTTCTCCGATACCTGAGTTTGGTAGCCGTCCTTCATCCGAATAATAAAATTGTGAGCACAGACTGCTTTGGCAGCTGCGATAACTTCTTCATCGGAAGCGTCTAACCGTCCGTAACGGATATTTTCCATAATGGTACCGGAAAAGATGTAGCTTTCCTGCAACATATAGCCAACCTGACGACGCAGAGAATGCATGGTCACATCCTGAATGCTGTGTCCATCTATTTTAATACTACCCGATTGGATTTCATAGTAGCGGGACAGCAAGTTCACAATGGTGGTTTTCCCGGCACCGGTCTGCCCTACGAAGGCAATTCGTTCACCGGGTGCAATATGGAAGTTTAAATCACGAAGCACATAGCCTTTTTCCTCTTCGTAGGAAAAGTCCACACCCATAAATTCAATTTCACCTTTGATATCCGGCAAATCATAGGCATTGGGAGCATCTTCAATTTCCTCGGATTCTTCCAGGGTTTCCATGATTCTCTCCAAATATCCTAAGTTGGTAATCAACTGATTATATAAGTTGGATAAATTGTTGATAGGATTCCACAAACGGCGCAAATAGTTGATAATGGCAATGGTTACCCCAACGGTAATTTCTGCCCCTGAAATAACCATAACAGCAGCAAAATAAGTTACACATACGGTTAATTCCGATAGCAGTGAAGTCGTTAACGGAATCATAAATTCGATGCCAACCGTTTTCATCCAATGACGGTACACCTGAACAGATAAATCAGTAAAAATACGCTCATTTTTCCGTCTTCTGCCGAATGCCTGGGTAACACGGACACCGTTAATGCTTTCCATTAAATAAGCAGTTAAATTACTGTTTTTATCGTTAAAGGTTCGACGGATTCTGCGTTGTACTTTTTTGATTAAGGACATCACCAAAAGAAGTACCGGTACTCCGCAAAGTGCAACCAAAGTAAGCTTCACATTGATTGCAAACATAAAGCTGACTACTGCCACCAAGGACAACACATCCAGCACCGCATTGGCAATAATATTGGAAAATAAATCCGCTAAGGAGTTTATATAGTTTGTCACACGGATTAAAATTTTTCCGTGGGGTCTGGTATCAAAGAATACAAAGGGAAGCTTTTGAATGTGAGCAAACAAGTCTTTTCGGATATCGAAAATAATAGATTGCCCCACACTAATTAAGTGTTTCATCCGGAATCTGGATACTAAAATGTTTAACACAACCATCGCAGCAAGCACACCGCCACAGGTATATAACAGTTGAAAATTTTTATTGACGATGGCATCGTCAAACACAATTTTCATAATGTAGGGAACCACAGTGGAGGAAAGCACTCCAATGGCAATCACCAATATGGTAAGTAACAGTTCCCACCAATACTTACGGACATATTTTCCAACAATGCCCCACTCTTTTTTGCCAAACTTGATTTTTAAGTCTTCATCCTGATGAAACCGATTGATTTTAGCCATGGATATCACCTCCGTACTGATGCACATACACATCATAGTAATACCCTTGTTTTTTCAGAAGAAGCTCTTCGTGGGTTCCTCTTTGAATCAATTCTCCGTCTTTTAACACCAAAATCATATCACAATCTTTCACGGAAGAAATTTTTTGAGAAATAATAAACACAGTTTTGTCCGTACAGTTGGTACGAAGTGCTTCCTGAATTTTTTCTTCAGTTTCAGAGTCCAATGCCGAAGTGGTATCATCCAACACCAAAATAGAAGGATTCTTCAGAATAGCACGGGCCAAGGCAAGACGTTGTTTCTGTCCGCCTGACAGAGTAACGCCACGTTCCCCGATCACCGTTTCGTAGCCTTCCGGCAGTTTTTCAATAAATTCGTCTGCCA
>JAZNNT010000069.1:0-8127 GCA_045580405.1 Clostridia bacterium
GGATGACTGGAATGACCATATCAACTTGTACCAAAGCTATTTAAAGCCGCCCCAATCAAAGGACGGCTGATGCCAAAGGAGAATAACCTAAGTGAGAATACAGAAATATATTGCCGATGCAGGCATCTGCTCCCGCAGAAAAGCGGAAGAGCTGATTGTAAAAGGGGAAGTGAAGGTAAACGGTCAGATTCTTTTAGAATTAGGATACCAGATGCAGGACGGCGATTTGGTGGAGGTTTCGGGAAAAGAAATTTCCGCTATGGAAAAAAAGGTATACTATATACTTAATAAGCCGAAGGGCTATGTGACTACCGTGAAAGATCAATTCGACCGTCCCTGTGTGTTGGATTTGGTCGGTGACGAGGTGAAGGAACGGATTTATCCTGCGGGGCGGTTAGATTACAACACCGAAGGTCTTCTGATTTTATCCAATGACGGTGAGTTTGTGAACACCGTTACGCACCCTAAAAACCAAATCCGGAAAAAATACATTGCAGTGGTAAACGGAAAGGTTTCGGAGGATAATATTCAGAAACTAAAGCGCGGTGTGGTGATTGATCGAAAAAAAACTGCACCTGCAGAAGTGTTTATGTCGGAAATTTTTAAAGATAAATGTGTGGTAGAAATCACTATTTCGGAAGGCAGAAACCGTCAGGTCAGAAAAATGTTTGAGGCGGTTGGCCATCATGTAATTGACCTAAAAAGAGTGCAGATCGGTCCCATTGAGCTTGGCTCGTTAAAAACCGGTCGCATCCGTAAATTAAATCCCAATGAAGTGCAGGCGTTACTTAGTGCCGCAGGAAAATAACAAAAAAGGAGACGAAGCCGTTATGACAGCATTACAACAGTATCAAACCTGGTTGGATTATCCCCAGCTGGAGGAATCCTTAAAAAATGAGCTTTTAGCAATCAAAGGAAATGAAGAAGAAATTGCAGAGCGTTTTTCCACTTCTATGGAGTTCGGAACAGGCGGTATCCGCGGAATCCTTCGTGCAGGGACCAACGGGATGAATGTGTATACCGTTTGTCAGGCAACCCAGGGGTTGGCTAATCTGATTGTGAAAAACGGGGCAGACGCTATGAAAAAAGGCGTAGCTATTGGCTATGACTCCCGTCATTTTTCCGATACCTTTGCCAAAGAATCTGCCATGGTGTTGGCGGCAAACGGCATTAAGGTGTACCTATTCCCGTCTCTTCGACCCACTCCCATGCTGTCCTTTGCGATTAGGGAAATGAATACCACCGCAGGGATCGTAATTACCGCATCCCATAATCCTGCAAAATACAATGGCTACAAAGCATACTGGTCCGACGGCGGTCAGCTGCCTCCCGAAGAAGCTGATGTGGTTTATCAGGAAATGAAGCAGGTAGACCTCTTCCATGGAGTTCAGAAAATGCCTTTTGAAGAAGGAATGGCAAAAGGATTGATTGAGTGGATGCCAGAATCCGTGGACGAAGCATACTACAAAGCAGTAATGAATTTATCGGTAAATCCCGATGTGTTAAAAAATTCTGATTTACGGGTGGTTTACACTCCCTTCCACGGCTCCGGCAATATTCCCGTACGAGAAGTGTTGGGAAGAATGGGCTTAAAACATCTTACCGTGGTAAAAGAACAGGAATTGCCAGACGGTGCATTCCCCACCGTGAAATCTCCCAATCCGGAAGATTCCGAAGGCTTTACCCTTGCATTAGGTTATGCAAAAAAAGAGGATGCGGATATTATTATCGGCACCGACCCTGATTCCGATCGTGTGGGGATTCTTTTAAAAACCGCGTCGGGAGACTACGAAATCTTAAACGGGAACCAGATTGGTGTGCTGATTGTCAATTACATTTTAGACGGTTTAAAGAAACAAAATAAACTGCCCGAAAACGGTGCGGTTATCAAAACCATCGTAACCACCAATATGATTTACGAATTTCAAAAGGATTACCCCATTGAAGTCATCAACGTGTATACCGGCTTCAAATTTATCGGTGAACAGATTAAACTGTTTGAAGAAACCGGCAAACATACTTATTTATTCGGTTTTGAAGAAAGCTTTGGCTACTTATCCGGTACGCATGCAAGAGATAAGGACGCCGTAAATGCTTGTATGCTTTTATGTGAAGCAGCTGCCTTCTATAAAGCACAGGGCAAGACATTAAAGGATGTGCAGACCGAATTGTATGAAAAATACGGCTACTACCGTGAAGGGTTGGTTTCCATCACCCACGAGGGTATGGCAGGGATTGAAAAAATCAAGAGCTTAATGGCAGGGCTTCGTGCCAATGTGCCCACCGAATTTGCAGGAGTAAAAACCGTTTTGGCAAATGATTACAGCGTGGCAACCACCAAAAATCTGCTCACCGGTGAAGAAATGGCATTAGCATTCCCGCCCTCCAATGTGTTAAGCTATGAATTGGAAGACGGTACCTTGCTTTCCTTCCGCCCCTCCGGTACGGAACCCAAAATTAAGGCGTATATTATGACAAAGGGTAAGACGAATGAAGAGGCTTTGGAAAAGAAAGCGGCATTTGATAAGGCAATCCGCGAAGTGTTAAAATAGACGGCTTGATAAAAGGCGTAAAATGGATGAACCTCATCACTCGCCGTACACTCGGTACGGCTTCGGATAACCCCTTCGGGTTCGGTTTCTCCATTTTTCATCCTTTTCTCTGCGCCTTACAGATTGAAAAAATTAATGAAGAAAAAAACACCGCAAAGATTATCTTTGCGGTGTTTTTGTTTATCCAGTTTATTTCAAAGTGATAAAACCGTAGCTTTCCAAAATCGAAATATACTTGGCAAGTCGTGGATAAAGAGGTTCGGCATCTTCGCCAAACTTTTCTTTTACGGGGTCTCCCATTTCTAAAATAGGGGTTTCCCCGTCAATCAGTTTCCAGATAAAGCTTCCCAACTCATCCAAATGAATATAGGAGGTTTTCGGTTTTTTAAAAAGCTTTTGTGCAATCCGGTTCATCATACCCGTATTTTCCACTGCTAAGGTGACAATGCCGTCATCATTTTCGGTGAAAGAGATTTTTTCACTCACCACGGGGATGTTATCCAGATAGTTTTGATTGATTACTTTTTTCTTCATATGATTCTATGATTTACTGCTGGTTGGATTTCTGCTTTTTCCAGGCAGAGAATACGAATACCAGCAGAATGATTACAACAAACAGACCAACGCTTAACCATTGGGAAAGAGCTTCCGGCAGATTCAGCATTGCGCCAACATTGATAAACTTGTCCCAGCCGAAGATTGCAATCACAGCCAGCAGGATTCCTACTAAGCCTTCCCCTGCAATCATACCGGAGCAGTAAAGAATACCGTTGTTTACTGCAGCTTCTTTTTGCTTTTCTTCTTTTTTGGATTTTTCAACTAAGAAGCGGATGATACCGCCAACCATAATACAAGCGTTTAAGTGAACAGGCAGATACATACCGATGGCAAAGGGCAGAACGGGAATTTTGATAATTTCCACAATCACGGCAATGATAGCACCAATGATTACCAGATTCCAGGGAAGCTGTGCATTCATAACGCCTTCGGTAATCATTTTCATCAGCATTGCCTGAGGAGCGGGAAGTTCCTGGGAACCGTAGCCCCAAGCAGTATTCAACAGATACAAGGTACCGCCAATTGCCAGCGCAGATGCCACAACCCCTAAAATTTCACCGATTTGCTGTTTTTTGGGAGTGGAGCCTAAGAGGTAACCGGTTTTTAAGTCCTGAGAGGTATCACCGGAGATTGCAGCAACAATACAGATAATAGAACCGATAGAAATGGCAGCTACCATTCCGGAAGATCCGGATTCACCGGTTGCTTTTAAGATGAGGGTGGAAAACAGCAGAGTTGCAATTGCCATACCGGAAACCGGGTTGTTGGAGCTTCCGACCAAGCCAACCATACGGGAGGATACTGCTGCAAAGAAGAAACCGAACACCACCACGATGACTGCACCGAGAAGAGATACGGGAATTGCAGGTACCAGCCATACTGCTAAGGTTAAAATGGCAACGGCAATGAGCACCACAGACATGGGAAGATCCTGTTCGGTACGGAGTGCGCTACCGGTGTTTTTCGTGCCTAAGCTTGCCATAGAATCACGGAAGGTACGCACGATTAAGGGTAAGGATTTAATTAAACTGATAATACCGCCTGCTGCCAATGCGCCTGCACCAATATAACGGATGTAAGAGCTCCAGATTGCGGAGGCACCACCGGTTGCAAACAATTCACCAATAGGCTGGGTGCCGGGATACAGGATAATACCCTGTCCGAAGGTTACAATCATGGGAATTAAAACCAACCAGCTTAACAGTCCGCCTGCGAACATATAGGAAGAAATCTTCGGTCCGCAAATGTAACCAACGCTTAATACTGCAGGATAGATCTGAGTTCCGATTTCTCCTGCAAAGCCTTTGATCTTTAAAGCCACCTCGCCGGGAACCGCTTTTAAACCGTCAATCACAAATTTAAAGAAGGCTGCAATACCCATCCCTGCAAATACGGAGGAAGCGTTGGCACCGCCTTCTTCCCCTGCCAAAAGCACTTCTGCACAGGCAGTTCCTTCCGGATAAGGAAGCACGCCGTGTTCTTTCACGATTAAGGCATTTCTTAAGGGAATCATAAAGAATACACCCAGTAAACCGCCAATCATGGCGATTAAGGTGATTTCCAAAATACCGGGCTGACTAATGTTGTAGCTTGGGTCAGCTGCCCAGATAAACAGAGCAGGCAGGGTGAAGATTGCACCTGCTGCCACGGATTCCCCTGCAGAACCGATGGTTTGCACGATGTTGCTTTCCAAAATGGAGTTCTTCCGCATTAAAATACGGATAATTCCCATAGAAATAACTGCTGCGGGAATGGATGCGGAAACGGTCATACCAACACGAAGACCAAGATATGCGTTTGCTGCACCAAAGATAATTGCCAAGAGTACACCGATGATGATGGATGTTACCGTTAATTCCGGGGTAACACGATCAGCCGGGACGTAGGGTTGAAATTTGTTGTTTTGTTCCATAAATCGTCTCCATTCTGCTGCTATAAAAAAACAGCTTTATTTTGCCGGATATTGGCGCAAATTTCACTAATTATAGTATACTTGATTCCTCGTTTTTTGTCAAGAGAAAGAAAACACAATTTCCTATAGTTTTGGAAAATATGGAATATTTCATACAAAAAAGTCCGCCAAAATGATTTTTGACGGACAAAAGATTATACCTTTTTTTCAAATTGGTGTTTGCAAACAGTGCAGGTGATTCTGATTTTGCCGATTCCTTTGGGAACACTCAGCTTTGCTTTGCATTTAGGACATTTCAGATAGCGTTTGTTTTTTTGTTTTGCGGCTTTGGCAGCAGATTTGTGAAAAAAAGCAACCACTTTATTTTTGATATTATAGTATGCATAAAGCTCCCGTCTTCGGGCAGAATGGTTTTTGGAGAGGGCACGAAATACCAGCCAGATTAAAAGAAGTGAACCTATCAGCCGAAGTAACAGGGAATTGCACAAGGTGCCAAGTAAAGTGAAAGCACAGGATACAATCAGAATGGGGATATATAGACCGTCCATTCCGTAGCGTCCCTGCATAAAATCGGAAAGTTTGTATAATAATCTTCTGAGAAAGCCCATGGCTTCATTGCTCCTTTTGTTGATTTATTGGTAATATTGCCATTTTATACCATGTTTATGTAGATTGTGCGAAGTTTTCATTTTTTTATGGTGAAAATATCACATAAACTTCAATGATATTTCACAGACTATTCACAAACCTTTGTTAAGATGTAGCTACGAAAGACGAAAGGAATCTATTCAATATGAATTACGATCAATATAACTCTGAGAATCAGGAACCCCAAACCCGGATTCCCGAACAGAACACCTCCACGGAAGAAATTTCCGAGGCAAAATCTGTTGATGCTTTAGCAGAGTCTCAAGCAGAAAATTGTTTGGCAGATGAATCTGTGGAAGCGAAATCCTCGCAGGAACATATTATTTTCGATGAAACAGAGCCGGTAACGGAAGACCAACCGGAACAGAGCGAAACCGTCCATAGGGAAGAATGTGCTTCACAATCAAATGCATCTGCAGATAAAACGGAGTCTCCCAAGAAAAAGGGAACAAGATTTCTTGCATTGCTTTTGGCATTTGTTGTGGGAACTTGTGTCACTTCGTTGGCCACATTTTTAGCATTACCCAAACTGATTGAGCGGCAGATTCAGAAAACGCAGTCTGCATCAGGCTCCCATCTGACTCCTCCCAATCCGGCATTAAATGCTGAACAGGCAGGGGCGCCGGAAGGCGGCGAAAAGAAACTGTTAAGCGTGGTGGAAATCTCCCGAAAAGTCGGTCCTGCGGTTGTAGGGGTGAACACCGTGGTGCAGCGGCAGACCATTTTTGGTTCTTCTGCCTTGGCAAGTGGCTCAGGCTCCGGTATTATTATTTCAAATGACGGCTATATTGTTACCAATAATCACGTGATTGAGGGCGCCTCGGAAATTGCTGTTACCTTAAATGACGGTGAAGAATACCAGGCGGTTTTAATCGGCGCAGATGCCAGAACCGATTTGGCTGTGATTAAAATTGAGGGCGAAAATTTCCCTGTTGCAACCTTGGGAAATTCCTCAGAGCTTCAGGTAGGTGAATTGGCAATTGCCATCGGAAACCCTTTGGGCAACGAGCTTGCAGGCAGTGTAACCGGTGGATATATCAGCGCATTGAACCGTTCTATCACTGTGGATGATCGGGAATTTAACTTAATTCAGACTGATGCAGCCATCAATCCCGGAAACTCCGGCGGTGCTTTGGTGAATAATTACGGTGAAGTCATCGGAATCAACTCTGTGAAAATGTCTGCTTCCGGTGTGGAAGGTATCGGCTTTGCTATCCCCATTGACGAAGCAAAACCCATTATTGACGATTTAATTGCCAACGGTTATGTAAAAGGACGTCCCGTTATCGGTATTGCGGGCAGAAATGTGAGCGAGCAGGATTCTATGTATTACGATATTCCTGTTGGCATTTATGTGGTAGAAACTTCCCCCTATTCTGCAGCAGAGCGTGCAGGAATCAAAACGGGAGATGTTATCACAGAAGTTGACGGCGTGAAGGTGAAAACCGTGGACGAATTGAATCAAGAAAAAGAAAAGCATGTGGCAGGTGACACGGTTGTGTTAACCGTCATCCGTGGAACAGACACCATAAAAGTTCCGTTGGTGCTGCAGGAAGATAAACCCCTTCCTCCCGAAAACTAAGCCCCTTCCTTAGAAGGAAAGAGCGCAAAACGCTCTTTCTCTCCTTAATAAATTTCCTTATGCAGAAAGAACCCAAATCCAAACGGATTGGGTTCTTTCTGCATTTTTTACTTTTTATGGGATTAGTAGCCGATTTCCACAACCCGAAGAGTCAGGGTAGAGAATCCTTCAATTTCTACATTCATCACGTCACCCAGGGGTGCAGATAATTCTTTGATGGTTCCTTTTGCGTGGTTTACCACGGTTTCTCCGTCACAAAGGACAGAAAAAACTCCTTCGATTTGGTTATCGGTTATGGCGGAAACTTCGTTTACCTCTATGGTGTAGGTTTGTTCTCCTGCTTTGAAATTACCGTCTAAGGTGATTTTGGTGCGGTCATTGTTATATTCTAAAATAAACATGCCGGTGGCTTTTTCGCCGTTATATTTGACTGTCTGCAATCCGTAATAGGTAATGAGTTTAGATTCGTCTTCGCCGGGAAGGTTGGCAATCAGTTTGTAGTCATATTCTTCGGTGTGAAGCGATAATTTTGCACCGTCTACCAAAACAGTCCCTTTGATACGGTTGTGTCTTAAGCTGCCGTTCATTGCCACATCAAAATAGCCGGTAAATCCGTCCGCTTGGGTAGAAATCACTTCAACCAAAGAAATTTCGCAATCGATGTAATCGCCCAGTCCGCCGTTGTTACAACGCATTTTTGCATAGAAGGCAGCATTTGTCTGACTTTCATCCCAGGCAGTTTTGATTTCACCTTTGATGGCATCCTCACGGTAGCCGGAAATCTGCAGAATTTCCTGGGTTGTGTATGTATAATCGGTGGGTTCTGCCATAGGAGCCTGGGTAGGAGCAGGGGTAACAGTCGGCTTTGGTGTTTG